>DXMB01000055.1:0-15894 GCA_019414425.1 Collinsella sp.
ACCTTGGTTTTTACGCTTCGTCGGTGAGCTCTGTTGACCAGGTCGCTTTAGCGCGCTTGCTGGAATCGGGTGATTACGAGCGGCATGTGAACCGCGTGCGCGTGCGTGCTCGCGAGGCACGCGATGGCCTGGCAGCGCTTGTACGGAAAGCGTTTCCGGCAGGGGAGGTCTCGATCGAGCATGCAGGCGCGGGCCTTTACTGCGCTGTTGCCCTGGCCGAGGACAAGGCGGGGGAGAGTTTCGCGAAGGCTCTCGCTGATGCTCGTATTTCCTATGTCAACATCGCCGACTGCCTGTGGACGGCTGATCGGGCATCGACTAAGAACGCTCCATCTCGCGTCCTCATACAATACGACGACCTGAGCCCTCAGTCGCTCAGTGTTCTTCAAGAGCAGCTGCAATAAGTTCACGAAGAAGGCCCGAACCATGCGGTCCGGGCCTCATCGAGCTAGAGGTTATGTCTCAGGCAGTTGGCTTAGCCAAAGTAGCGCTTAAGCAGGCCAGCGAAAGCCTTGCCGTGGCGAGCTTCGTCGCGAGCCATCTCGTGCACGGTGTCGTGGATGGCATCGAGACCAGCGGCCTTGGCACGCTTGGCAAGATCGGTCTTGCCGGCGGTGGCGCCGTTCTCGGCCTCAACGCGCATCTCGAGGTTCTTCTTGGTGGAGTCGGTCACGACCTCGCCCAGGAGCTCAGCGAACTTGGCGGCATGCTCTGCCTCCTCGTGGGCAGCCTTCTCCCAGTACAGGCCGATCTCGGGATAGCCCTCGCGATGAGCGACGCGAGCCATGGCCAGGTACATACCGACCTCGGAGCACTCGCCCTCAAAGTTGGCGCGCAGGTCAGCAACGATGTCCTCGGAGACGCCCTCCATCTTGGCGACGCCCACGACGTGCTCGGCAGCCCACTCGAGCTGGCCCTCCTCCTGCTTCAGGAAGCGAGAGCCGGGAACGCCGCACTGGGGGCACTTGAAATCCTCGGGCAGCTGGTCGCCGTCGAACTCTTCCACATAACCGCAAACGGGGCAAACAAACTTCATGATTCGATCCTTTCGATCGATGGCGATGGTGCGCTCGTCCGGTCCCGTAAGGGCCCTCTCCGGACGTGCGTCTTGACGAGTTCTATTATCCATAAATGAGACCGAATGTGAAGCCTATTAGGAATGATTTTTAATAAAACAATTTAAGCATGTGTAGATGTTGATTGATTAACGATTGCTAGACCTCGTGCGACCTCCGATGAGTACAATCGGTCGAGCAAATGTTGACCAATCAACAAATGAAGGAGCTTCCTTTATGCATCTAGCCCGCCGCGCCTGGTGCCGAACGTATCAAACGGTTTTTCGCATCGCATTGCCGGTGCTGCCCTATACCGAGCCACGCATTTTAGAGCACGCTGAGGAAGTGCCCGCAGTGCTTCAAAAGCGTTCAATACACCATGTTCTTATCGTGACAGATCCCGGCATTGCCCGTCTGGGGCTCACGGCACCGCTCGAGACAGCGCTCGCGTCCAAGGGAATTAGCGCTGCGGTCTATGCCGAAACATGTGCGAACCCCACGGTCTCAAACGTGGAGGAAGCGGCATCTCTGTATCGAGAGAGCGCCTGCCAGGCCATTATCGGCTTTGGCGGCGGTTCGGCCATGGACTGCGCCAAGGGCGTGGGCGCGCGCATCGCGCAGCCAAAGAAGCCCATCAACAAGATGCGCGGCCTGTTGCGTATCCATCGTCGCCTGCCGCTGCTCATCGCCGTTCCCACCACGGCGGGCACGGGAAGCGAGGTCACGCTTGCAGCGGTAATTACCGACGACGAGACGCACTACAAGTATCCCATTAACGACTTTGTGCTGATCCCGCGCTTTGCGGTGCACGACCCCGAGTTTACGCGCGGCCTGCCCGCCTCCATTACGGGGCAAACGGGCATGGACGCCCTGACACATGCCGTCGAGGCCTTTATCGGGCGCAGCACCACGCCCTATACGCGCAAGATGGCGCGCCAGGCGGTGCAGCTCATCCACGACAATTTGCTCGAGGCCTATGAGTGCGGTGGCAACATGCGTGCGCGCCGCAATATGCTTTCGGCGGCGTATAAAGCGGGCGTTGCCTTTACGCGCTCTTATGTTGGATACGTCCATGCCATCGCGCACAGCCTGGGCGGGCGTTACGGGATTCCCCACGGCTTGGCCAACGCCATCATCCTGCCGCACATGCTTCGCGCCTATGGCGAAGCTGCTGCTCCCAAGCTCGCCGATCTCGCCCGCATGGCCGGCATTGCGCCGGCTAATGCGCTGGACAACGTGGCTGCTGAGGCCTTTATCGATTGGGTCGACCGCATGAACGCCGCCTTGGGCATACCCAAATATGTGACGGGCATTCGCCGCTCCGACATTCCTGAGATGGCGGCGCATGCCGATGCCGAGGCCAATCCCCTGTACCCCGTTCCGCTTTTAATGGACCGTTTGGAGCTCGAGCATATGTACGAGGTCGTTGCGGGTGGTATGTTTGAAGACGAGAACTAGGAGGGCCCATGAACACCGAGGAAATCGCGCGCATCGTTGCCGATCAGCGCGCCTATTTTAAGACGCACGCCACGTTTGATGTCGATGCTCGACGTCGTGCGCTCGTGAGTTTACGCGATGCGGTGCGGGCCCACGAGGCCGATATTGCCCATGCGCTCAAGACCGATTTGGGAAAGTCGCATGACGAGGCGTATATGTGCGAGATCGGCACCTCGCTTTCCGAGATTCGTTATCAGATTGCGCATGTGGCTCGATGGAGTCGCTCGCGCCTGCGTCCGTGTGACCTCGCCAACGCCGTGAGTGTGTGCAAGACGCAGTCCGTGCCCTATGGCGTCACACTCATCATGGCTCCGTGGAACTACCCGTTTTTACTGACGCTCGAGCCACTCGCCGGCGCCCTTGCCGCGGGCAATACCGTGGTCATCAAGCCGAGCGCCTATGCTCCGGCATCGAGCGCGGTGCTCAAGCAAATCTGTGAAGAGGCATTTGATCCGCGCTTGGTGACGGTCGTCGAAGGCGGGCGTGCCGAAAACGAAGCGTTGCTCGATGAGTGCTGGGACAAGATCTTCTTTACCGGTAGCGTTCCGGTCGGCAAGCTCGTCATGGAGCGTGCAAGTAAAAACCTCACACCCGTGACGCTTGAGCTGGGCGGAAAGAGTCCCTGCATCGTGGATGCGACGGCTAACTTGAAGGTCGCGGCACGCCGTATCGCCTTTGGTAAATGGCTCAACGTGGGGCAGACCTGCGTGGCGCCCGACTACCTGCTGGTCGATGCGCGCGTGCACGACGAGCTGCTGGACCTCATCAAGGAGGAGGCCCGCCGCATGTTTGGCGAGCATCCGCTCGACAATGAGAATTACGGTCATATTGTCAACGCCAAGCATTTCGCGCGCGTACGCGGGCTGATCGACCCCGACAAGGTTGTGCTGGGAGGTACCGCGCGCGAGTCGTCGCTCAAGATTGAACCGACGATTTTGGACGGCGTGGCGCCTGAGGACGCCGTAATGCAGGAGGAGATTTTCGGCCCCATCTTGCCGGTGCTGTCGTTTGAGAGCCTAGACGAGGCCGAGACGTTTATTACGGATCGTCCGACGCCGCTGGCCCTGTATATCTTTAGCCAAGACCGTGAGGTTCAGCAGCGCTTTGTGCGTTACGTGCCCTTTGGTGGTGGCTGTGTTAATGACACCATTATGCATTTGGCCACGAGCCATATGGGCTTTGGCGGCATGGGGGCGAGCGGTATGGGACAGTACCATGGACGCGAGAGCTTCGATACGTTTAGCCACAAGAAGAGCATCGTGAACAAGGCAACGTGGCTGGACGTGCCGTTCCGCTATGCCCCTTACGCAAGCTGGAAGCGCAAGTTCGTGCGCATGTTTGTGCATTAGAATCAGATGACATAGGGATAAACAAAGTGGCCGCCCCCGCGTAAGCGAAGACGGCCATTTCTCACGATGAAAACGTGTATCGGAGTTGGCAAGACCCGCTGCCACCGGTGCCATCCGTGTTCCCATCTTATCTGCAAGCGTTCCGTTGCGCAAGCGTTGCGGCAAACGATTGAAAGACGCAGACAGGATGAATTTGTGTCCGCACGGGCCCGTAGACTTCTCAACTACGTTGTGGATGCTCGCTAATCGGTAATGGAGGCGCACGTGTTTGATGACGATGACCTGTTCGATCTGACAGACGATCCGTTTGAGTAGGATATGCTACTCGATGACGATGAGTTGGAGCAGGACCGTAAGAAGCGGCAGGGCAAGAAGACGCGGGATGACGCTTCGAAAAAGCAGGACAAGCGTCGCCGAGGTCTGTTCGGCGGGCTCTTTGGGTGACTGTCTCATCGCCGCGTCTGTATACTAAACAGGTCTTATACGCGTTGCGAAATGAGGACAGAGACGATGATGTGGTTTACCGCCGACCTGCACCTGGGCGATACGAATATCTTGCACGACATGGATCGACCGTTTGATTCGGTCGAGGAGATGAACCGCAAGGTCATCGATGCCATCAATGAGTGCGTGGCTGTGGACGACCGCCTCTATATCTTGGGAGACTTTACCTATCGTTTGCCCCTGGCGGAGGCGGTGCGCCTGCGCGAGCGCATCGAATGTCAGAACGTAACGCTCATCCGCGGTAACCATGACGGCGACTGGGAAGATCCAGACGCGCCGCACATTTGGGATGAGGTGCGCGATTATCTGGAGGTCGCCCCCGGTTACGCGAAGGGCCATCGCCTGGTAATGAGCCATTACCCCATGCTCAGCTGGAACGGCAAGGCGCGTGGCGCCATCATGTTGCACGGGCATATCCACAGCAGGGGAGACCGCACCAACGCGCGCAACCGCGATCGCGAGCGCCCGGTCCTGCGCTACGACGTTGGCCTCGATGCCAACAACTACAAGCCCGTAAGCCGTGACCAAATCCTAGGCTTCTTTGGACTGTAGCTGTAAGTGCAGGTAGAATGAACGCGCCGCGCGGATGGTCTGTGCGGCGCGTTTCAGTAGGAGCGATGAATCCATGAGGGCTATCCAGCGCATTAACCATAACGCTGCCATCTGCGAAGACGGCGCGGGGCGTCAGCTTATCGCGCTGGGTCGCGGTATCGGCTTTGGCGATATGCCGCATGAGGTCGACCTGGATGTCATCACGCGTACCTTTTACGGCATTGATTCAAAGTACCTGGCGTTTATTGATGAGGTCGACCCCGAGGTGCTGGAGTTTTCTGCTCAGCTGGCTGATATCGCAACCGGACAGCTTTCGTACGAATTGAGCCCTAACCTCCCCATTACACTGGCGGACCATATCCAGTTTGCCATTAAGCGCGCCCGCGAACACATGGTGGTGTCGTTGCCGCTCGAGCGCGATCTGGAGCAGCTGCATCCCATCGAATACCGCTTGGGCGAGCTGGCTGTTCGCGGCATCCAGAAAAGCTTCCGTGTGCGTATGCCCCGAAGCGAGGCCGCGGGCATTGCCATGTCGATTGTCAACGCATCGGTTAAGCCGAGCGAGCGGCGCGTGCTTGCCGAGCAGCACGAGGAGCGACTGCTCGATATGACGGTCGCGATTATTCAAGAAGAGTTGGGTGTGACGGTCGATCGCTCGTCGTTCGCCTTTGCCCGCTTTGCCACTCATGTGCGCTATCTGCTCGACCGCGTGGCAAAGAAAGAGCCGATCGATACCGAGAACTCCGGTCTTTACGACGTGCTCGTGGAGCAGTATCCGGCGGCATCGCGTTGCGCTCACCGTGTCGACGATCTGATTCAAGAGACCTTTGGCGAGCCATTGGCCCAAGAGGAGCTCGTCTATCTGATCATGCATGTGAATCGCGTGGCTTCTGTCCACTCGGATAAATAGGCTCTCTGGTATTTCCTTTCCGTCATGGCGACCGTTCGCGGGTCGTTTGCTACCGTTCGTCGGTAATCTGAGCCGCAACGAACGCATCTGCCGCATATACTCGCCGTGTGTTGGGTGTTACTCACGGCGCAGCTCCGAGAGGCACTACCGATTCTGCCGAGACCATAATTGGGTCTCTGTCGGTTGTGCGCGGGGCTTTTTTCATGTCGATCCACCCGGGAATCACATGCAAATCAATCTCTTGCCAACTGGTATCGCGCGCTGCGCAGGCGCGAGCGGAATCGTGCGTCTTGGTGCCGTGAAGTCCCACGGCCTTTAGTTGGAAGAGAAGGGATTCGACATGGCTGTCGATAACAAGAAGATTGCCGAGGACGTGCTCGCTGCCGTCGGCGGCGCCTCCAATGTGACGAACGCGACGCACTGCATGACCCGCTTGCGTCTGAACCTCAAAGATCAGTCCATTCCCAATGATAATGAAGTTAAGAAGATCAAGGGTGTGCTGGGCGCACAGTGGTCTGGCGGCCAGTATCAGGTCATCATTGGCCAGAACGTGCCGAAGGTCTATGACGCCGCCATTGCGCTGGGCGTCAAGGGCGAAGGCTCCATTGACGAGAACCTCGATGACGGCACCAAGGAGCCACTGACGGTCAAGACTGCGGGCAAGAAGGCCCTTAACTACCTGTCCAAGACAATGTGCATGACGATCCCCATTATCATGGGCGCCGCCATGTTCCGCACACTTGCCGTACTTTGCGGCGACGGCATGCTCGGTATCTGGTCTGCCGATTCTGACATCTACAACTTCTTCTACAACTGGATTTACAACGCCGGCTATTATTTCCTCCCTGTCTATCTGGGTTGGGCTGCCGCAAAGCAGCTCGGCTGCAGCCAGCCGCTCGGCATGATGCTCGGCGGCGTGCTCATTGCCCCCGAGTTCATGACGTTGGTCAACGCCGCTGCGGATTCTGGTGCTACGACCACGATGGTTTACGGCGTGCTCCCGGCTCAGCTGAACAACTATTCTGCGACCGTGCTCCCCATGCTGCTGTCTATGCCGGTGCTGATGGTCGTCGAGAAGTTCATGAAGAAGATCATCCCCGACATGCTCTCCACGGTGTTTGTGCCCGTGTGCACCATGGCTGTGATGACCCCCGTTTCCCTGTGCGCCCTAGCTCCGATTGGTTCCATTCTGGGCGACCTGGTCGGCAACTTTATGTTCGGCCTCGGAAATGCTGGCGGCATCGTCACAATCCTCTCCCTCGTCGCCATTGCCGCGCTTTGGGAGTTCCTGGTTATGACCGGTATGCACCAGGTTCTGATTGCCCTCGGCATTGTGCAGGTGCTCACCTCAGGGTCTGACTCCTGCGTTATGGTCGCGGGTGCTATCGCTCAGTTCGCCACGTGGGGCATGGCCTTCGGTGCCTTCCTGCGCCTTAAGGAGGTCGACGAAAAGGGCGCTATGCTTGGTTTCTCGCTCTCCGGCATTGTCGGTGGCGTGACGGAGCCCGCGCTGTATGGCTGCGGCTTTAAGTATACTCGCTGCCTGGGTGCCATGGTCGCGGGCGGCGCTATCGGCGGCCTGATCGCGGCTCTCACTAATGTGACCACGTATGTTTTGGGCGCAACTAATATCCTTGGTATTACAGGTTATGTTGCAGGCGGAACTGCTAATCTCGTATGGGGCTGCGTTGCATCGGGCACTGCATTTGTTGCCGCCGCTGCCATCGCCTACTTCTTTGGCTTTACCAAGGAGCAGCTCGACGAAGACGCTGCTGCCGCCAAAGCCTAAAGCATCCGTTCGGTAGGACAATTATCTGGGGCACTTGGCTGCGCTTCAAGTGTCCCTTTCCGTAGATGGGGGTCAATATGAAGCAATTGCTCATTCGTGCCGATGATATCGGTTATTCGTATGCCGTTAACCTGGGGATTGCCCGCAGTATCAATGAGGGCCTGGTGCGCTCGGCGGGACTTATGCCCAATATGCCCGAGGCCGAGCGTGGCTGGTCGCTCGTGGCGGATGCCGGCATTGCGGTGGGTCAGCATACCAACGTGTGCCTGGGCAAGCCGTGTGCCGACCCGGCGCTCATTCCGAGCATGCTCAACGAGAGTGATGAGTTCCATAGCAGCCGTACCTTCCGCGATCATTTTAAGCGCGGCGAGGAGTTGATAGACTTCGACGAGGCCTGCATCGAGATCCGCGCGCAGCATGACCGCTTTGTCGAGATCGTGGGCCGCGAGCCCGATTACTTTGAGGCCCATGCCGTCATGAGCAAAAACCTTAACCGAGCGATCTCGGCGGTTGCTCAGGAGCTGGGCCTTAAGGAGCAAAAGGCGAGCTTCGACCCCGCGGCTGTGGTGCATTGCGGAGATACTGATCTGCGCATGGTGATGCGCTCGATGGAGCCGGGCTACGAGCCCAAAGAGGCAATCATGCAGACGGTTCGCGGGATGGTGGACGGCGAGACGGTCGTCTTTGTGTGCCATCCGGGTTATCTCGATCGTTTTATCCTGGAGAACAGCTCGCTCACGACCGATCGTACCAAGGAAGTCGATGCACTGATCGACCCCGAGCTTCGCGCTTGGCTCGAGTCTCAATCCGATCTTCGCCTGATCGACTACCGCGACCTGTAAGGACCCAAGTCACCACAAAGGGGACAGTCGCCTTTGTGGTGGTTCTGGCGCCGTTGCCATTATGGCAGCGGCGCCTTTTTTGTCCGTGCGGCGCGGTAGAGTGTAGGCGGTTGAAATTTGCGTCCATCGAGGAGCTGCTATGAACGAGATCAAGTGCCCGCATTGTGGCGAAGTTTTTAAGGTCGATGCGTCCGGCTATGCGGATATCGTTAAGCAGGTGCGCGATGCCGAGTTCTCGCGCGACCTGGATGAGCGCGTGAAGGCGGTCCAGCGCGAGGGCGAGCAGGCACTGGAGCTTGAGCGCTCGCGCTCGACGGCTGCTTTGCAAAAGGCAGAGTCTCAGCGCGACGCTCAGCTTGTCGAGCAGAAGAACGCTGCAGCTCAGCAGCTGGCACAAGAGGTTGCCAAGCGCGACGCTGAGCTTGCCGAGCTGCGCGCCAAGCTCGAAGGCGCTGCCGCAGAGCGCGAGAGTGCAAGTCAGCGCGCGGCGGTTGAGGCTCGTTCCGATGCTCAAAAGGAGAATGCCGAGCTTCAGCGCGAGATCGACAATTTACGTGCGCAGTTGGAGCGCAAAGATGATGAAGCCAGGCTTGCCGAGGCGGCGGCACGCAATGCTGCTCAAAACGACCTGTCCGCGCGCGACGCTCAGATTGCCGAGCTGCAGGCCAGGATCGCCGCGGCGGACAAGGCCCAGGAGATGGCGCTTGCCGCTGCCGCGGCAGAGTCGCAGCGTGAGCTCGATGCCGCTCGCAGCGAGGCCGAGCGCGCGCTTACTGACTATCGCGCGAAGGTGCAAGAGAAGTTTTCCGCCGCAAAGGCTCAGTCCGAGCAAGAGGCCGAGGGCCTGCGTGCCCAGCTGCGCGAGCAGGAACTGATGGCAAAAATGAACCTGTCAGAGGCGGTCGCCGCGGCGGAGCGAGAGCGCGATGAGGCACGTGCCAAACTGACGAGCGAGCTGGCGGTGCGCGATTCTCGCGAGGAGCAAGCCAAGGCGGCACACGAGCTCGAGCTTGCGCAGGCCAAGCGCGCGAGCGATGACCTGATTCGCTACAAGGATGAAGAGATTGAGCGCCTTAAGGACATGAAGGTTCGCCTGTCCACCAAGATGGTGGGCGAGTCGCTCGAGCAGCACTGCGAGACCGAGTTTAACCGTCTGCGCATGACGGCGTTTCCCAATGCGTACTTCGAGAAAGATAACGATGCATCCGAGGGCACCAAGGGAGACTTCATTTTCCGTGAGCGCGACGCGAGCGGCAACGAGGTCATTTCGATTATGTTCGAGATGAAAAACGAGAACGACGAGACCGCGACCAAGCATAAAAACGAGGACTTCTTTAAGAAACTCGATCACGATCGTCGCCAGAAAGGCTGTGAGTACGCGGTGCTCTGCACGCTGCTCGAGCCCGAGAGCGAGCTTTACAACGCGGGAATCGTGGACGTGAGCTATCGCTACGAGAAGATGTATGTGATCCGCCCGCAGTTCTTCATTCCCATCATTACGCTGCTACGCAATGCCGCCATGGGTTCGCTTCGCTATAAGCAGGAGCTGGCGGAGTACAAGCAGCAGAATATCGATGTCACGAACTTCGAAGCCAAGATGGAGAAGTTCAAGAACGATTTCGGCCGCAACTACGAGATCGCGAGCCGCAAGTTCCAAACGGCAATCGATGAGATCGACAAGACGATTAGCCATCTGCAGAAAACCAAGGAGGCGTTGCTGTCCTCCGAGAACAATCTGCGCCTTGCCAACAAGAAAGCCGACGATCTTACCATTCGCAAGCTCACGTGGGGCAACAAGACCATGAAAGCAGCGTTTGACGAGGCGCGCGGGGCCGCGACAGAGACGAACGATGAGCCAGCCGAGGCGGATTCGTATGAGGTCGAGGATGCCGAGTAGGGGATAGCGTATCGCGCAAAAAGCGGGGCCGCTGGCGATGTTGCCAGCGACCCCGCTTTGTTTCGTCCCATTGCGCCCGGCTAGTCCTCGAGCAGGTCCTCGATAAAGCCGACACGGTAGTTCTTGAAGATTACCTCGCCGCCGTCTTGCGTGGCGTCCAGATCGACATCGCCCATGATGCCAAAATCGTGGTCGCCATCCTCGTCAGCAAAGATCTGGTGCACGTGCCATACGTGCGCGGTCTTCTCGTCGGACTCGTCGATGGAAAACATCGCGGCGCTGCGGGCATCTCCGTCGGTGAGGATTTCCTCGTGCTGCTCGTGGTAAGCGTCGAGTGCTTTTTGCCAGCGGATCTCGCTCATGCCCCAGTCGTCGTCGAGCTCGCCCAGGTCGCGAACGTGCTCGCGGGCGGCAAGGGTCACGCGGCGGAAGAGCGCGTTGCGCACCAACAGCGTGCAGCCGCGGCGGTCCGCCACGACCTCGTCGATGCCCTGCGGCGGCGCAGCATCGAGGGCTGCCGGGTTGCCGGCGTTCTCCCACTCGTCCACCAGGCTCGAGTCCACCGAGCGCACCACAAAGCCGAGCCACGAGATAATGTCGCGCAGACGCTCGTCGCGCTTCTCGATGGGCACGGTGCGGTCGAGCGAACGGTAGGCCTCTGCCAGGTAACGCAGCAAAATGCCCTCGGAACGGGCGATGCCGAGCTTTTGAATGTAACCCTTAAAATCGCTCGCGCTTTCCAGCATATCGCGCAGGACGCTTTTGGGAGAGAGCTGGTAGTCGTTTGCCCAGGGCACTTCCTGGCAGTACTTGTCGAAGGCGGCGTCGAGCAAGTCCTCGAGCGGTTTTTCGTAGGTGACATCCTGGATGCGCTCCAGGCGTTCCTCATATTCGACGCCGTCAGCCTTCATTTCGGCCATCGCGCGGTCGCGCGCTGCGCGCTCCTGAGCGCGCAGCACCTGCTTGGGATCCTCGAGCGTTGCCTCGACCATCGAGATCAGGTCCATGGTATAGGTCTCGCTCTCGGGATCGAGCAGCTCCAACGCGGCAAGCAAAAACGGCGAGAGCGGCTGGTCGAGCGCAAAGTCCTCGGGCAGGTCGACCGTCAGTGCGTAGTCGATGTCCGGCGCGGCGTCAGCCGGAGCGTCGGGTGCGGGCGGCACCTCGGTGCGCACGACGACGCCGGAATCGATGAGCGTGGCGAAGATCTCGTCGGCACGAACCTCGAGCTTAGCCTTTTCCTCGGGGGTCTGCAGGCTCGTCTCGATGAGGTCGTGTACGCGGGCTCGGGCATCGCCACCCTGCTCGACCACGCTAATCACCATGGAGTGCGTGATGCGCAGGCGCGGCTTGAGTGTCTCGGGCTGCGTCTCGATCAGGCGCTCGAACGTCTGCTTGTTCCAGGTGACAAAGCCCTCGGGGGCCTTCTTCTTTTTAATCTTGCGGAGCTTTTTGGGGTCGTCGCCCGCCTTGGCCATAAGCTTGGCATTCTCGATCTCGTGCTCGGGTGCCTCGGCGATGACCATGCCCTCGGTATCGAAGCCCGAGCGGCCGGCACGACCGGCAATCTGATGGAACTCGCGGGCGCGCAGACGACGCATCTTATAGCCATCGAACTTGGTGAGCGCGGTGAGCACCACGGTGTGGATGGGCACGTTGATACCGACGCCGAGCGTATCGGTGCCGCAGATGACGGGTAGCAGGCCCTGCTGCGCCAAGCGCTCGACCAGCAGGCGGTAGCGCGGCAACATGCCAGCATGGTGCACGCCGACGCCGCATCCGAGCAAGCGCTTGAGGATTTTGCCGAAGGCCGTCGAGAAGCTCGTGCCCTTGGCCGCCTCCTTGATGGCCTCGCGCTGCTCCTTGTTGGCAATGCCAAAATTGGCGAGCGACTGTGCCGTCGCAAGTGCGGCATCCTGGCTAAAGTGCACGATATAGAGTGGGGCCTCGTCGCGGCGCATGGCGAGCTCGACCGTGCCCTCGAGGGAGGTCGTCACATAGTCGTAACTCAGCGGAACAGGACGCGGGGCGTCGACGACCAAGTCGCAAGCAGCGCCGGTGTGCTCCTCGAGTGAGGCGGCGATGGCAGTGACATCGCCGAGCGTGGCGCTCATGAGCATGAATTGCGTGTGAGGCAGGGTGAGCAGCGGCACCTGCCAGGCCCAACCGCGATCGGGGTCGGCAAAGTAGTGGAACTCGTCCATGGCGACGCAGCCAACATCGGCATCTTCGCCCTCGCGTAGTGCGTCGTTGGCGAGGATTTCTGCCGTACAGCAGATGACGGGCGCCTTGGTGTTGATATGCGTGTCGCCGGTGATCATACCGACGTTATCGCGGCCGAGCACCTGCACAAGGTCGAAAAACTTCTCGCTGACCAGAGCCTTGATGGGGGCCGTGTAATAGCAGCGTTTGCCCTGTGCCATGCCCATAAAGAGCATGCCCAGCGCGACAAGCGACTTGCCCGATCCGGTCGGCGTGCCCAGAATGACGTGATCGCCGGCGGCTAGATCCATGAGGGCCTCTTCCTGGTGGTCCCACAGCTCAATACCGCGATCGCTCGTCCATTCAAAGAAGCGCTCGAAGGCCTGGTCGGGCGTGAGCCACGGTTCGGGCTCGCTGCCGTCCTCGGGCTCCCACCAGGTGGGGGAGAGCGCACCGAGTGAGCCGAATTCGGCTTCGGTTCCCGTGCCGCCCGAGAATGAACTGGCGGCTCCGGCACCGGGGACGGTGCTGGCGGCGATATCTGTCGCGGTCTGTGCCATGTGTTTGCTTTCTCTCGCGATTGTCCGCCAACTATTATGGCGTAGCGTCGCATCGATGCGTTCGCAGGCAAGAAAATGCAGGAAATGGGCGTTCTGCCCAGCCGTTTAGTGTAGTCGCTAGCCAAGTGAGTAGACTTTTTGCGATATTGCGAGCACATGACTTTTGCGCAAGGGTTCTACCTGCGGTTTTATGTTTCGCTATGCGGGCTGTGCCTGGCTATTGCAAAAAAGTCTACTCACTTAGGTTTGAGGGCCGTTCGCTGGCGCCAATTTGCGCTTGTTTGCCGACGCCGCGACCATCAGAAGCCCCTAGGACTCTTGCGGCAGGCGCTTCTTGCCTTTGCGGGCGCGGTTTCTAAAGTTCTCGACGGCCTCTTCCATGCCCAGAGGTACATAGGTGAGCTCATCGAGGTTTTCGGGCAGGTAGCAGGCAAGGCTTTGCTCCTGCGCGCGGCCCGCCGCGAGCTGTTCATTGCTGGGCTGCGCGCCGGGTGTGGCGCAAATGCCATAGACGACGGCACCCATCTCGCGCGTGCGGCATTCGTACTCGGTCTCGGGATGCTCGGGATGGTCGCGGCGGACGTCGTCGCTTACCCAAAGCGTGTCGTAGCCGGCCGCGGCAAACTGCCCCAGGGCGTAGTCGCGCAATGGCTTACTGTCGGTTCGCAGTGTGACGGTGGCGCCGGCTGAAAAGAGCGGGCGGTAGAGCATCAGATGGTCGACATGGACGAGTCGTTTTTTGGCGTACTTGGCCTTGGGCTGCGGCGTGGGAAAGTTAATGGTAATGGCATCGAGCTCGCCTGCGGCAAACAGCTGCGGCAGCGATGCGGCGCCTCGGGGCAGGACGAGTGCGTTGGACAGCTCCTGCTCGCAGATTTTCTGTGCGGCATAGGCGATGCAGATGGGCTCCTGGTCCATACCGATAAAGAGGGTGTTTGGCTCGTGGGCCGCGCGCTCTACAAGGTACGTTCCCTTGCCACAGCCAAGATCCAGGTGAAGGTGTTCGAAGGGCTTGCTGCCAACTGGCGCGCAAGCCTCGCGCCAATCTCCGGCATAGGCCTCGGGGTTCGTCTCAATCGCATCGGCGTAGCGCTCCAGGCGCTCCTCGAGCACAAAGTTCTTAGGCGTGCGAACGTGGACGGCTCCCATGAGGCTCCTTGATCATGAGTATGGAACGCATGGCAGCACGTTCCATCAATGGGTTGAAAAGGGTGGGGCATAGCTTGCCCGAAAGTTGCGGTGCGGCTCGGCGGCAAGTCGCCGATGCCTACAGGCGCTTGAGAATCACGTAACGGTTGAGCTCGCCGCTGCGACCGTCGGCATGGAAGCGCTCAAGCTCGCGCACGGGGACCTCGCCGCTCTTGTAGAATGTGCGCACGCCGCGCACCAGGTCGGTGATCTGCTGATCGTCAAAGTGATGGCAATAGCGGTAGGCGTGGCGGTCGTTTTGCCAGCCAATGAGGTGGTCGCCGGCTTCAAACTGCGCGGAATCGTAACTTTCAAACGGCGGGGTGAGCTCGGCGCGGGCTTCGGCGCGAACGGCCTTGCGCGCCATGCGCTCGTCGTTCATAAACTCCCAAAAGCTGATGGCGATGATGCCGCCTGGGCGCGTCTGGCGCACCAGGGCGTCGAGCACGCGTACGCGGTACTCGCACGACGGCACGTGGTGCATAAAGCCAAAGCAGACCGAGATGTCGGCGAGCGGGGCGTCGAAAAGCACGTCGGGTGTCTCGGCGGGGTTGAGCTTCATGAGGGCATCGAGTACGTCGAGTTCCTGGAAGTGCAGGTTGGGAATGCGCAGGGCGTGACCGTGCGCATCGATAGCCAAATCCTGACACGAGTCAACACCATAGAACTCAAACGGGCAACTGGCGTCTGCCGAGGGGTTTGCGCCGTCGACGCCCTTGGCGGAAAGTGCGCCGCCGGCGGCAAAGTTCTCGAATCGCATGTTGCCGCAGGCAAGATCGAAGACGCGGACGGGATGCTCGATCGTGGCGACGTCGAGCTGCTCGAGCGCTATGTCCATGGTGCGTACCCAGCCGGGCCACGGTGCCTGGCGCGTATCGGAGAAGGAGGCGGAGTGCTCGCGATAGAACGTATTGTTGAGCTGAATGAGCGATGAGGCGAAATCGCGGTTCACGGCGCGGAACTCCCTCCGTTGGCGGTGCGGAATAAACAGTACGACCATACTACCGTTAACGCCGCAACGGGGACAACCGAGCTGCGGGTCATTGCTTTGTTTGGACACATTTCCGCAGCTCATATATGCCCGCAACCGCCGGTTGTCAAAAATCTCACTAGAATAGGTGGCATGCTTTTGGCGGTGGCGGATAGATTTTTAACTGTGCAAGGCGCCTTAAGAACAAAAACGGTCCGGCGGCACGGCTGGCATCGCATAGGAGGAACCATGAATGTAGAAACTGCGCAGCGGCTCGCCGACCTTCGTCGCAGCAAGGGTTTTAGCCAAGAAGGGCTGGCGCGAAAGCTGGGGCTGTCGCGCCAGGCGGTCAGTAAATGGGAGCGTGCGGAGAGCTCGCCCGATACCGAGAACCTGATCTCGCTCGCAAAACTCTATGGCGTGAGTTTGGATGAGCTCCTTAATCCGAGCGATGAGATCGAGGACGATATCGAGTTTGAGAACGAGGACCGCGCCCGTCAGCGCGAGGCCGAGGCAGCGGAGCGCGCCCGTACCCATGAGGCAGCGGCACGTGCTACCGAGGCGGCAACACAGGCGAGT
>DXMB01000056.1:0-15841 GCA_019414425.1 Collinsella sp.
AAACCCGCCAGAGCGGCAATCTGCCTTTCAACTTCGGCGGCATGACCAGAAGGTCAATGCCGCCTCGTTTCAAGGCACCTTGCTCGCTCTGGCGGGTTTTCGCTGACTTTGCCAAGGCATCGGCGTCGCCTTTGTTGGCACTTGGGGACGTTCCTTTTGTGTCGGCACTTGGGGACAGTCCTTATGTCAAGAGATTGGTGCAAGAGGGATAGGTTGCCTTGCGTCGATCTAAATAGGTTGCGGTGAGATAGTTCTTGAATTGGCCTTATTGAGGACTAAACAGGAACTATCTCACCGCAACTGCGTTGAACGTTTTTTGGCAACTGGTTTACTTGCTCGCGAAGAGCCAGACCAGGATGATCGCTAGAATCACGGCGACGATGCAGACGATGGCACCGGTGAATTTGATGCGTGAGTCGCGGGTGCGCTCTCGTACGTCATCCTCGGTAGCCTCGAGCTGGGCCACTTCGCGCTCGGTTTCGGCGTGTTCGGCTTTGTCTCGGGCCAAGGATCCTGCAAGCGACTCAGTGATCTCTGGGTGGTCGTGCACCTCGGTCGCCTGTTCGATGATCGACTGCGCATGTGCGGCATCTGCTTGGGCGTTGGCGATGCTCTGCTCCTGGTCGCGGCGTGCCTTGTCCTCGGCAGTGACCTTCTCGCGCAGTTCGCGCTGACGAGTCGCGGCGGCTGTCTTCGCCGTCTGCAGCTCGTCGCGCGCGGCATCGGCTTCGGTCGTCGCGGCTTGGTGCGCGCGTTTTGCGTCGGCGATAGGGGCTTGAGCCTGCTCGACGGCCTGCTCGGCTGCGGCAAGCGAGTGCTCAAGGTCGGCGGTGATGCGCGGGACATCTTCTTCGGCTTTACGCAGGGCATCTGCCGTGTCGGAAATCTGCATCGAGAGCTCACTGGTGCGCACCGTATAGTTGGCGGGATTTGCCGAGGGATTGCGTTGCAGCTCGGCATACTCATGGCGCAGCGTCTCGAGCTGGGCGCGCGTGGCGTCGACGGTTTGTTGTGCGGCCGCAATGCCGGCGTCTCGCTCGGCCTTCACCTTGTCGCGGATGCGCTTGGAATCCTCAAGACGTCGAACGAGGCGGTTGCCGGTCTCGCGAGAGCTCGCCTCGCGGGCCTCCACGGCGTCGAGCGCGGCCTTCAGGCGGAGCTCAGTCGCGTCATCCTCTGTCTTCATTTGTTCGAGCTGACCCTTGAGCTCTGTCGCTTTGGCGGCGTGGGCATCACGGTCAATCTCGGCTGCCGCAGCGGTCTTTTGCGCTGTGGCGATCGCCTGACGCTGGTCGGCGACGATCTGGTCGTAGCGGCCTGCGATATCCTGGCGCGTCTCGAGTTCCTCGGCCTGATCGGCAATGCGCTGCTCAAGTTCGGCCAGGTGGGCGCGGGCATCGGCAAGTGCCTTTTTCGCGGCGTTCATCTCGCGCATGGCCGAGGCGCCCTGGGCGATAAAGGTGCCCACGGCGTTCGCAGTGTTCGAGACAGCGGTCCCCAGATCGCGGCTCGCGGCGGAGGAGTGCGGGGCGGTCGGGCGAGCGGTGTCGGCAGCGTCCGCATCGGCAGCCTGCGGCACGGCGATATTGCCGGTACCGCCCTCGATCACAGAAAAGCCTGCTGCGTGCGGGTCGACCGCATCGGCGCCAATCGTGGGATGCTCGAGCTGCAGAAACGAGGGCATGGTGCTGCCCTGGTCGGCAACCGGAGTCTCGCCGGGTACAAAGGTCGAGGCCGCCTCGGCGGCCTCCTCTTCCTCGGCGTCAACGTCAGCGTCGGCCACGGCGTCTTTCATCGCTTTGACGGCATCCATCATGGAGTCCATGACGGCGTCGAGCTCTTCTTCCGAAGAAACCTCGATAGGGCCCGCAGCTTGCGGAGCAGCATCCTGTACAGGGGCGTCGTCCTGAGCGGGCGCATCGTCATTTTGCTCGCCTGCATCTTCGGCGCCGGGGGTTTCCGCCGTAGCGCTTTCGTCCAAGATGGGGTCGTCGAGGTCAATATCATCGCAGGTCACAGCGTCAGCATCTGCGGTGACGTCTGCGGAATCATCAATATGCTGTTGAGTCTGGGGGTCCAGCTCGTCTGTCATAGCCATGTGCTCCTCATCGTTGTTTGTCACCCTATGATAAAGTCTCGCGCCGACATCCCGCGCGCTGCAGCAAAGTTTCAAAACGTGTTCGATGGCTCGCGTCGATAGCAAAAACTCGGCCACTTTATCCAGTTTGTACTTGACAATCCCTTCGCCGAAAGACGTTATGCCGTTCGCCTGCCGAGGCCTTTTCTTTTCACTTGAACCCGCTAAAGTTGCATTTCAGCTTTTGGCGCGTGAAGTTGGATGCGCGCAGTCGACGGGCAGGCCCGTCGCGATTTGAAAGGACTTTATATGGGACTTTTCACTGGTAAGACCGTGATCGTCACCGGCGGCGGCAAGGCCACGCTCAAGGACGGCTCCGCTGGCTCCATCGGCTACGGTATCGATATCGCTTTTGCCAAGGAGGGCGCAAACCTCGTCATTACCGGCCGCAACGTTGCCAAGCTCGAGGCTGCCAAGGAATCCCTCGAGGCCGAGTACGGCGTCAAGGTTCTGCCTGTTCAGGCCGATGTCTCGGCTGGTCAGGACAACGAGGCCGTCGTCCAGAACGTCATCGACAAGGCTATTGAGGAGTTCGGCCGCATCGACGCCGTCGTCAACAATGCTCAGGCCAGCGCCTCGGGCGTGACCATTGCCGATCACACCATGGATCAGTTTAACCTGGCCATTTACTCTGGCCTGTATGCCACCTACCTGTACATGCAGAAGGCCTACCCGCACCTGAAGGAGACCAAGGGCTCCGTGGTCAACTTTGCTTCGGGCGCCGGCCTGTTTGGCAACTATGGCCAGTGCAGCTACGCCGCTGCCAAGGAGGGCATCCGCGGTCTGACCCGCGTCGCTGCCAACGAGTGGGGCAAGGACGGCATCAACGTCAATATCGTTTGCCCGCTTGCTTGGACCGCTGCGCTCGAGAACTTCCAGGATGCCTATCCCGAGGCGTTCAAGGCCAACGTCCACATGCCGCCGGCTGGCCACTACGGCGACGTCGAGAAGGAAATCGGCCGCGTTGTCGTTCAGCTCTGCGGTCCCGACTTTAAGTATATGAACGGCGAGACCGTCACCCTCGAGGGTGGCATGGGCCAGCGTCCGTAGGAGTTACGGCGTTTTACCAAACGCCGTAACGGGCCGACGCTGCGCGGTCACCAGAGCGACAACTTGTCATTCAAAGAGGGCGGCATGACCAGAA
The DNA here is from genome assembly GCA_019414425.1 of Collinsella sp. Lineage (GTDB taxonomy): Bacteria > Actinomycetota > Coriobacteriia > Coriobacteriales > Coriobacteriaceae > Collinsella. The sequence continues at coordinate 3,282 of DXMB01000056.1, forward strand.
GGTCTATGCCGTCCTCTTTTCATGCCAATTTGTTCGCTCTGGTGACCGCTCGCTGATGTTGTCAGAGCATCGGCGTTACCTTGACTGTTGGATGTAGTCGTTGGGGACGTTCTTAAATGACTAGTCGAAAGGGACACTCTTGCCGGCACTTGGGGACAGTCCCTGAGTGCCGGCAGATTGGGGCGCTCATTTGCAAGATGGCGCTGAAGACTGTCCCCAACGTCTAGTCGTTTAAGACTGTCCCCAACGACTACCCAACGACTAGCGCGGGAACCTGATCCTAATGCACTAGTTTCTGTCGAGTCGGTGCTTCTTGCGGGTTGCCCGTATAATGGTTTGCGTATGAACCGCAACCAAGGAGTTCCAGTTTATGGACCAGAACCTTTTTAAATTCGACCTGATCGCCGAGGACCCGACGACGCACGCGCGCGCCGGCGTGCTGCACACCCCGCACGGCGACATCGAGACGCCGATCTTTATGCCCGTGGGCACCAAGGCAAACGTCAAGGGCATTCCTACCGAGACTGTCAAGAAGCTCGGCGCCCAGATCGTGCTCGCCAATACCTATCATCTGTCCATGCGTCCCGGCGAGGATACCATCGCCGAGCTGGGCGGCCTGCACAAGTTCATGAACTGGCACGGCCCCATCCTCACCGACTCGGGCGGTTTCCAGGTCTTCAGCCACAACGATGCCGTCAAGCTCACCGATGAGGGCGTGCGCTTTATTGTCAACGATTACGACGGCCGCCACGTGTTTTGGACGCCCGAGGACAACATGGAAATCGCCATGAAACTCGGCTCCGATATCTGCATGCAGCTCGACCAGTGCCCGGGCTATCCCGCCACGCGCGCCTACGTTGAGCGCGCCGTTGAGCTGTCGAGCATGTGGGCCGAGCGCTGCTATAAGGCGCATACCCGCGATGACCAGGCGCTCTTTGGCATCGTTCAGGGCGGCATGCACCTGGATCTGCGCCTGCGTTCGCTGCGCCATCTGGAGGAGTGCGGCGACTTCCCGGGCTATGGTATCGGTGGCTATTCGGTGGGCGAGGATCACGAGACCATGTTCGAGACCCTGGCGCCGCTCGTGAGCGAGTACATGCCCAAGCATAAGCCGCGCTACCTGATGGGTGTCGGCAACCCCACCACGCTCGTACGCGGCGTGGGCGTGGGCATCGACATGTTCGACTGTGTGCTGCCGACGCGCACCGGTCGCATGGGTACGGCGTTCTCCAGTGAAGGTCGCCTTAACTTCCGTAACGCGCGCTTTGCGCACGCCGACGGCCCCATCGACCCCACCTGCACCTGCCCGGTGTGCACGGGCGGCTACAGCCGCGCGCTCATTCGCCACATGGTCACGCAGAAGGAGATGCTCGGCGGCATTTTGCTTTCGATGCACAATATCTACTACCTGCTCAACCTTATGCAGCGTGCCCGCCAGGCCATTATCGAGGGCCGCTACGGCGCATTCGTGAGCGACTGGATGAATAGTCCTGCCGCGGTGGATTACTAAGGGCGACAGACACGCTTGCAGAGCGTGGGCAACGGCAATGGTCGGGCGCCAGCCGGTCGTCACATTCGTTGACACCGCTTGCGCGACCGATGACCGATAGCTTGCAAGCACTTGATGCATCGTGGGTACCATACCGAATAGTTGATGTTCGGGCGGGTGTTTGGCGCACAGCGTCGACCCCGCCCGTTTTTCTTTTTCTCGATAGGAGTACCCATGATTAAGAATGAGAACGTCGAGGGCGAGCCTGTCTACGACGAGACGTACCGCCGCGGCCCCGTGGTCATGCGCGGCCCCATGATTCCTAAGGACAACACCTACGCCAACCTGCTGGCGCCCGAGGACTCGACCGACTGGCTGCATGCCGACCCGTGGCGCGTGCTGCGCATTCAGGCAGAGTTTGTCGATGGTTTTGGCGCGCTTGCCGAGCTTGGACCTGCGGTGACCATCTTCGGTAGCGCCCGCACGCCCAAGACCGATCCGCTCTACAAGGCGGCGCGTACCGTCGGGCGCAAGATCGCGCAACGTGGCGTGGCGGTCATCACCGGTGGCGGCCCCGGCATCATGGAAGCGGCCAACAGGGGAGCGGCGAGTGTCAACGGCAAGTCAGTTGGCCTAGGCATTGAATTGCCGCACGAGCAGGGGCTCAATAAATACGTGAACCTCGGCATGGACTTCCGCTACTTCTTTGTGCGCAAAACCATGTTCGTTAAGTACAGCTCGGGCGCCATCGTATTTCCCGGCGGCTTTGGCACGCTCGACGAGATGTTCGAGGTTCTCACGCTGGTGCAGACGCACAAGGTCAAGCGCATGCCGCTCGTGCTGGTGGGCACCGAGTACTGGCAGGGCCTATTCGACTGGCTCAACGGTCCGGTGATGAGCACCGGTATGATTAGCCCGCTCGATCCGGATCTGGTACACATTACCGATGACCTCAACGAGGCCGTTGACATTGCGCTCAGCGGGCTGATGTAGATCAATCGTGCCCACGCGACATGAATACGCATGGCAATCTGATGTTATCTAACATCAGATTGCCATTTATATTGGGTATACTGGTGTAAAAGACGAGGGCGAGGAGGTCGCAAATGCCTACAGCAACAGTTAAGCCTACGACGGTTCGAATCGAAGAGGGGCTCAAGGAGCAGGCGACTGAGTTCTTGGATTCGGTCGGCCTCAGCCTCAATTCCTATCTCAATCTTGCCGTTCGGCAGCTGGTAAATCAGCGAAAGATTCCTTTTGAGATTGTAGGAAGGGCGGAGGTGCCCAACGAGGTGACGAGGCGCGCCATGGTGATCGCCGAGGCTCATGAGCTGGGGATTTTGCCGGACGATAGCCTGTCATTCAATAACGCTGATGAGCTTATGTCATTCCTCGATGAGGAATAGCGATGTTCGAGATTAAAGTCGAGGCTCAATTTAAGGTGGACTACAAACGAACGATGCGCATGCATCCGCAGCTAAAAAGTGAGTTTAAAGCGGCGGTTGCAGAGCTTGTGGCTCATGGGTCACTTCCGGCGGAGTATGGCGCCCACGAGCTCTCAAACCCGGGCGGAAACTACAACGGCCACATCGATTTCCACCTATCCGATGGCTTGGTCGATGTGGTCGTTCTTTATCTTCCCCATAAGACTAACCCAGTGATTAGGCTGGTGAGAATGGGCACTCATCAGGAACTGTTTCAGGGTCCGCTGGGCTGATCGCCGATTTCTAAGTTGCGGTGGAATAGGGATTGATTGGCGGCTAATAAGCCAAAAACAGTCCCTATTCCACCGCAAGAGGTAAAGGTGCCCCTAGTGGATGGGCTGGTAGCGGGGGCAGTAGCTGATGGCGATGGCATCGACGCCTACGTGGGTGGCGATGGTGCAGCCGATGGGGCCAGTGCCGGCGTCTACGTAGTCCTGGCCCGCGAGCGCCTCGTTGACAAGTTCCTGCTCCTCGGCGGCGCCGGTCGTGAGCACGCGCACGCTTGAGCCCGGGTGCTCGTCCAAAAACGCGAGGCAATCTGCCATGGTGTTGGCGACGATGCGCTTGGCGCCGCGGCCCTTTTTGATTGCCTTGATCTCGCCCGATTTCCACTCCGGCGAAACGGCCAGGCGAATGTTGAGCATCTGCGTCAGCTGGCCGGCGAGCTTGGGGGCGCGGCCGTTTTTGACCAGGTTCTCGAGCGTGCGGGGAATCAGCAGCAGGTGGGCTTCGGGCAGCGTCGCGCGGATCTGCGCCTCGGTCTCGTCCAAGCTGCGGCCGTCCTCGCGCATGGCAAGCGCGTACTCCACCAGCAGGCCCTCGGCGCCCGAGCCGGTGCGCGAATCGATGCAGCGCACGTCGAGCTCGTGGGTCTCGGCGACCAGGCATGCGTTGGAATAGCAGGCGGACCACTCGCTGCACAGCGAGATAAAGATCGCGCTGTCGTGGCCATCGGCGCGTACGCGGTCAAACAGCGCCTTGAACTCGCCGGCGCTCGGCTGCGAGGTGTGCGGCAGCTGCTCGGAGCCGGCCATGCGGGCGACGTATTCCTCGGCGGTAATCTGCACCTGGTCGAGCAGGTCCTCGCCCTCGATAATCACATGCAGCGGAATCACGTAAATGCCGAGCTCTTGGGCACGGGCGGGGGAGATGTCCGACGTGGAGTCGGTTATGATGGCAAAAGACATAATTGCACCTTTCGTTGGGGCGCGGCAGCGCCGCCTTCTGAAAGCAAAGTGCGACAAGTATAGTGGAGTTGCTCTACATTGCTAGGTTCAATTGTTGAATAGTCAACAGTTTGAAGCGGTGGTGTGGAAATCATCAACTGGGGAAGAAGGGTGCCGATGGCGGCATTGCAACTTTGCGAGCGGCCGGTTGTGCTGTTCGATTTTGACGGCACGGTGGCCGATACGGGTCGGGCAGTGATGACCTCGACGCGCAAGACGCTGGCTGCGCGCGGGTTTTCGGAGACGCAGATGGGTGATCTGCGCCGCATGATCGGGCCGCCCCTGTGGAAGAGCTTTCACGACTTTTACGGCTTTTCCCGCGAGGAGTCGCTTGAGGTGGCCGATGAGTACCGCGCCTTTTTTGATGAACTGGGACCGGAGGAGTATCCCGTGTTCAATGGGGTCCCCGAGCTGCTGGATGGGTTGGTCGCCCGGGGCAAGCGTATGGCCGTGGCGACGTCACGCATGGAGGCCAAATGCATCGACATGGTGCATGAGCTTGGTCTTTCTCAGTTCGAAGCCGTGGTTGGCATGAATCCGCCGCAGGGGCGCGAGACCAAGGCCGATTCGGTTCGCGATGCCCTGGCGGCGCTCGGCGCGACGGCGGACGATGCCGTGATGATCGGCGATCGCTTTAACGACGTCGAGGGCGCGCACGCGATGGGCGTGCCGTGCATCGGCATCTATTCGGGCGCGGCGGCGCCGGGTGAGCATGAGGCGGCGGGTGCCGATGCAGTGGTGCACTCGGTGGCCGAGCTTGCTAAACTTTTCTCTATCTAGGAACTAAATGTGAGGGGCGGGTACGCTTGCCGCTCATTGGTAAGGAGCCAGTCTATGAATCAGGTGGAGCAGAGCGTCGCTGAGTATGTCGACGAGGTCTGGGAAGATGTCGTCGCCGATATCGAGCAGCTGGTGAGCTATCCGTCCGTGGCAGTTTCTGCCGATGCAGAGCCCGGCGCGCCGTTTGGCCGCCCGGTCCGTGACGCGCTCGACTGTGCGCTCGGCATCGCGCAGAAGCTTGGCTATCAGACGAGCGACGACGAGGGCTATGTGGGCATTGCCGATATCCCTGGCCGCGGCGACAAGCAGCTCGCGACCATCTGCCACGTGGACGTGGTGCCCGCCGGCCCGGGCTGGAACACCGACCCGTTTGCGCTGGAGCGTCGCGAGGGCTGGCTGCTCGGCCGCGGCGTTATCGACGACAAGGGTCCGGCGGTGCTGTCACTCTACGCCGGCGCCTATCTGCTCAAGCACGGCATTACCCCGCGCTATACTTTCCGCGCGCTGCTGGGCTGCGATGAGGAAGTGGGCATGTCCGACGTTCACCATTATCTGGAGAACCACGCAGACCCCGACTTTTTGTTTACGCCCGATGCCGAGTTTCCGGTCTGCAATGCCGAGAAGGGCCAGTTTGGGGCGACGTTCGTGAGTCCCAAGATCGACGGCGGGCGCATCGTGTCGTGGAGCGGCTCCGAGGCGAGCAATGCCATTCCGTCGCAGTCCATCTGCGAGCTCGCGATTGCCGCCGATGAGCTGCCGGCGCCCGTTGAGAACGCCGACCGCCTGGAGATCACGGCGCTTGATAACGGGCATGCGCAGATTTTCGCCCACGGCATTGGCGGTCATGCCTCGATGCCAGAGGGAACGATCAACGCCGTCGGGCTGATCGTGGCGTATCTGCGCGAGGCCGAGGACGCGTTTGGTGCACGCGACGAGCGCCTGCTGACGCCTGCCGAGCACGAGTTCGTCAAGTTCCTGGCCTTTGTGCATGCGGACGCCTATGGTCGCGGCCTGGGTATCGATGCGACGAGTCCGGCGTTTGGCCCGCTTACCTGCAACGCTGGCGTCATCCGCGTGGCGGATGGCCATATTGAGCAGGTCATCGACGTGCGCTTCCCCGACAGCACGAGTGCCGATACCATCCGCGAGCAGCTCGATCCGCTCGTGGGCCGTTTTGGCGTGACGTGCCGTGTGGGTCGTGCGAAGGTGCCGTTCTCGGTCTCTGCCGACGATCCGGCCGTGAAGGCGCTTATTGATACCTATAACGAGTTTACGGGCAAGCATGCTGAGCCCTTTGCCATGGGCGGCGGCACGTACGCGCGCAACTTTGCCCGCGCCGTATCGTTTGGCCCCGAGGAGACCGGTCTGGAGCTGCCCGCGTGGGGCGGCCAGATGCACGGTCCCAACGAGTGTGCCAACGAGGAACAGCTCAAGCAAGCGCTCAAGATCTATATCGTGGCAATCCTTCGTCTAAACGAACTCGAACTGTAGGGCTTCCCCTATATCCTGCTTGGATACAAGCTTGCATAACGAGCCCGGTGCTTTTGCCCGGGCTTTTTCTGTTGCGGTGGGGTAGTCATTGGGACGTTCCTCTGGTGTAAAAGGCGGGCCATGCTTGGTGGCGGGTTTGTTATTCGTTTGTAAAGCCGAGCCGCGCTTGCGGTAAGGGTCTATCAGATGCCCGTAATAAAGCGCAGCTGACGCGGGCGCTGCCCGATCGAGACCGTATCTTTCCAAACAGCAAAGCGGGCAGGGTGCCCGCGAGTCGCTTGTATGAAAGGAAGATCATGCTCGATCAGGCTTATTCTCGTCGTCAGTTCCTCGGCCTCGCTGGTGGTCTTGCCAGCATCGTCGGTCTCGGTCTCGTTGGTTGCGGCGGCGCAGGCGCAACCGACGCCGCCGACAAGGGTAGCGCCGCTGCTGCCGAGTCCGTCTCCGGCGAGGTGACCTACGACGGCGCCTCCTCGTTCCAAGCTCTCGTCGAGGCCGCTGCCGAGAAGTTCATGGATGCCAACCCCGACGTCTCCGTCTCCGGTTCGGGCAACGGTTCGGGCAAGGGCCTGACCGCTGTCGCCGCCGGCACCGTTACCATCGGTAACTCCGACGTCTTTGCCGAGACCAAGCTCGAGGCCGATCAGGTCAAGAACCTCGTTGACCACGAGGTCGCCGTTGTGGGTATGGGTCCCGTCGTCTCCAAGAACGTGAAGGTCGACGACCTGTCCCTCGAGCAGCTCAAGGGCATCTTCTCCGGCCAGATCACCAACTGGAAGGAGGTCGGCGGTGACGATGCTACCATCGTCGTCCTCAACCGCAAGGCCGGCTCCGGCACCCGCGCCACCTTCGAGGCCGCCGTCTTTGGCGATGAGGCCGTCGACTTTAAGGGCGACGCCGAGCTCGACAAGTCCGGCGATGTCCAGACTCAGATGGGCAGCACCGACAACGCCATCTCCTACCTCGACTTCTCGCACTTCGATGACTCCAAGTTCAACGCCATCAAGGTCGAGGGCGTCGAGCCCAAGAGCGCAAACGTCGCCGACGACTCCTTCAAGATCTGGGCTACCGAGCACATGTACTGCGCAAAGGACGCCGACGAGGCCACCAAGGCCTTCCTGGAGTTCATGCTCTCCGACGACGTCCAGGGCAAGCTCGTCGAGGAGCAGGGCTTCATTCCCGTCTCTGCCATGAAGGTCGTCAAGGACGCCAGCGGCAAGGTCTCCTCTAAATAAGTAACCGCCCCGGAAAGGTTTGCAATGGCAAAACAGCTGCCAAAGCGCGACCTTGAGAACGTGGGCCTGGGCGTCACGGGTGCGTGCGTAGCGCTCGTGACGCTTGTCGTTGCCGCGCTCATCTTTATGGTCGCCCAAAAGGGCCTCTCGGCTTTTGTCAAGGACGGCGTCTCGGTCGTCGAGTTCTTTGCCGGCACCAAGTGGGACCTGGCCAACACAGCCGAAAACGGCCTGCCTTATACCGGCGCCCTGCCCCTGATCGTCACCTCGTTTGCGGTCATGGTGCTCTCCACGCTTATCGCGCTGCCCATCGCCATCGGCTCTGCCATCTTTGCGGTCGAGATCCAGCCTAAGTTTGGTTCCAAGATCTTTCAGCCGCTTATTGAGCTTTTGACCGGCATTCCCTCGGTCGTCTTTGGCCTGATCGGCTTTCACGTGGTCGTCGGTCTTATGAAGAGCGTTTTCCACGTGAGCACGGGTCTGGGTATCTTGCCCGGCGCTATCGTGCTGGCAGTCATGATTCTGCCGACGATGACCACGCTTTCGGTCGATGGCCTGCGCGCTGTGCCCGACAGCTACCGTCAGGGCTCGCTCGCGCTGGGCTACACCCGCTGGCAGACCATCTGGCACGTGGTGCTCAAGTCCGCCATGCCGTCGCTCATGACCGCGGTCATCCTTGGCATGACCCGCGCCTTTGGCGAAACGCTCGCCGTGCGCATGGTTATCGGCGGCATCGAGGCCATGCCGACGTCGCTGCTGTCGCCGGCGTCCACCATCACCACCACGCTCACCACGTCCATGGCGGTCTATGCCGAGGGCTCGGCCCAGGACGATGTCCTGTGGGCGCTCGGTTTGCTGCTGATGGGCATGAGCCTCATCTTCATCCTGATCATCCATCTCATTGGCCGCAAGGGGGCGAAGGCTCGTGGCTAGCATGCGCATCCATATCGACGAGGCAAGACTCGGGCGTGTCCAAAAGCAGGACCGCATCGCCACGGGCGTGCTGACGGCAATTGTCGCCATCGTCATGCTCATCGTCGTCTCCATGGTGGCCTACATCCTGTTCGAGGGCATCTCGACGCTGTTCCAACCGGGCTTCCTCACGCAGCCCGCGCGCGCCAACGGAACCCAGGGCGGCGTGCTCTACCAGCTGTTCGACTCGTTCTACCTGCTGCTGATCACCTTAGGTATATCGGTGCCCATCAGCCTGGGCGGCGCGGTGTTCTTGGTTGAGTACGCGCCGGACGGACCCATCCGCGACATCGCCTCCACCGCCATCGAGACGCTGTCCTCGCTGCCCTCCATTGTCGTGGGCATGTTCGGCTTTCTGGTGTTCTCGGTGCAGCTGGGCTGGAAGTACTCCATCATCTCCGGCGCCGTCGCGCTCACCATGTTCAACATCCCCATCCTGGTGCGCGTGATTCAGCAGGCGCTCGAGGACGTGCCGCAGGCCCAGCGCGATGCGTGCCTGGCCATGGGCCTCACTCGCTGGGAGGCCACACTGCACATCCTGATTCCCGAGGCCATGCCCGCCATCGTGACCGGCATCGTGCTTTCGGCCGGCCGCGTGTTTGGCGAGGCCGCGGCGCTGCTCTTTACCTCGGGCATGAGCTCGCCGGTTCGCCTGAACTTCTTGAGTTTTAACCTGTCGAGCCCCACCTGCGCCTGGAACGTGTTCCGTCCCGGCGAGTCGCTCGCCGTTCATATCTACAAGATCTATGGCGAGGGCAGCCCCGAGGCCCAGCAGATCGTCTGGGGCACCGCGGCACTGCTGATGATTTGCGTGCTGCTGTTTAACGTAGTCGCCCGTATCGTGGGCAAGCAACTGGCAAGGAGGATGACGGCCGAATGAGCGAGATGAATACAACGCCCGCAACCGAAGCGGCCACGTCCGAGACCCAGGACTTTCTGTCGAGCGTGGGGCAAAGCGAAAAGCACGTGCGTGTGAGCGGCAAGGCCGTGAGCGACGAGGTCGTACTCTCTACCAAGGACGTCAACGTGTACTATGGCGATCACCATGCGCTGCACAATACGTCGCTCGACTTTCACAAGGGCGAGATCACGGCGCTCATCGGGCCTTCGGGCTGCGGCAAGTCGACCTTCTTGCGCAGCCTCAACCTCATGAATCGCGAGATTCGCGGCTGTCGCGTGGAGGGCGAGATCAACTACCGCGGCCGCAACGTGAACACCAAGACCGAAAACACCTACGAGCTGCGCCGTTCCATCGGCATGGTGTTCCAGCAGCCCAACCCGTTCCGCAAGTCCATTCGCGACAACATCACGTTTGCGCCCAAGCGTCACGGCATCACCGACCGCGACGAGCTCGATCGCATGGTCGAGGAGAGCTTGCGCGGCGCGGCGCTGTGGGACGAGGTCAAAGACAAACTCGACAAGAGCGCCTACGCGCTTTCGGGCGGTCAGCAGCAGCGCCTGTGCATCGCGCGCACGCTGGCGCTCAACCCCGACGTGATCCTGTTTGATGAGCCCTGTTCGGCGCTCGACCCCATCTCGACGCTGGCGATCGAGGACCTCATGTCGTCGATCGTTGCCGAGCGCGCCATCGTCATCGTGACGCACAACATGGAGCAGGCGTCGCGCGTGTCCAACCGCACGGCGTTCTTCTACATGGGCGATATGGTCGAGTACGACGAGACCGACGAGATTTTCCAACGGCCCAAGGATAAGCGGCTGAATGATTACCTCACCGGCATGTTCTCCTAGTCCGGGACATGCTTGAGGCCCGCGGCGGCCACGGCCCCCGCGGGACTGATTGGAGAGGCGGGTCATCTCTTTTGCGAGATGGCCCGCCTTTTTGCTCTGCGACCGAAACGACCACCACAAAGGGGACAGGCACCTTCGTGGTGGTTTGGGGTGGGGCTCGCTGCTATCATGGACAACGTTGAATTTCTACGAAGGAGCAGGGCATATGGCGATTCTTTTGGGATGCGATTCCATCAGCCTAGAGTTTCCCACCAAGCATATTTTCGATAGCGTGACGCTCGGCGTGGGCGAGGGCGACCGCATTGGTATTGTCGGTAAAAACGGCGACGGCAAGTCGACGCTGCTGAGCGTGCTCGCCGGCACGCTGGAACCCGACGACGGACGCGTGACGCACCGCCGCGGCACCACGATCGGACTGCTCGGCCAAAAGGACAACCTGGTCGATACCGACACCGTGCATCATGCCGTCGTGGGCGACGCGCCCGAGTATGAGTGGGCGTCGAGTCCGCGTACGCGCCAGATTCTGGCCGGCCTCATCAGCGATGTGCCCTGGGAAGGCACAGTGGGCGAGCTTTCGGGCGGTCAGCGCCGTCGCGTGGACCTTGCGCGCCTGCTGATCGGCAACTACGACGTGCTCATGCTCGACGAGCCCACCAACCACCTGGACATGCGTACCATCAACTGGCTTGCGCGTCACTTAAAGGCCCGCTGGCAGCGCGGTCAGGGCGCCATGCTCGTGGTCACGCATGACCGCTGGTTCTTGGACGAGGTCTGCACCAGCATGTGGGAGGTCCACGACGGCCAAGTCGACCCCTTCGAGGGCGGCTACTCGGCCTACATCCTGCAGCGCGTGGAGCGCGATCGCATGGCCGCGGTTACCGAGGAGCGCCGTCGCAACATGGCGCGCAAGGAGCTCGCGTGGCTGAGCCGCGGCGCCCAGGCGCGTTCCACCAAGCCCAAGTTTCGCGTGGATGCCGCTCGCGAGCTGATTGCCGACGTGCCGCCTGTGCGCGACGAGCTGGAGCTCAAGCGCCTGGCGGTGAGCCGTCTGGGCAAGCAGGTTATCGACGTGGTCGACGTGGACGCCGGCTATGCGGATACCGACGGCGCGCCCAAGCAGGTGCTCTCCGACGTGACCTGGCTCATTGGTGCGGGCGACCGCTATGGTCTTTTGGGCGAGAACGGCGCCGGCAAGTCGACGCTGCTCGACGTGATCCAGGGCAAGATCGCGCCCCTGCGCGGTCGCGTGAAGATTGGCCAGACGGTGCGCTTTGGCGTGCTGTCGCAGCAGCTCGAAGAGCTCGAGCCCTACATGGGCGACACGATCCGCGAGGTGCTCAGCAACTATAAGAAGTACTACGTCATCGACGGCAAGGAGACTTCGCCCGAGAAGCTCTGCGAGCGTCTGGGCTTTACGACGCAGCAGCTCTGGAGCCGCATCGGCGATCTTTCGGGCGGCCAGCGCCGTCGCCTGTCGCTGCTGCTGACAATCCTGGACGAGCCCAACGTGCTCATCCTGGACGAGCCCGGCAACGACCTCGATACCGACATGCTGGCGATTGTCGAGGATCTGCTCGACGGCTGGCCTGGCACGCTGATCCTAGTGACGCACGACCGTTTCCTCATGGAGCGCGTGACCGACCAGCAGTGGGCGCTGCTCGACGGCCACCTGACGCATATGCCCGGCGGCGTGGATCAGTACCTGCGCCTGTGCAACGCCACCGCCGAGGGCGAGCCCGTGGGCGCGCCGAGCGCCAAGACCGGCACGTTCGACACCGGCGCCGCAGCGGTTGCGGCCGAAAAGCCCAAGACGAGCGGGCAGCCCAATGGCCTTTCCAACGCCGAACGCCAGAAGCTTCGCCGCGAGGTGAGTTCGCTCGAGCGCAAGATGGAGACGCAGCGCGCTCGCGTGGAGGAGGCCGAGGCCGCCATGGCCCAGGTCGATCCCACCAACTACACGGCGCTGGGCGAGCAGCAGGCAAAGATCGACGAGGCCCACGCCGCCATGGACGAGCTGGAGATGGCGTGGCTCGAGGCGAGCGAAAAGCTCGAGGGCGAGGAGTAGGCGAGGATGATCAAGGCCGCGTTTTTCGATATCGACGGAACGCTGCTGAGCTTTAAGACCCACCGGATT
>DXMB01000057.1:0-15323 GCA_019414425.1 Collinsella sp.
CGGCGATGCGCTTATAGGCATCGATGGTAAAGCGGGTCTGCTTCTCCAGGATCATGGTGGTCATGAGAGTGTCCTGAGCGTGAGCCATGATGAAGGTCATCTCCATCTCGCCACCGCCGGCCTCCTGCGAAAGCAGCTTGGTCTGCGTGTCGTGGGCGCCGATAAGTGCATCGCTGGCATCCTTGTGCAGCTGCTCGGCCTTCTCAAAATCACCCTCGCGAGCAGCATCGAGCGCTGCAAGCAGATCGGTCTGGGCGTCGCCCGCGTATGCGACAATCTCGAATCCAACCATCGAGATTTCTTCTTTGGTTGCCATATTGCGTTCCTTTCACATATGAACCAACGGAGAGCATCGCGTCCGGGCATACGCGCTGCGCTGTGTATGGCAGGAACATTAACATTCAAACAAAAAAGAACAGCGCAAAACGTAATTTCGAGCTGTGAACGGTTGCTTTTCACCCGTGAACGGTTTTTAAACCAATCTGAACATTCTCGAACACAATTAGCGGCAACCCAAACAGGTCCGCACCCTAGCGTACATCGCGCACCGTATCGCCCTCGACGAGCACACCCGGAAACAGCATGTGCTCCACACCGGGTGCAGCGCCCTCGGCGCCGGCAATCTTGTCGACCGCCCACATGCCGACGCGCTTGTTGTCAAAGCGCACCGTAGCCAGGCGACGATCGGGCACGATATCGCCCAAACTATCGTCAACACCCACCACGCTTACGTCCTGGGGCACGTGCTTCCCGCGCGACTCGAGCCCGCGAATGCAGCCGTAGGCCATGGCATCGTTGGAAGCATAAATGGCTGTGCAGTTCGGATCGTCCGCAAGCACCTGGCCGGCGGCATATCCGCTCTGTGCCGTCCAATCGCCACGGACGAGTCGCGGCGGCTCAATACCATGCGCGCGCAATGTCTCGCGCCAGCCCTCCTCGCGACGCATGCCCGAAAGCGAGCGCTCGGGACACGAGATAAAGTGCACGGTCTTGTGCCCCTGCTCCAGCAAGTACTCGACCACCTGGCGCGAGCAATCGAACTGGTCGTTATCGACTGTTGAACAGAGCGGGTGCTCCAGCATGGTAACGAGCACCGTCTGCATACCGGGCAGCGGCTCGAAGGTGCCAAAGTCCGCCGGCATGCGATTCATGATCACAACCATGCCATCCACCGGCAGCGCGCTCATGCGCGACGATGCGCTCTCGAGGGTATACGGATGCCCGTCTACTTTAGTGAGGGTGATGGCATAGCCATGTTTGTCGGCCGCGGCGGCAAAGCCCTCCATACGGTCGAGGTTGCCGGTGCCGGTAATGTTGAACATGGCGACGCCAACAGTCTTAAACTTGCCGCGGCGCAGCGATCGACCGGCAAAATTGGGGCGATACTCCAGCTCGCGCATGGCGGCACGCACGCGCTCCTTGGTCTCAGGGCGCACGCTGGGCGAATCGTGCACCGTACGCGAGACTGTCTGCTCCGAAACGCCCGCGAGACGCGCCACGTCCTTAACAGAAACCGATTTTTTAACAGCGGCCATAGGTCGATCTTTCTATGTCAACGATGCCATTGGTGGCACCCTACGCAGTCAAATGAAACGTCTTTAAGTATATCTAACGCCTCCTCCGCCATACGCTCACCACCCAAAACCTACCGTTCACCGACATTTTTGCTTCCCCGAACGGCTTTTGTAGTCCAAATGTTAACGTTGCCATTGTGCAAACACAGAGCCACCGGGCGGCTCAAACGTTTACGCATAAGGAATCGACGGTTCGCAGGCACAGGAACCATCAGTTCGCGTCTTTTTTTGTGTCGCAAAATGGCAACGTCAACATTTTGGCAACCGAACGCCAAAAGTTACCATCGTTGCTAACCAACCGACTCTTAGGAGCATTGCATGGAGCAACTCATCGCCATCATCGAAAAGGGCCAACCCTTTTTCAACGCGATCGCCCGCAACAAGTACCTCAAGGCGATCCGCGACGGCTTTATCTCCGTCATCCCCATCATCATCTTCTCGTCCATCTTCTGCCTGGTAGCCTCGGTCCCCAACATCTGGGGTTTCTACTGGCCCGATGACATCAACAACGCCCTGTGGAAGTGCTACAACTACTCCATGGGCATCCTGGCCATCACCTGCGCCGCCACCACGGCCAAGCACTTCGCCGACGCCCAGAACCGTGATCTGCCCAAGAACAACCAGATCAACTTCATCTCGTGCATGTGCGCGGCCATCATCGGCTTCTTGCTCCTTTCGAGCGACACGATCGCCACGGACGCCGCCAGCGGCTTCAACACCACCTACCTTGGTTCCAAGGGCCTGCTGACCGCCTTCATCGCTGCGTTTGTGACCGGCATCATCTACAAGTTCTTCATTAAGCGCAACATCACCGTCAAGATGCCCGAGCAGGTTCCGCCCAACATCTCGCAGACCTTTAAGGACATCATCCCCTTCTCCGTCTGCATCACCGTCTTTTGGGTCTTTGACATCGCCTTCCGCGCTGCTTTTGGCTTCTGCTTTGCCCAGGGCGTCATCCAGGTGTTCCAGCCCCTGTTCACCGCTGCCGACGGCTACATCGGCCTCGCTGTGATCTACGGCGCTATGAGCCTCTTCTGGTTCGTGGGCGTCCACGGCCCCTCGATCGTCGAGCCCGCCATCGCCGCCGCCCTCGTTGCCAACATGACCGACAACCTGGCTGCGTTCCAGGCCGGCCAGCACGCTTCCGCTGTCCTGACCCAGGGTGCCCAGTACTTCGTCGTCTGCATGGGCGGCACCGGCGCCACGCTCGTCCTGGTCTTTATGTTCTGCTTCCTGGCCAAGTCTCAGGAGATGCGCGCCGTCGGTAAGGCCGCCATCGTCCCCGTCTGCTTTGCCGTCAACGAGCCGCTGCTGTTCGCCGCGCCCATCGTGCTCAACCCCGTCTTCTTTGTCCCGTTTGTCTTTGCCCCGATCGCCAACATCTGGATCCTCAAGATCTTTATCGACTTCTTGGGCATGAACGGCTTTATGTACACCCTGCCTTGGACCGTCCCCGGCCCCATCGGCACCATCATGGGCCTGGGCTTCCAGCCGCTCGCTTTTGTGATGCTCGCCCTTATCCTGGTCGTCGACTTCGTTCTGTACTACCCGTTCTTCCGTGCCTATGACGCCCAGAAGTGCGCCGAGGAGGCCGAGATCTCCCAGGAGGAGCTCGCCGCCAAGAACGCCGAGAAGGCCGCCAAGCTCAACGATGCATTCCAGGGCAAGGCTGACGCCAAGAGCGTTGCCGCCGGCGCTGCTGCCGAGGCCGTGAAGGCCGACTCCCCCGCCGCTTCCGCAGCACCCGCTGCCGAGACAACGACCGCCAGCGACCTCAACGGCAAGCGCGTGCTCGTGCTCTGCCAGGGCGGCGGAACCTCGGGCCTGCTCGCCAACGCGCTGGCCAAGGCCGCCAAGGAGCGCGGCATTAACCTCGAGACCGCTGCCGAGGCCTATGGCAACCACGTGGACATGCTCCCCGACTTTGACCTGGTCGTCCTGGCCCCGCAGGCCGCAAGCTACCTGGCCGACCTGCAGAAGGACTGTGAGCGCGTGGGCAACAAGTGCGTCGCCTGCCGTGGCAAGCAGTACATCGAGCTCTCCCAGAACGGCGACAAGTCTCTCGCCTTCGTGAGTGAGCAACTTTCGAAGTAAGTAACGCCCAGGGCCAGCCGACCATCCAAGACCGGCTGGCCCTTCGATTTAGACGATTGGATCATCATGTCCGTTAATCCTGCTAGCGTCACCAACCCGCCCGCGCAGTTTCCCGAGGACTTTGTCTTTGGCGGCGCCACCGCTGCCTACCAGGTAGAGGGCGAGACCCGCACTCACGGTAAGGGCAAGGTTGCCTGGGACGACTTCCTGGAGGCCCAGGGGCGCTTTTCCCCCGATCCCGCTTCGGACTTCTACAACCAGTACCCCGTCGACCTGGAGCTGTGCGAGGAGTTCGGCATCAACGGCATTCGCCTCTCCATCGCCTGGAGCCGCATCTTCCCCAACGGCACCGGCGAAATCAACCCCGAGGGCGTCCAGTTCTACCACGATCTCTTCGCCGAGTGCCACAAGCACCACGTTGAGCCGTTCGTCACGCTGCATCACTTTGACACGCCGCTTCCCCTCTTTGAGAAGGGCGACTTCCTCAACCGCGAGACCATCGACGCCTTTGTGGACTTTGCCACCTTCTGCTTTAAGGAGTACGCCGACCAGGTGACCTACTGGTTCACCTTTAACGAGATCTGGGCCGACGCCTCCAACACCTACATCGAGGGCACCTTCCCCGGTGGCGTCAAGGCGCATCTGGCCGAGGCCTTCCAGTGCGAGCACAACATGATGCTCGCCCACGCCAAGGCCGTGCTGGCCTTCCACAACGGCGGCTTTAAGGGCAAAATCGGCGTCATCCAGTCGCTGGAGTTTAAGTACCCGCTCAACGAGAACGACCCCGCCGACATCAAAGCCGCCAACAACGAGCACGTGCTGCAAAACCAGTTCTTGCTCGACGCCACCTTCCGCGGCGACTATGCGCCCGACACCCTCGAGTGCGCCAACCGCCTGGCTGCCGTCTCGGGCGGCACCATCGAGATCCTAGACGAGGATCTGGAAATCATGCGCGAGGCCGCGCTCTACAACGACTACCTGGGCGTTAACAACTACCAGTGCCGCTTCTTGAAGGCTTACGACGGCGAGAACGACCTGCACCACAACGGTACGGGCGAGAAGGGCACTGGCCGCTGGCGCGTTAAGGGTATTGGCGAGCATGTGAACAAGCCTGGCATCCCCACCACCGACTGGGACTGGATCATCTATCCCGAGGGCCTGTTCGATCTGCTCGTCTACATTAAGCAGCGCTACCCCAACTACAAGCAGATTTTCATCACCGAGAACGGCATGGGCTACAAGGACCCCTACAAGGACGGTTTTGTGGACGACCAGCCGCGCATCGACTACATCGAGCAGCACCTGCGTTGGCTGCTCAAGGCCATGGAGGTGGGCGTCAACGTGGGCGGCTACTTCCTGTGGAGCCTGCAGGATCAGTTCTCCTGGACCAATGGCTACAACAAGCGTTACGGCTTCTTTTACGTTGACTTTGAAACCCAGAAGCGCACGCCCAAGGCAAGCGCCTACTGGTACAAGCACGTGGCGCAAACCCGTCGTCTGGACTAGTGGCTGGCGGGGTTGCCCGCTCACACAACCTGTCCCCATTTCTCAGCCGGGGGCGGCACGTCACACGGCGCGCCGCCCCCGGTCTTTTGTTTTTGTTCGACCTGGGGGCCGTTTGTCTCGATCTGTAACATCTAGCCGAGTTTTTGGGTCCTAGCTGTTACAGATCGAGATGAACAGGATTGTGCTTTCCGAAAAATCTAAATCTGTAACACGTAGCCCGCTTTTGACCGTCTACCTGTTACAAATCGAGACAGACGGAGTAGGACCTAACCCCGTATGTCCCTAACAGTCGAGCGTTCGACCAGCGTGCTCGGCACATGAATCGCCTCGATAGACGAGCTCTCTCCAATCGCCGCCTCAAACGCAAGCTTACCGACACCGCGCAAATCAAATCGCAGCGTCGTCAGCCGATTGTGAGGAACAAGTCCCTCGAGTGCGTCGTCGATACCAACCACGCTCACGTCGTCGGGCACGGACAGGCCCGCGTTCTCGAGCGCGGCGATAACGCCCAGCGCCATCTGGTCATTTGCCGCAAGCACGGCAGTCGGCGTCTGCGACCCGCCGGCAAGCACCTCGGCCGCAATCCGCTCGCCCATGGCGTACCCACTGTCCGCACTCCAATCGCCACGCAGCATCGGAGCGGCATCGACATGAGCACGACCCAGCGTATCGCGCCAACCGGCCTCACGAAAACGCGAGGAAATCGAGTTTTCCGGACCCGCCACAAACCGCATATTCGAGTGACCATGTTCCAGCAGATAATTGGTCAACAGCTCGCACGAACCATACTGGTCGGAGTCGATCGTCGTGCAGCGCGGATGCGCATACATGGACAGGATGACCGTTCGCACTCCCGGCTGGGGAACAAACTCCTCAAAATCGGGAGCCATGCGGTTCATGTTGAGAATCATGCCGTCGACGGGTCGCTCGACCATGCGGCGCGAGGCATCGGCAAGTGCATAGGGCTTGTCGCCGCCCATCTCGATCATAGTGACGGCAAAATCATGCTCGCGCGCCGCTTGCATGATACCCTCGAGCGTCGCCAGGTTACCGACACGTGTGATGTTGTACATGCACAGGCCAATAGAACGATACGACCCGCCGCGCAACGCCGCTCCAGCAAAATTGGGACGAAAGCCCAGCTCTTCCATGGCGGCCAGCACACGCTTGCGCGTCTTTTCCGTCACGTTGGGCATACCGTTGACCACGCGAGACACAGTCTGGCGGCTCACGCCAGCGAGCGCCGCAACCTCTGCCGCGCTCGCCGAACGACCATTCCTTGTCTGCTGATCCATGCCTTCCACGCTAACCTGCTTCCCAACTATTCCCCGCGCCCATGGCGCATCGTACATACATTGATAACGTGCTCATGATACCCGAGCCATATACCACAACATGAAAACTTCTGTCAATCAAAACCGCTTACCGAACAAATACAACCGTTCGCAGCTGTTTGAAGTTGTTTTGTTTCTATACATCCCAGCCGGATGTTAACGTGCTCATTGTCAAATGTTCACGTGCTCATTTTGGTTCTAATCATTTTAAGATAGTGTTTATCGGGCTTTTTCACCGCTGAACGCTAACCAGGGAGCCTCCTGAGCGCAAACGCACAATATCGAACAGCGAGACGAGAGGGTGTATGCATATGTCTTTGCTAAACCGCGTACAGCAGCTGCCGAAGGGCTTTGTTTGGGGCGCCGCAACCGCCGCGTACCAAACGGAAGGTTCCACGAAGGTGGCAGGCAAGGGTAAGACCATGTGGGACGATTACCTTGTCGCCCAGGGTCGCTTTTTGCCCGACCCGGCCAGTGATTTCTACAACCGCTACGAGGAGGATATCCGCCTTTCTGCCGAGCATGGGCTCAACGCCATTCGTGTGTCCATCGCCTGGACCCGCATCTTCCCCAACGGCGACGATGCCGAACCCCTCGCCGAGGGCGTTAAGCACTACCACGAGCTGTTCGCCTGCTGCAAAAAGTATGGCGTCGAGCCCTATGTGTCCCTGCATCACTTTGACTCCCCCGCCGCCCTGTTCAACCAGGGCGACTGGCTCAACCGCAAGACCGTCGACGCCTATGTGCGCTATGCCGAGTTCTGCTTCCGCGAGTTCCGCGAGGTCAAGAATTGGTTCACCATCAACGAGCTCATCAGCCTCTCGCACTCCCAATACATCCAAGGCAACTTCCCGCCCAACCATCACTTTGATGTGACGAGCGGCATCCAGAGCCAGCACAACGAGCTCGTTGCCCACGCCCGCGCCGTCAACCTGTATAAGGATCTTGACGAGACCGAGCACCTGGGCGGACGCATTGGCATGGTCAACGTCCTGACGCCGGCATATCCTGCCACCGACTCGCCCGCCGACCAGCACGCCGCCGACCTGTACAACGCCTTCTACACCGACTTCATCATGGACGGCGCCTTCCTGGGTCACTACTCCGCGCGCACCCTCTCACTCATCAACGAGATTCTGCGTGCCAACAACGCCACACTTACGGTTGAGGACAGCGACATGGAGGAGCTCGCCAAGGCGGCGCCCCGCAACGATATGTTCGGCCTCAACTACTATCAGTCGGCGTTTATCGCCGCCTACGATGGCGAGTCAACCAACAGCTTTAACGGCACCGGAGACAAGGGCACCTCGTGCTTTAAGTTTAAGGGCGTCGGGCAGCAGGTCGATATGCCGGGTATCCCCACCACCGACTGGGATTGGCTCATCTACCCGCAAGGCCTCTACGACACGCTCAAGCACATCAGCGCCACCTATCCCAACCTCCCCGTCATCTATATCACCGAAAACGGCCTGGGCCACAAGGACCCCGAGCCCGACGCAAACGGCATCGTCGCCGATCCCGAGCGCATCGACTTTGTCGACCAGCACATGGAGAAGGTGCTCCAGGCGCGCGCCGAGGGCGTCGACGTCCAGGGCTACTTTATCTGGAGCCTGCAGGACCAGTTCTCGTGGGCCAATGGCTATAACAAGCGCTACGGCCTGTTCTACATCGACTTCGACACGCAAAAACGCTACATCAAGCAGTCGGCACTCTGGTACAAGGAGCTCGCCGACACTATGGCGGACGCGCAGTAGCGCATCGCCTCGCTTTCCCCCGAGGGGGAGCGGCCCCATGCGATACAAACCCAGCCGCTCCCCTCTCTCCCCCTGGGACCGGCCCCGCCTGCACCCGGGCTTTTAGCAAGCGGGAGACCATATAGGTTTTCAACGTCCATGCCATTAAGATTTCATGCAAAGAGGAGCGTGAACTATGGAATCGATCGTTAAGTTCTTGGAGAAAGGTCAGCCGTACTTCGACAAGGTCTCTAAGAACATCTACCTTCAGGCCATTAAAGACGGCTTTTTGGCAGCAATGCCCATCATCCTGTCTTCTTCTGTCTTCCTGCTTATTTCGACCCTGCCGGGCGTTGTCGCCACGGTCGGCGGCTTTACGCTGCCCGACTGGTGGAACGTCGACGTCGTGAACTTCTGCAACAAGGTTTACAACTTCACGATGGGCGTCGTGGGCATCATGGTCGCCGGCACCACCGCAAGCGCGCTGACCGGCTCCAAGAACCGCCGCATGCCTGCCGGCAAGGCCATCAACGCCACGAGCACCATGGTCGCCGCCATGTGCGCTATGCTCATCTTGGCCGTTACCCAGACGAGTGCCAAGATCGACGGCGCCGATGTCTCGGTGTTCTTTACCGACAACATGGGCACCAAGGGCCTGCTGAGCTCCTTTGTCGCCGCATTTGCCACGGTCAACATCTATGCCTTCTGCATTAAGCGAGACATCACCATCAAGCTGCCCAAAGAAGTCCCCGGCGCCATCGCCCAGAACTTCCGCGACATCTTCGCCTTCAGCTTCTCCATCCTGTTTGTCGCCGTCATCGACGTTATCTGCCGCACCTGCTTGGCCGTCCCGTTTGCCAACGTCATCTCCACGCTGGTGAGCCCGCTGTTCGCCGCTGCCGATTCCTACGCCGGCCTCGCCCTCATCTGGTTCATGATCCCTCTGTTCTGGTTCATGGGCATCCACGGCCCCTCGGTCGTTAAGCCTGCCCTCAACGCCGCGCTGTTTGGCAACATCACTACCAACCTCGCCACGCTGCAGGCCGGCGGTCACCCCGCCCTCGCCCTGACCGAAAACTTCGGTAACTACATCGGCGAACTCGGCGGCACCGGCGCCACGTTCATTGTCCCGATTATCTTCCTGCTCTTTATGCGCTCCAAGCAGCTCAAGGCCGTCGGCAAAGCCTCTGTCGTGCCCGTGATGTTCGCCGTCAACGAGCCGCTGCTGTTCGCCGCGCCCATCATCCTCAACCCGTACTTCCTGATCCCGTTCCTGTTTGCCCCCGTGGCCAACGTCCTCATTGGTAAGTTCTTCATCGACTTTTTGGGCATGAACGGCTTTATCTATGCCATGCCGTGGGCACTCCCCGGACCGATCGGCACCTTCATCGACACCAACTTCCAGCCGATCTCTCTGGTCCTGGTTGTCGTCCTGCTGGTCGTTGACTTCTTGATCTACTACCCGTTCTGCAAGGCCTACGACAACGTCCTGTGCAAGCAGGAGGCCGAGACCCTGGCCGAAGAAGAGGCCGAGGAGACCAAGGCCGTCAAGACCGCTGCCGCCCCCGCCGTTGAGGCTCCTGTTGTCGAGACCGCTTCTGCCACTGAGGCCTCCGCAGCTCCGTCCGCCCTTAAGGGCAAGGATCTGAGGGTTCTGGTTCTGTGCGCTGGCGCCGGCACCTCTGCACTGCTCGCCAACGCGCTTAAGGAAGGCGCCGACGAGCTGGGCATCGACATTACCGCCAACGCCGGTGCCTACGGCAGCCACTACGCCATCATGGACCAGTACAACGTCATCGTCCTGGCTCCGCAGGTTCGCACCTATTACAACGAGATGAAGGCCGACACCGACCGCCTGGGCATCACGCTGCTGTCGCCCAAGGGCAAACAGTACATCGACCTCACTAAGGATCCCAAGGGTGCCGTCGCCTGGATCGAGGAAAACCTCGAGGCATAAGACGCTGACACCACCTGCCGCTTGCAGACAATAAATGGCCCGTGCATCGATGTGTGATGCGCGGGCCATTTTGTTTAGACCGCACCCGTCCTCCCGTTCATCTCAATCTGTAACATCTAGCCGAGTTTTTGGATCCTAGCTGTTACAGATCGAGACAAACAGAACGCCCGAGCAGAAATATCTCAATCTGTAATATTTAGCTGAGTTTTTCGGTCCTAACTGTTACAGATTGAGACGAACGGGCCGAAAAACCCTACGCCCGCAGGTCCTTTACGCTGGAACGTTCGACCAACACGCCCGAGACGAGCGTACGGCTTCTGGAGCTCGGGGCTTCCAGACCTGCGACGACCTCGTTAAGCGCATGGACGCCCAGCTCGCGGTGACGGAACTTCACCGACGTCAGAATCGAGTTGGGAATCGTCTTGTAAAGCTCGTCATCAAAGCCGATCACGGACACGTCGTCGGGCACACCGAGCCCTTTGTCACGTAGAGCCATCATCACGCCGTTTGCCATGCAGTCGTTAGCAGCGAGGACCGCCGTGCAATCGGCTTTATCGGCAAGCACAAGGCCCGCGGCATAGCCACTATCCGCATTCCAATCGCCTTGCAGAGGCTCGGGCGGCTCAATGCCATGCGCCTCGAGTGCCGCTCGCCAACCTTTCATACGGCACTGGCTCGACAGCGCTTCTTTCTTACCAGAGACGAAGTACACGTTCTTGTGCCCGTGATTCAAGAAGTACTCGCACGCCATGCGCGCGCCGCCCTCTTGATCGTCACTGACGGTGGAGCAGGTAGGATGTTCCATCGGTGTGATAATCACCGTCTTGAGGTCTTTCGGTGCCTCAAAAGTATCAAAGTCATCGACCATCTGACGCAGGTTGAAGATCATGCCATCAACAGGCAGCTGCGACATCCTACGCGCCGCTTCGGCAAGGGTCATCTTCTCCCCCGCCCGCTTTTTGATCATCGTGAGCGCAAAGCCGCGTTCTTCGGCGGCATCTGCGATACCGTCAATCATGTCCACGGCACCGCCCGACAAGTGGAACAGCACCACGCCGATGCACCCGTAACGGCCCAACTTGAGCGAACGCGCGGCAAAGTTCGCCCGGAACCCGAGCGCTTCCATTGCGGAATGGACCTTATCGCGTGTCGACTCTCGCACGCTACCGGGCTCGTTAATCACACGCGAAACCGTCTTGAGAGAAACACCCGCGGCAATCGCCACATCGTTCATTGAGACATTTTTCTTGTCCATCGTTGCCACTACTTCTCCACTCGGTTCTCTATCGCTTGTTTTTTGCGTTCTAGCATACACCACCTGCCTGACTGATAAATCAACCGTTTACCGGACAATATCGACCGCTCACCCGTATATCCTTGTTGCTCTTCCAAAAATGTCTTACGTTGTCATTAACGAAATGACAACGTTGTCATTTCGCAATGCCTTCCTTGAGCAGGAAGGTTTCCGGGCAGTCCTGACCATCCATCGACGACCAGTTCCATCCACATGCATCGCGCATCAAGTAGCAAAGGAGCTCTATGGACGCCATCGTAAAGATGCTCGAAAAGCATCAGCCGTTCTTTGAGAAGATCTCGAGGAACATCTACCTCCAGGCTATTAAGGACGGATTCCTTGGGTGCATGCCCATCGTCCTCACCTCTTCGATCTTTCTGCTCATTGCCACCCTTCCCGGCGTGGTCGGCATCACGCTGCCCCAGCCGCTCATCGACTGGTGCAACAAGCTGTACAACTTCACCATGGGTGTCATGGGCATCATGGTTGCCGGCACCACTGCCAAGAACTTCACGGCATCCATGAACCGTCGCATGCCCGCCGGCAAGGTGCTCAACGACGGCTCCACCATGGTGGCCGCCCAGTGCAGCATGCTGCTGCTCGCTGTTACGCAGTTCACCACCAAGTTCAACGGCTCCGAGCTTTCGGTCTTCGATTGCACCAGCATGGGTACGCGCGGTCTGTTCTCGGCCTATATCGCCGCGTTCATTACCGTGTGGGTCTACAAATTCTGCGTCTCGCGCGATCTGACCATTAAGCTGCCCAAGGAGGTTCCGGGCGCCATCGCTCAGAACTTCCGCGACATCATCCCCTTTGGCGGCGCCGTCATCATCTGCGGCATTATCGATGTCGTCGTGCGCAACCTCATGGGCGTTCCGTTCTCCGAGCTGCTTATCAAACTGCTCTCCCCGCTCTTTACCGCTGCAGAAACCTATCCTGGCCTTATCCTTATCCAGGCAGCCACCGCGTTCTTCTGGTTCATCGGCGTCCACGGCCCCTCGATCGTCCAGCCGGGCATCGACCCCATCCGTCTTGCCAACCAGGCCGAGAACCTGCAGGTTCTGCTGGCCGGTGGTCACCCCGCCCATTCCCTCACCTTCAACATGTCGCTCGTGGGTGAGTTCGGCGGCACCGGCGCCACGTTCATCGTGCCGCTTCTGCTGATTCTCTTTATGAAGTCCAAGCAGCTCAAAGCCGTCGGTAAGGCCTCGATTGTTCCTGTTGCCTTCGCTGTCAACGAACCGCTGCTCTTTGGCGCGCCGATGATCCTTAACCCCTACATGCTCATCCCCTTTGTTGCCGCCGGCTGCGTCAACGTGAGTGTTGCCAAGTTCTTTATCGACAACGTGGGCATGAACGGCTTCTCCTTCGTGGTGCCTTGGGCTACCCCTGCCCCCATCGGCATCTTCATCACCACGAACTTCCAGCTTATCGCCCTGGTATTTGTCGCGATCATCATCTTGCTGGACGCCATCATCTACCTACCGTTCTTGAAGGCATACGATAAGCTGCTCTGCGACCAGGAGGCCGAGCGCGCCGCCGAGCTGGGTCTCGAGTCCGATGGTGCTGCCACCATCGCCGCCAACGCCTCTGCGCCCGCTATCGAGCAGACTACCGTCTCCGTCGAGCCGACCGCCGCTGCCGCCGACAGCAAGCCTGTCGCCGATCAGCCCGAGCCCGCCGCCGACGCATCCGCTAAGAAAGATGTCGACGGTCTGAAGGTCCTCGTCCTGTGCGCCGGCGCCGGCACCTCTGCCATGCTTGCCAACGCCATCAAGGAAGGTGCTGCGCAGACCGGAGAGAACATCGCTTCCTCCGCAGGCGCCTATGGCCAGCATACTGCCATCATGGATCAGTACGACGTCATCGTGCTCGCCCCGCAGGTTCGTAGCTACTACAACGACATGAAGGCCGACACCGATCGTCTGGGCATTAAGCTGCTCGCTCCCCGCGGCAAGGAATATATCGACCTTACCCGCGACCCCGCTGGCGCCATCAAGTGGCTCCGCGAGAACCTCGACTAGTTTCCTCCCTCTGTTGGTGCCCGGATCCCCAGTTCGGGCACCTCTCCCTATTCGTATCCCACAGAAAGGATGACTCATGACCAACCCCATGCAGTTCCCCGACGGCTTTGTGTTTGGCGGCGCCACCGCTGCTTACCAGGTTGAGGGCGAGACCCGCACGCACGGCAAGGGCAAAGTGCCCTGGGACGATTTCCTGGCTGCTCAGGGTCGCTTCTCCCCCGACCCCGCAAGCGATTT
The DNA here is from genome assembly GCA_019414425.1 of Collinsella sp. Classification (GTDB taxonomy): domain Bacteria; phylum Actinomycetota; class Coriobacteriia; order Coriobacteriales; family Coriobacteriaceae; genus Collinsella. The sequence continues at coordinate 13,754 of DXMB01000057.1, forward strand.
CTACAACAAGTATCCGGTCGATATCGACCTGTGCCAGCGCTTCGGCATCAACGGTATCCGCGTCTCCATCGCTTGGAGCCGCATCTTCCCCAACGGCACTGGCGAGATCAACCCCGAGGGTGTTGCCTTCTATCACGAGCTCTTTGCCACCTGCAACAAAGCCGGCGTTATCCCCTATGTCACGCTCGATCACTTTGATACGCCCGAGGCCTTTTACCAGGACGGCGGCGAGGGCTTCCTGACGCGCACGACGATTGACGCCTTTGTCGAGTACGCCAAGTTCTGCTTTGCCGAGTTCACCGAGGTCAAGCACTGGTTTACCTTTAACGAGATTCCCGCGACCGCCGAGGGCAGCTTCATCGTCGGCAACTGGCCGCACGGCGAGAAGTACCGCCTGGACAAGGCCTTCCAGCTCATGCACAACATGATGGTGGCCCACGCCAAGGCTGTCGTCGCCTTCCATGAGGGCGGCTTTGAGGGCGAGATCGGCATTGTCCAGAACCTGGAGCCCAAGTATCCCCTCGACCCCAACAACGCCGCCGACTGCGAGGCCGCCCGCATGGCCGACGTCATCAACAACCGGTGGGTACTCGACGCCACCTTCCGCGGCCACTATGCAGCCGACACCATGGAGGCTGCGACCAAGCTGGCCCATATCGCCGGCGGCGAGCTCGACGTCCGCGACGAGGACATCGCCGCGCTGACCGCCGCGCTCCCTTACAACGATTGCCTGGGCGTCAATACCTACAAGTGCCAGTTCCTGCGTGCCGCCGAGGGCGAAAACGACATCAACCACAATGGCACCGGTGACAAGGGCTCCTCGCGCTGGTTCCTCAAGGGCGTTGGTGAGGCATGCGTGCGCGAAGGCGTACCCACCACCGATTGGGACTGGATTATCTATCCCGAGGGCCTCTACGACCTGCTGCTCCGCATTAAGAACGATTACCCCAACTACAAGAAGATTTACATCACCGAGAACGGCATGGGTTATAAGGACGACTTCGAGGACGGCTTTATCGACGACGCCCCTCGCATCGACTACATGCGTCAGCATCTCGCATGGATCCTGAAGGCGATTGACGGCGGCGTGAACGTCGACGGCTACTTTGTGTGGTCGCTGCAGGACCAGTTCTCCTGGACCAACGGCTATAACAAGCGCTATGGCCTGTTCTACATCGACTTTGAGACCCAGAAGCGCTATCCCAAGGCGAGCGCGTACTGGTACAAGAACGTCGCGGAGACCGGCCTGCTCATGGCCTAACTTCAGCCGCGTATCCCCTGTCGGCCGCATGCGAATCCCCCACGGGTTCGCATGCGGCCTTTTTTGTTTTTGGTGAGCCCGAGCAGGCCGTTTATCTCGATCTGTAACATCTAGCAGGGATTATCAATCCTAACTGTTATAGATTTAGACGAACGGGCGACCAGGGCTGAAAGATCTCAATCTGTAACACGTAGCCCACTTTTAACCGTCTAACTGTTACAGATCGAGACAATAAGATAGTCAAATCCGAACTTTCCAAGCAGTTATAAAGCATGGTTTCTAGTTTTCGGTATCACGAACATACTTTCG
>DXMB01000058.1:0-919 GCA_019414425.1 Collinsella sp.
CTGAAGGCCGGGGAAAAAGCCAAAAAACAGCTGGCCGAGGCCAACCTGCGTCTGGTGGTGTCCATCGCCAAGCGCTATGTGGGCCGCGGCATGCTGTTCCTGGACCTGATCCAGGAGGGCAACCTCGGTCTGATCCGCGCCGTCGAGAAGTTCGACTACCAGAAGGGCTTTAAGTTCTCCACCTACGCCACGTGGTGGATCCGTCAGGCCATCACGCGTGCTATCGCCGACCAGGCCCGTACCATCCGTATTCCCGTGCACATGGTCGAGACCATCAACAAGCTCGTCCGCGTGCAGCGCCAGCTTCTCCAGGACCTGGGTCGCGACCCGACCCCCGAGGAGATCGGTGCCGAGATGGACATGAGTGCCGACCGCGTCCGCGAGATCCAGAAGATTTCGCAGGAGCCCGTGTCGCTCGAGACCCCCATCGGTGAGGAAGAGGATTCCCAGCTGGGCGACTTCATCGAGGACTCCCAGGCTATCGTTCCGCCCGATGCCGCCAGCTTCTCCATGCTGCAGGAGCAGCTCACCCAGGTGCTCGATTCGCTTGCCGATCGTGAGCGCAAGGTTATCGAGCTGCGCTTTGGCCTTGTCGACGGACATCCCCGTACACTCGAGGAAGTCGGCCGCGAGTTTGGCGTCACGCGCGAGCGTATCCGCCAGATCGAGTCCAAGACCCTGGCCAAGCTCCGTCACCCCAGCCGCTCTAGCAAGCTCAAAGACTATATCGAAAGCTAGTCAAGCAAGAAGCGCCCTCAAGTACATCCGCTTGAGGGCGCTTTCATGTAGTTGTTGGGGACGTCCCCAATGACTAGGTCGGAAAAATTCTCAAAAAAGTTCTTGCCCTAAGCTGATTCGTCCGTATAATAAACTTCGTTGCTTGAGAGCACGCACCTATTCCTCGGTAGCTCAATGGTAG
>DXMB01000058.1:1019-2325 GCA_019414425.1 Collinsella sp.
AGCACGCGGCTGTTAACCGCGCTGTTGTAGGTTCGAGTCCTACCCGGGGAGCCAGAATTTCTCAGCCCATTCTGCTGGGCTTTTAAATTCCTCGGTAGCTCAATGGTAGAGCACGCGGCTGTTAACCGCGCTGTTGTAGGTTCGAGTCCTACCCGGGGAGCCAGGTTGTAAAACCCGTCGCTTATGCGGCGGGTTTTTTCATGCCGCGATCGCCTGGCGCGAACGTTGCCATATCAACATTTCGTGTCGAGGATGTAATCCCGCGACCCACCACCTCAACATGGCGCGCTCGTTGTAGAATAATGCAATGATTGCTCCCACGAGATGGTGCCGTGAGCACCAGATAAGGAGATTCTTGTGTCTGAGACCATTAACGGCAGCCTGAGCGTCTCGAACGACGTTATTGCCGATATTGCCGGTTATGCCGCGATGACGTGCTATGGCGTCGTCGGTATGGCCGAACAGCTCCAGGGCGCCGAGAGCGTGCGCCTGCTTGCCGGTCAGCGCCTCCGCAAGGGCGTGCTTGTCTCCGCCGACGAGAACGGCCTTACGGTCGATCTTCACGTCGTGCTCGAGAACGGCGTCAACATGAAGTCCGTCTGCCACAATCTTTCGAGCTCCGTTGCCTTCACCCTGCAGGAAATCGCCCAGATCGATCCCGCCAGCCTTAAGATCGGCATCCACATCGACGCGCTCAAGAGCCGTCTGAACTAGCATCCGAAAACGGAGATTCAAATACCCATGATTGCAAAGACCATTCGCACCTGTTTTCCGATCGCTGCGGCTGCCGTTTCCGACAAGGCCGAGGAGATCAACAAGCTCAACGTCTTCCCCGTACCCGACGGCGACACCGGCACCAACATGTCGCTCACGCTCGCCTCGGTGACCAAGGAGCTTTCCGCCCTTCCCGCCGATGCCGATATGGAGGCCATTGCCGGCGCCATTACCCACGGCTCCCTGATGGGTGCCCGCGGCAACTCCGGCGTCATCACCTCGCAGATCCTGCGTGGCGTGGCCGAGGGTCTCGTCTCTGTCGACGAGCCCATTACGTCCGCCAACATCGCCTTCGCTTTCCGTCGCGCCGTCAAGGTCGCCTTCCAGGCCGTTCGCAAGCCCATCGAGGGCACGATCCTCACGGTGCTTCGCGATGTCTCGACCAAGGCCGATGAGTGCGAAAAGAAGAAGTTCTCGGCCGAGGACGCGCTCGACGCCATCGTCGTCGAGGCCTACCAGTCCGTCGCCCGCACGCCCGACCTGCTGCCCGTTCTGAAGGAGAACGGCGTGGTCGACTCCGGCGCCTTTGGCT
>DXMB01000058.1:2335-13841 GCA_019414425.1 Collinsella sp.
TTCCTGGAGAACTTTGTCGCCGCTGCGCTTGGCCGCAGCACCGTTGTCGAGGATTTCTCCGCCACGTTTGATTCCGCTGGCTCTGCCCGCGACGCGGCCCTCGGTCGCGTTGAGATTGAGGCCAACGACGATTGGGAGGGCTCGGAGTTCCGCTACTGCAACGAGTTCCTCTTTAAGGCCGACGCCCCGTTTGACGAGGACGAGTGCCTTAAGTTCCTGGGCTCCATGGGCGACTGCGAGCTGCTCGTGGGTGCCTACCCCGATTACAAGATCCATGTGCACTCCAACACGCCTAACCTGGTGCTCGAGCACATGCTGCAGCTTGGTCAGATCTACGAGGTCTTTATCCACAACATGGAGATGGAGGCCCACGACCGTACCGCCAAGATTCATGAGGACCAGGAAAAGGCCGCCGAGCCCGCCAAGGCGTTGGGCTTTGTCGCCGTTGCCGCCGGTTCGGGCGAGGCCGACATCCTCAAGTCCCTCGGCGTTGACGTGATCGTCTCGGGTGGCCAGACCATGAACCCCTCGACCGCCGACCTGCTGGGCGCGGTGGACCAGGTAAACGCGACCTCGGTCATTATCCTGCCCAATAACGGCAACATCCGCATGGCTGCCGAGGCCGCAGCCTCTGCCTGCACCGACAAGAAGGTCGCCGTCGTTCCCACCAAGACCGTCCCGCAGGCGTTCTCCGCGCTGTTCGCCGTCCTGCCCGATTCCGAGCTCGAGGATGCCGTCGCCGCTATGGTCGACGCCATCAGCGAGGTCCGCGATGGCGAGGTCACCCGCGCCGTGCGCGACTCCAGCGCCTCGGACGGCTCCCCGATTCACTCCGGTGACGTCATGGGTATCATTGCCGGCTCCATCGATGTGGTCGGCTCCGACGTGAAGCAGGTCACGCTCGATTGCATCAACCGTATGCAGGAGGAAGAGGAGGGCGACGCGCTGACGATTCTGGCAGGCGAGGAACTGTCCGATGAGGCCTTCCAGGAGATTGTCGACGCCATTGAGGAGGCTCAGCCCGATCTGGAGATTGACGCCCATCGTGGCGAGCAGCCGCTCTATCCCGTTATCTTCTCGATCGAGTAGGCAACTGCCCATGTCCGAGCTGTGCTCCGTGCCGCGCGTCTCGGAGCGCTTTGCCCAGAGCAATGCGCTCGACGAGGATATCGCGCGACTCAAATATGTTTCGGGTAAACGTGAGGAGGCCCTTCGCCGTCTGGGTATTCGGACGGTGGGGGACCTCCTTCTCCATATCCCTCATCGATACCTCGACTTTACGCGCTCCTGGTCCATCGAGATGGCGCCCATTGGTACCGTGTGCACCATCATCGCCACGGTCGACCGTATCGTTCAAAAGAAGCCGCGTCCGCGCATGCAGGTGACCGAGGTCTCACTCGTTGATGAGACGGGCGTGCTGCAGGTCGCCTTTTTCCGTCAGCCTTGGATTGCCCAGCAGCTTAAGCAGGGCGACCGCCTGGCCGTGATGGGCAAGGTTGAGTTTGCCTACGGTTTTAAGCAGATGGCCTCGCCGCACTTTGAAAAGCTCGATGAGGGGCGTGCTGCGGGCACCATTTTGCCGGTCCATTATGTGAGTGACGGCGTGAGCCAGGCATGGATGCGCCGCATCGTAAGTGGCGCGCTCGAGGTCGTCGGCAATCCCTTCGATCCGATTCCCGCACGCTTGCGCGTCAAGCGCCGCCTGATGAGCAATGCCCGTGCGCTTCGATCGATCCATTTTCCCTCGAGCATGGCTGAGCGCGATATCGCGCGCGCACGGCTTGCCTACGAGGAGTGCCTCTACCTGCAGCTGGCGCTGCGCCTGCGCAACGACGGCGGCCTGGTCGATGTGGTACCCTATGCCCACGCCGCGGGCGAGCACCTGGCCGCGCTTAAGCAGGCCCTGCCGTTTTCGCTGAGCGACGAGCAACAGGCCGCGTTCCAAGATATCCTGCGCGATATGTGCGATGGCGGGCGCGTGATGAACCGCCTGCTGCTGGGCGATGTCGGTACCGGCAAGACCGCTGTTGCCGCCTGCGCGCTGGCTGTGGCTGCCGATAGCGGCACGCAGGCCTGCGTTATGGCGCCCACGGGCGTGCTGGCGCGTCAATATGCCGATAAGACCGGCCCCTTGCTCTCGCAGGCTGGCATGACCTGGGCGCTCCTGACGGGCGCCACGCCGGCGGCCGAGCGCGAGCGGATCCATGCCCAGCTGGAATCGGGCGAGCTCGATGTCCTCTTTGGCACCCACGCGGTCCTTTCGGATAACGTGGCGTTTAAGTATCTGTCGCTCGTAGTCATCGATGAGCAGCACCGGTTTGGCGTCGGCCAACGCAATGCCTTGCGCGCGAAGGGCCCCGGTGCCGATCTGCTCGTTATGACGGCAACGCCCATCCCGCGTACGCTGGCGCTTTCGGTCTACGGCGATCTGGACACGAGTATCATCCGCCATCGGCCCGTCCCTGGCGCTGGCGTGACGACACGCGTGCTTACCGAGTCGAGTCGCGACCTTGCCTATGGCGCCATCCGCGAGGCGCATGAAAAGGGTCAGCAGGCCTACGTGATTTGCCCGCTCGTGGAGCCGAGTGACTCGGCCGATGATCTGGAGGACGTGCCCGGTATCGCCCGCGACGACGAGGGCCGCGTGACGGTCCCCGTGCCGCTGCACGATACGGCGACCGAGCTCGATCGCCTGCGTCTGGCGTTGCCGGGTCTTGCCATCGAGCGCCTTCACGGCCGCATGCCAGCGGGGGAGAAGGACCAGGTTATCGATGCCTTTAAGCGTGGCGAGATTGACGTGCTCGTGTCGACTACGGTGGTCGAGGTGGGCGTCGACGTGCCTAACGCCACCGTCATGGTCATCGAGAACGGGGAGCGCTTTGGTTTGGCTGCTCTGCACCAGCTGCGCGGTCGCGTGGGCCGTGGCAGTGTGTCGGGCACGTGCCTGGTCATGACGCACTCCAAGGGCAACGGCGGCGCTTCGGCAGCACAAGATCGCCTGCAATCGCTCGAAAAAACCTCGGATGGCTTTACGCTCGCCCAGATGGACCTGCGTCTGCGCCACGAGGGCGAAATCCTGGGGTACCGCCAGCATGGCGGAGTGACCCTGCGCTTTGTCGACCTGGATGCCGACGAGGAGCTGATCGAGTGGGCCCATTTGGACGCGGTCGAGCTCTTGCGGTATGCTTGCAACCTTGACTCCGTGGCGACGCGCCCCCTGCGCGATGCGGTCGCCATGCGATATCGACACATTTTTAAGGAGGTCAGCGGAGGATGAGAATCATCGGCGGCGAATGGCGCGGTCGTAAGATCGAGGAGCCCCGTGGTCGCGATGTCACCCGCCCCACGACCGATCGCGTGCGCGAGGCATGCGCATCTATGGTCATGTCGGCATTCGACTTCGATCTGGACGAGGTCCGCGTCCTGGACGCCTTTGGCGGCTCCGGTGCCTTAGGGTTAGAGATGCTCTCACGTGGTGCCCGCTCGCTCACGACGTTCGAGATCGATCGGAATGCCGCGCGGCTCATTACCAAGAATATCGAGTCGCTCTGCCGTGACCGTGCGCGTTGGCGCGTGATAACGGGCGACATGCTGGCGAGTGCCTCGCGCGGTCGTGTGCCGGGCGGCCCCTTTGATCTGGTCCTGCTCGACCCGCCCTATGCTTTTGGTGCCGAGCCGGTCGAGGAGCTGCTGCAGAAGCTGGCTCAGCAGGGTCTGCTTGCACCTGGCGCTTATGCCCTGTTTGAGCATGCCGCCGCCGATGCGGGCGCGCATCCGGCAGGCTTTGAGATCGTGCGCGAGAAGCGCTACGGCATTACCTCGGTCGACCTGCTTCGTTGGGTCGGCGATAACGATGGTGAGGAAGATTGCGCTGGCACCGATGCTCACAACAACGATGCCACGACGTTTCAGGAGGACGACCATGAATGACACCATCAACCGCGTGATCGTCCCGGGCACCTTCGATCCCATCACGTTTGGCCATATCGACGTCATCCGCCGCGCCCGCCGCATCTTTCCCAGTGTGATCGTCGCTGTTGCCGAGTCGCAGGGTAAAAACGGTGTGGGTACCACGTTTATGCTCGATGAGCGCGTGGCGCTGGCCCGCGAGGCGCTCGGTGATATCGACGGCGTCGAGGTCCTGCCCTTTACCGGCCTCTTGGTCGACTTCGCTCGCGAGCAGGGGGCGGGGGCCGTGGTCAAGGGCCTGCGCGCCATGACCGACTTTGAGTACGAGCTGCAGCAGGCAGATCTCAACTATCGCTTGGATAACGAGCTGGAGTCCATCTTTGTCATGAGTGCGCCGCAGTACGGCTATATCTCGAGCTCGGTCGTTCGCCAGATCGCCTCACTCGGCAGCGATGTATCGACGTTTGTCCCGCCCAACGTGGTCGAAGCGCTCAGACATCGCTTTTCGTGACGTTTTTTATTGCCTGGTGGCATGTGGTAAACTAGCACGATGATATGTTACCTATGAAAGGAGACCGGATGCCGGGCGAGAATTTTCCTGGCGATAGGATCGTCAGCTTGGTCGATGAGCTCGAAGGGCTGATCGAGGAAGCCAAGCCGCCTTTCGGCAAGAACGCTCAGTTCAAGGTCATCGACGCCGACGTGTTCTTCAACATCCTCGACGAGATCCGCATGAGCTATCCCGAGGAGTGGCAGAAGTCCCGCCGTATCCTTAAGGAGCGCGAGGAGCTTATGGCTTCCGCCGCCGCTCAGGCCGATTCCATCATCGCCGACGCTCAGCAGCAGGCCCTCACCATTGCCGGTGAGCAGGAGATCGTCCGCTTAGCGCAGCAGCAGGCCGACGACATCCGTGATCGTGCCCAGCAGTACGAGCGCGAGACGCGTTATGCTGCCGAGGACTACGCAGAGCAGGTCTTTACGCACCTGGAGGAGAACCTCAAGAGCCTGACTGGCACCGTTACCCGTTGCCGTCAGCAGCTCAACGAGGGTGCCGCCCAACAGAATGGTCAGTGGTAATGGCTGAGTTCCCGAGCGTTACCGTCGATCTTTCCGAGCAGCTTGAGTTTCCCGGAGATTCGTATCCGCTGACCGGCAAGGTCGATGTCGCCACCTACACGGTGGGCGAGAAGGAGTACCAGCTACAGGACGGCATCGACTACGACGTTGTCTTTACCAATGCCGGTACCGGTGTCTTGCTCACGGGCATGGTCCGCGCGCACGCCACCGGCGAGTGCGACCGTTGCCTGGAGCCCGCTTCGTTTGATATCGCCGGCGAGATCGAGGAGTTCTACCTCTTCGAGGAGCCCGAGGATCCCGAGGCCTTCGAGGACGGCTACGAGCTCCTGGGTGAGGACCGCATCGTCGATCTGGGTGAGCCCATCAACGACGCGGTCGTCATGGATACGCCGTTTGTGGTGCTCTGCAAGCCCGATTGCCGCGGTCTGTGTCCCACTTGCGGTTGCAATCTCAACGTCGAGCAATGCGATTGCGCCGCACAGGCAGAGGCAGAATGGGCCGCTGCCACGGAAAATCCATTTGCAGCATTGAAGAATCTCAAGCTCGATGAGTAAAACTGTGGTAATATCGCTACTTGCGCGTAATCGCCACACTGGATAGTTCATAAGGAAGGTCACTATGCCCGTACCTAAACAAAAGCAGGGTCGTATCCGCACTCACACCCGTCGTTCCGCCAACATGAAGATTTCGGCTGCGGCTCAGTCCACGTGCCCCCGTTGCGGCGCTGTCAAGCTTCCGCACCACGTGTGCCCCAGCTGCGGTTTCTACAAGGACCGCGAGGTTATCGTTACCGAGTAACGGTATACTCTGGATGCGATGCCGTTCCAAATGGAACCACAATGGCCGGCTCAATGAGTCGGCCATTTTTGTATAAGGAGCATGTATATGAGTAACGTTCGCGTTTGTGTAGACGTTGTGGGCGGAGACGAGAAACCTCAGGTTGTTCTCGATGGTATCGAGGCTGCGCTTGCCGCCGATCCCGATATCGAGGTCTTGGCAGCTGGCCCCGCTGAAATCGTCAATCCCTTTGCTGCTTCCCATGCACGTGTTGAGGCCCTTGAGGCACCCGACGTTATCGCCATGGATGACGATCCCATTCGCGCCGTGATGACCAAGCGCAAGTCGTCGATCGTGCTGTCGTGCCGCGCCATCAAGAAGGGCAATGCGGACGCGTTCTTCTCCGCCGGCTCGACCGGTGCCATGACAGCTGCCGCGACCGCCTACGTCACACCGTTTAGGTATCAAGCCGAAGGCAAGAAGCAGCCGGTGCGCCCCTGTCTGACCAATGCGCTGCCCAATCGCGCCGGCGGTCTGACGGTGCTGTGCGATATGGGCGCCAACCCCGATGTCGAGGTCGACGACATGGTGCGTTTTGCCCAGATGGGTAGCGCCTATGCCCGCGTTGTCCTGGGCATCGAGCATCCTCGCGTGGGCCTGCTTGCCAATGGCACCGAGGATGAGAAGGGTTCCAACTTTACCAAGGCCTGCTTCCCGGCCATGAAAGCCGCCGTTCCCGGCTTTGTGGGCAACTGCGAAGGCACCGACCTCACCTCGGGCAATTTCGATGTCGTTGTTGCCGACGGCATGTCGGGCAATATCGCTCTCAAGGCTACCGAGGGCGCTGCCAAGTTTTTGCTACAGGAGCTCAAGGGCGCCTTTATGGCCTCGCTCGGCACCAAGATCGCCGCGCTGCTCATCAAAAAGCAGATGCGCGAGATTAAGGCCAAGCTCTCTGGTGATGCCAAGGGCGGCGCGATTCTTTTGGGCCTGCGTGGCGTGGTCCTGATCGGCCATGGCGCCACCTCGGTCGAGGCTGTTAAAAACGGTACGCTCGCGGCGGCCGAAGCCGTGCGCGCGGGGCTGGTCGAGAACGTCGCCAACTCCATGGACGGCATCGTTTTGTAAGAGCGAGTTAGAGCGCTGTTATGTGCCTCGGGGCGTGCGTCGTGGGGTAGAATCAGAACCGTGTCTTGGTACCGCCCGGGCGGTACCATTCTTTTGGTATTCATGCACTATGAGAGGAAGCGCTATGGACCGCTCCGAAATCTTCGACAAGATCGCCGAGGTCGCTGCTGACGTTCTGGGCGTCGATGTTGCCGAAATTAGCGATGAGACCACCTTTGACGACCTCGATGCCAACTCGCTCGAGCGCCTGCAACTGGTTACGGCTATCGAGGACGAGTTCAATCTCGAGATCGATGACGAGACCCTGCTCTCGCTCAACTCTGTCGCCGACGCCGTCGACGCGATCGAAAACGCCAGGGAGGCTTAGGTCTTGGCTTTATCCGAACGACTTACGCGCGCCCAGGAGATTCTGGGCCACGAGTTCAATGACAAGGTGCTGCTGCGCGCGGCCCTTACGCATCCTTCGGCCGTCGAGGGCCAGCCGGTTTCTGCCAGCTATGAGCGTCTTGAGTTTTTGGGCGATTCCATTTTGGGCGCCGTGGTTGCCCGCTCGCTCTTTGAGTCCTATCCGGAGTTTGACGAGGGCAAGCTCACGCGCCTGAAGGTGTCGCTTGTCTCGGGCGCTACGCTGTCCGAGGTGTCGCACGAGCTGGGTATCGACGACATCATCATCTTTGGTGCCTCCGAGACCGGTACCGGCGCGCGTGGCCTGCACTCGGCGCTCGAGAACGTCTATGAGTCGCTCGTGGGCGCGCTGTATCTGGATGCTGGCTGGGATGCGGCGGCGGAGTTTATCCACCGTACGCTTAAGCCCCATTTGGCCTCTGAGCGTGCCGAGCATCCTGCGAACCCCAAGTCGTTCTTGCAGGAGTGCGTGCAGGCAGACGGCCATGAGCCTCCCGCGTATAAGCTCGTTGGCTCCGAGGGCCCGGCGCATGCGCCCACCTTTACCGCCGTGGTGTTGATCGATGGTATTCGCCAGGGTCGCGGCTCCGGCTCCTCAAAGAAGGAAGCCGAGGGAGCCGCTGCACTCGAGGCACTTGACCGCATGGGCTACACCACCAACGGCGTGATTCTCAACAAGAAGCCTGTTTAAGCGAGGAACCGTGTATCTCAAGTCCCTCACGCTCAAAGGGTTCAAGTCGTTTGCCGACCGCGCCCATATGACGTTTGAGCCGGGCCTGACCGTCATCGTCGGTCCCAACGGCTCGGGAAAATCGAACATCTCTGACTCGATTCTGTGGGTCCTGGGCGAGCAGAGCGCCAAGCAGCTGCGCGGCCAGGCCATGGAGGATGTCATCTTCTCGGGCTCGTCAGCGCGCAAGCCGGTGGGTGTCGCCGAGGTCACGCTGGTGCTCGATAACTCGGACCATATGCTGCCCGTCGACTTTGACGAGGTCGCCATCACCCGTCGTATGTATCGCTCGGGCGAAAGCGAGTACCTCATCAACTCGAGTCCGTGCCGCCTGATGGACATTCAGGACATCCTGCACGATTCGGGCTTGGGCAAGGATACGCATTCCATCATCAGCCAGGGCAAGCTCGACGCCATTTTGCAGAGCCGCCCCGAGGAGCGCCGTGCCCTCATCGAGGAGGCCGCCGGCATCTCCAAGCACAAGCGCCGCAAGGAGCGTGCGCTCAAAAAGATTAATTCGATGGACGAGCACTTGACCCGTGCCCGCGACATCAATAAGGAGATCGCCCGTCAGCTGCGGCCGCTGGAGCGTCAGGTCGATCGCGCGCGCAAGTACAAAGAGCTGTCCTCGCGCGCGAACGAGCTTACGCAGATGCTGGCCGTCGACGAGCTTCGTTCGCTGCAGTCGCAGTGGAACGACTTGGAGAGCCGCTCCAAGGAGGGTGCTGCCGAGCTTGAGCTTGCGCAGTACCGCTTGGGCGAAAAGGAACGCGAGCTCGAGAAGTTCCAGGTCATGCTCGAGGAAAAGGGCCTGTTTGTGGGCGATCTGGGCGAGCAGCGCCGCCATATGCAAGACGTGGTCGGTCGCATTAACTCCGATATGCGCCTGCTCGAGGAAAAGGGCCACAATATGGTGTCGCGCCTGTCCGACATGCGCGGCCAGATCTCGAGCTCCGAGCATCAGCGTCGTCGCGTGGTCGAGGAGCTCGAGGATGCACGTGCGCAGCTTGAGGAAGTGACCGGCGCGCACATGCAGGCCCAGGAGGACGTTGACGCCGCTGGTCCTGCCGCCGCTGAGCTCCACGAGCGGCGCGTGGCGCTCGACAATCAGATTTCGCAGCTTACGCGTGAGCAACGCGATGTGCAGCGTGTGGCCGATAACGCGGCGCTCGAACTCGCCAAGGTGAAGGACTCGCTGAGCAACGCCGAGGTCGAGGACAACATGTACGCCTCGCGCCTGGAGCAGATTGATGAACAGCTCGAGGAGGTTACAGCATCGCTTGATAGCCGTCGCGACCGTGCTGAGGAGCTTGAGAGTGCCCTTGAGGCGGCTCGTCAGGCCCAGAACGATGCGCGCGAGGCCACCGAGGTCGCCCGTGCAGCCCTGAAGGACTTGCGTAATCGTGAGAGCGAGGCGCGCAACAAGCTGTCCGAGGTGCGCTCGGAGCTTGCCAGCCAAAAGAAGCTTGATGCCCGCATGGCAGACAGCTCGCCGCTGGTGAGCCGTCTGATGGGCGCACTGGGCGATGATGTCTCAGGCCGTCTGGGCGACGTGCTCGACGCCCCTCGTGAGCTTGAGGGCCTGGTTGAGCAACTACTTGCCGGCGATATCGATGCTCTTTTGTTTGATGATGCCGCTACGCTTGAGCGCGCCGGTCGTGCGGCTTTGGACCAAAAGAAGGCTTCGGGCGAGGCGCTGTTGGTGGCGCGCGGCGTGAGCGGTGGTGCTGCTGCCAATGGCGCTGCCGGTACGCGTCTGGTCGATCGTCTGTCCGTGCGCTCCGGTTATGGCTCGGTTGTCGAGGCCCTTCTCGGCGGCTATTACGTGGTCGATGACTTGGCTGCCGCGTTGGCTGCCCCTGTCGTTGACGGTGTGACCTACGTGACTCCCGATGGCGCCCGCGTGAGCTGTGGTGGTCTGGTGCGCGTGGGGCTCGATGCCGGCGAGGCTTCGGGTGCCTTGGAGCGCAAGCGCCGCATCCGTGAGCTCGAGGGCCTGGAACCCGATCTGGCTGCCATCTTTGAGCATGCTTCGGACCAAGTCGTTGAGGCCAACGCCGCCGTCGAGGAGGCGCGTGCCGCCGAGGGCGATGCCGCCGGTGAGATCGCCCGTCTTGAGGGCGAGCGCCGCTCGCTGCTCTCCGAGATCGGCCGCTTGGAGCAAAGCGTCAACAATGCCGAGGTCGAGCGCGTGCGCATCTCCAAGCGCCGCGAGCAGGCCGCCGAGGCCGTTCGCGCTGCGCGCCCGCGCGTTGACGAGCTCACCCGTTCGCGTGACGAGGCGCGTGCACAGGCAAGCGACCTGGGTCTCCAGATTGCCGAGGCCAACGATGAGCTCGATCGCGTTCGCCGTGACGATTCCGAGGCCGCCGGTAAGCTCGCCGATGCCAAGGTGCGCCTGGCCCAGACGAGCGAGCGCCTGCGTTCGCTGAAGGGCCGCGTGCCCGACCTTGAGCATCGTCTTGAGGGCATCGACCGTCGTATCCGCGGAACACGCCAGGCTTCGCGCTCGCTCGAGCTGCTGCGCCTGCGCGTCGACCCCATGCACGAACGCTATTCTGCCCTGTTGGAACGCGCATCGGATTGGGCAGCGCGCCTGCGTGACCAGGCCTCTCTGGAAGAGGCGGACTCCGCTTCGCTCAAGAAGACCATCGAGGATGCCAAGGCCGGGGTCTCCCGTGCCAAGGAGCGGGTTGATGCCGCCACGGCGACGCAAAATGAGTTCAAGGTTGCGCGCGGCAAGCTCGAGGTGCAGGTAGAGGCGGCCATCAAGGCTATTACCGCCGACGGTACCACGGTGCTCGAGGAAGCGCTCATGCTGCCGGCGCCCACCGATCGCGATGCCGCCGAGCGCGAGCTCAACCAGCTTGTGCGCCAGATCAACAATCTGGGCCCCGTGAACCAGGTTGCCATGGAGGAGTACGAGCAGCTCAAGCGCCGCGCCGACTACATCGAGGAGCAGCTGGCCGATCTGGAGAGCGCGCGCAAGGCGCTCACCAAGATCACGGTGGCCATTGATCGCAAGATGCGCAAGGCGTTTCTGGTGACGTTTGAGAAGGTCGACGCGAACTTCCGCGAGATCTTCGCCATGCTGTTCCCGGGTGGCCAGGCTCATCTTGAGATGACCGATCCCGAGCATCCTGCCGAGACGGGCATTGAGGTTGTGGCGCAGCCGCGCGGCAAGCGCATTACCAAGATGATGCTCATGTCGGGTGGCGAGAAGAGTCTGACGGCGCTCGCCCTGCTCTTTGCCGTGTACCGCACGCGCACGGTGCCGTTCTATGTGCTGGACGAGGTCGAGGCGGCGCTTGATGACGCCAACCTGTCCAAGCTCATCGGAGCCCTCGATGTGCTGCGTTCCGATACACAGCTCTTGGTCATTTCGCATCAGCGCCGTACTATGGAGGACGCTGACGTCCTCTACGGCGTCTCGATGCAAGCCGACGGCGTCAGCCGCGTCGTCTCGCAAAAACTCGATCG
>DXMB01000058.1:13851-14320 GCA_019414425.1 Collinsella sp.
CCGGAAAGGTCGTGAATGCATAATGGGATTCTTCGATGCTCTCTCGCGCGGACTTGAGCGCAGCCGCGAGGCCCTCAACGAGGTCTTCTACTTTGGCGGCGAGGTCGACGAGGACTTTTGGGAGGACCTTGAGGACACCCTCGTTATGGGTGACATGGGTGCCGAGGTCGCTATTCAGGTCTCCGATGACCTGCGCGATGCCGCAGCCAAGAAGAACCTCAAGACCGCACCGCAGCTTCGTCGCGCTCTGGCCGAGCAGCTTGAGCAGCACTTTGTGCCCATCGAGCGCGATCCGTTCTCCGATACGCCGAGCTGCGTGCTGTTTGTGGGCATCAACGGTGCCGGCAAGACCACGACGGTCGGCAAGATTGCGAGCGCCATGGCTTCCCGCGGCAAGAATGTCGTGATCGGTTCGGCCGATACCTTCCGCGCCGCCGCCATCGAGCAGCTCGATGTGTGGGGTCAGCGC
>DXMB01000059.1:0-6443 GCA_019414425.1 Collinsella sp.
CGTCCTTGGTGGCCTGACGCTGGGCGTCGTTGAAGTAGGCCGGGACGGTGATGACGGCGTCGGTGACGGTCTCGCCCAGATACTTCTCGGCGTCAGCCTTCATCTTGGCGAGCGTCATGGCGCTCACCTGCTCGGCGGTGTAATCCTTGCCCTCGATATCGACGACGGCACGGCCACCCTGGCCCTCCTTGACCTCATACGGCACGGTCTTGATCTCGGAGGTGCACTCGGAGTACTTGCGGCCCATGAAGCGCTTGATGGAGAACACGGTGTTCTTGGGGTTGGTGACAGCCTGGTTCTTAGCGGCCTTACCCACGACGCGGTCGCCGTCGGCACGGAAGCCCACGACGGACGGGGTGGTGCGGTCGCCCTCGGCGTTCACGATAATGGTCGGAGAACCGCCCTCGAGAACGGCCATTGCGGAGTTAGTAGTACCAAGGTCGATACCAAGAATCTTACTCATTAGAAATTCCCTCTCTCTTTTGCGTTCGCGCCGCCTCGACGATCTGTCGCGCGGCGCTTCGGCTTGTCTTTCAGGATGTAGTGTATCCCCTTATGGGCCGGAATATACAAAATCTAAGTCAATTCATATAAGATTTCTTATTGCTGAGAGTTTAGGTTCTTAAATGCGCAGGTAGATGCGCTGATTGAGTTCTCGGCAAATCTATTGAGATCTATGTAGAGATGGCTGAGGCTTGGGTCCGAAGGTGTCTGGAGCTGCCTTGCGGAAAGCTCGTCCCGTTTTGAGAGCTGATGCCGGCTCGCAGTTTCCGCTAGCGGGCCCAACCGGAAACTGCGACCCGGTTTTCGGCCAAATAACGGGATGCCCTTTCCGCAGGCGCGCTCAATAGGTCAATATTACAAGTCACCTATAGCTAACATTTGCGCAGCTCAACGGCCCCACCTGCGCGTTTTTTAGTAAACCTTGGCATACTCGGCGAACGGTATGAAGATGCCGGCCAGAGGGTATTGCAAACGGTCGCTCCCGTGGTATGTTTTTGCCCGAATCAAACCGGCGCGCATCGCCTGTAGCGTCGGTCAACAGAGAGGAAACTACCATGGCTCATCCCGTAATTGATGCCGACGAGTGCATCGCTTGTGGCGTTTGCGTCGACTCCTGCCCCGCTGGCGTTCTGGAGCTCCAGGACGTCGCTACCGTCGCCGACGAGGACTCCTGCGTCGCCTGTGGCGCTTGCCAGGACGCTTGCCCCGCTGGCGCGATCACCGAGATCGTCGAGGAGTAACAACTCCCCCACTTGCACACTCAAAAGTACACCGTGCACAAAAAAGGAGGCTTCCGCATCGCCGCGGAGGCCTCCTTTTGTTTGTACAGGCAGCTAATTGGGGACGGGGCTACCTTGGCAGTTGCGGTGGAATAGTTCCTGGCTCATTGCTTAGGTGCCGATTGTAGGAACTATTTCACCGCAACTTATAAAGACAGTATCGGGTTAGGACAAATCATCCTCGTAGGGCATTAAATCGGCAAGGTAGCCTTTCTCCTTGAGCATGGCCTCGATCTCGTCGAGGGTCTGCTCGTCTTCCGCCGCGATGCGATGGAAGTGGTAGCCGCTCGTCACCGTCAGCAGCGGGAAGCTCTTGCCGCTGGCGATGCCCTCTAGGTAGCGCTCGACATCGCGGCGGTTGCGGATGTCCAGGTCGGCCGTGATCTTGCCGTACACGCGGTGATTGACGATCACGTTGAGCACGGCGCCACCGGCGTCGACGATACTCGTGAGCTCATCGCCTGCCTGCTCCACGCTGTGGCGAACCTTGACCAAGCGCGTGGGCACGGCGGGGCTGCTGGGGGCCTCCTGCAGCACGTAGCCGCGGTTGGTCGCCACGATATCGTGCCCATCGGCACGCAACAGGGCAATATCCTGAACCACGACCTGACGGCTCACGCCAACCTCGCGGGCAAGTGCGCTGCCCGAAACGGGCTCCTTGGCTCCTTCGAGCACGCCCATGATGGCACGGCGACGCTCGCGGGCGTTCATTATTTACCGTCCAGCAGACGCAGGTGCTTAAGCGAGAGGTCGAGGATCGGCGCAGAGTGCGTCAGGGCGCCCGAGCTAATATAGTCGACACCCAGATCGGCCAGGGCGCGAATGTTGCTGGCGTCCACGTTGCCCGAGCACTCGGTCTTGGCGCGACCGGCGATAAGCTCGATGGCGGCGGCCATGTCGTCATGGGTCATGTTGTCGAGCATGATAATGTCGGCACCGGCCTCCACGGCTTCGCGCACCATGTCCAGGTTCTCGCACTCAATCTCAACTGTCGTGGTAAACGACGCATGGGCGCGCGCCATCTCGATCGCGCGCGTCACGCCACCGGCGGCATCGATATGGTTGTCCTTGAGCATGACGGCCGTCGACAGGTTGTAGCGGTGGTTGCTGCCGCCGCCAATCTCAACCGCCGCCTTCTCAAACACGCGCATGCCCGGCGTGGTCTTGCGCGTGTCGACGAGCACGGTCTTGGTTCCCTCGAGCGCCGCGGCCATGCTGTGCGTGTAGGTAGCGATGCCGCTCATGCGCTGCAGGTAGTTGAGCGCCACGCGCTCACCCGAAAGCAGCACGCGCGCATCGCCGCGCACCTGACCCACATGGTCGCCGGCGTGCACCTCGTCGCCATCGGCAACGTCGAGCAGCACCGAGCTCTGCGAATCCAGCAGCTCAAAGGTACGGGCAAACACATCCAAGCCGGCGATGATGCCGTCGGCCTTGGCGATAAGCTCCACCGTGGCGGGACGCGCCGTGGGGCACACGCTCGCCGTGCTCACGTCCTCAAACGTAATGTCCTCGCGCAGAGCCTGCAAAATCAGATCATCGACGACGAGCTTCATGGTAATGGGATTCATGGTCTACTCCTCTGCGGCCTGCGTGCCGGCGGCACGGGCCAAATCATCGATTGCAAGGGTATCGGAACTCAGGGCGCGATGGCGTCCATCGAGCGCGGGCTCGCCCGCCTGCTCCACGGCCAGCGACTCGCCGGTGCGCATGTACCACGCGGCGCGACGACCCCAGACCAGCGCCTCGAGCAGACTATTTGATGCAAGGCGATTCTTGCCGTGAACGCCGTTGCAAGCCGTCTCGCCCGCGGCGTAGAGCTCGGGCATCGAAGTGCGGCCGTCCTTATCGACCCATACGCCGCCCATAAAGTAGTGCTGCGTGGGCGTAACGGGGATGGGCTCGTCCAAGATGTCGCGGCCGTCCTCAAGGCAGCGCGCGCGAATGTTGGCAAAGTGCCCAGTCACCACGTCGCGCTCGACGGGGGCAAAGCTCAGCCACTCGTGCTCGGTGCCGTCCTGCTTCATCTGCTCGCGGATGGCGGCAGCGACAACGTCGCGCGGCTGCAACTCGTCGGCAAAACGCTCGCCGGCGGCATTGAGCAGAATCGCGCCCTCACCGCGGCAGCTCTCGCTGATCAGGAACGTACGGCCTGGCTGCGGCGAGAACAGGCCCGTGGGATGGATCTGCACGTAGTCCAGGTGCTCCATCTTAATGCCGTGCTCCTGCGCGATGTAGCAGGCGTCGCCCGTGAGCTGCGGGTAGTTGGTCGAATGGTCGTATACGCCACCGATGCCGCCCGTCGCCCACAGCGTATGGCGGGCATGGATCTTAAACGGCTTACCGACATGCACGCCCTCAGCGGCATTTGCCAGCTCGTCGGCGGGGCGAGCTGAATCGTCCTCGTCCACGGCAACAGCGACGACACCAGTGCACACCGTGGCCCCATCGCGCTCGGCCGTCAGGATGTCGGTCATGGCAACGTGTTCGAGAATCTGCACGTTGTCCAGCTTGCGGACGGCCTGAAGCAGCTTGGTCGTAATCTCCTTGCCCGTAATGTCGGCATGGAAGGCAATGCGCGGACGGCTGTGCGCGCCCTCGCGGGTAAAGTCGAGGCCGCCATCGGCCTTGCGCTCAAAATCCACGCCCATCGCTAGCAGGTCGTTGATGACCGAGCGGCTCGAGCGGATCATGATGTCGACGCTCTCGCGGCGGTTCTCGTAATGGCCGGCGTGCATGGTGTCCTCAAAGAAGGCATCGTAGTCCGAGCCCTCGGGCAGCACGCAGATGCCGCCCTGCGCGAGCATCGAATCGCACTCGTCGACCGCGCCCTTGGAGAGCATGATCACGCGCGTACTCGTCGGCAGGTTGAGAGCCGCGTACAGGCCCGCCACGCCACAGCCGGCAATGACGACGTCGCACTCCATGTCGGGGTATTGTTTGGTTTCCACAGGAATCCTCTCCCTTGTAATGTGACATGCGGGACTGTCCCTCATGTCACATTGTTCTAGCGCGCTGCGTACTCGAGCATACGGTCGAGCGTGAGCTTGGCCTGGTCTGCCGCCTCGTCCGAGACGCCGATCTGCACCTCGCCCTCGCCCGTCTCCAGGCAGCGCACGAGCTTTTCGAGCGTGATGAGGTCCATGTTGACGCAGGTGGGCTGCACCGCGGGGAAGTGGAACTTCTTGCCGGTGCCCTGGCAGCGGCGCTCGAGCTCGTAGAGCACGCCGCGGACCGTCACGATGATGAACTCGCTCGCGTCCGACTCCTCGGCGTACTTGATGATGCCGGCGGTGGAGCCGATGTAGTCGGCCTCGGCCAGGACGTCGGCCTTGCACTCGGGGTGCGCCAGCACGAGCGCATCGGGATGCGCCTCCTGCGCGTCGACAATCTGCTCGACGGTGATGATGTGGTGGCGCGGGCAGTAGCCGTTGTTGAGGATGACGTGCTTTTGCGGCACCTGCTCGGCTACGAAGCGGCCGAGGTTTTGGTCGGGAATGAACAGGATATGCTGCTGCGGCAGCTCGGACACGATCTTGACGGCATTGGAGCTGGTGACGCACACGTCGCTCCAGCTCTTGATCTCAACCGTCGAGTTGACGTAGCAGACGACAGCCAGGTCGTCGCCGTACTCGGCGCGCGCCGCATCGACCGTCTCGCGCTTGACCATGTGCGCCATGGGGCAGTCCGCACCCGGCTCGGGCAGCAGCACGGTCTTGGTGGGGTTGAGCAGCTTGGCACTCTCGCCCATAAACTCCACGCCGCACAGCACGATGGTCTGCTGCAGCAGGCTCTTGGCGAGCTTTGCCAGGTAAAAGCTGTCGCCGACGTAATCGGCAACGGCCTGGACCTCGGGCGCCACATAGTAGTGCGCCAGGATCACCGCGTCACGTTGGGTTTTTAGTTGCTGAATGGCCTCGACGAGCTCTGCGGGCACCAGTGCCGCGCGCTCCGTTGCCGTCGTTGCCGATGCTAGGCCGGCCGCGATATCGCGTGCAAGCTCCGATGCATCCATGTTCGCGCTCTGTGCCATCAAGGCCCCTCTCTTTTGGCGAATCTTGGGGCTTTAGTATGACACCTGGCTTTACAGCTGACAAGACAGCTGTAAAGCCAGGTGTAAAGTTGGAATAAAGATTCAATCTTGGGGCGGGTCCATTTTCGAACTGGCAAGCTGAGGACAGCCGAAAATGGACCCGCCCCATGATTCGGGCAGCCCGTTTTGTCCTGGACCAAGGGGCAGTGGTCAAAAAGGGCCAAATATGAGTACTGTCACCAAATTAGTAGCATCGATTTTCCGGTCCAGAGCAGCAAAATCGCCTTGTTTGGAGCCCGATCGCGACTCTGAAGAACGAAAATCGATGCACTTTTGGCCTCTGGCACCGATTTTTGAGGCCATTTGGCTGCCACCAAACTGGTAACAGTACTCATATTTGGCCCTTTTTGACCACCGGGTTTCCGGCAGGCCCCAAAAGCGGGCCCGAATCGCTCGATCCGGGCCCGCTGGGGGTAGCGAGCACAATCGAGGTGTAAGAAGCAAGAGAGGGCCATCGCCTAGAATCGTCAGCGCCTAGATATTCAACGAGAGGAAAGACAATGGTCCGCAGCGACATGCTACCCCAGCCGGACCGGGGGCTCGGCCTCGACCGGCCCCAGACCGAGGCATTTCACCGACGAGTTCAAGAGGAAGATAGTCGATCTCCACAACGCCGGAAAGCCCAGGCGCGAGGCCATGGACGAGTGCGACCTCGACAAGAGCACCGTGGAGAGGCGGGTCAAGTCGATAAACGAGACCGGCTCGCCGCGCGCCGCCGACAACCGCACGCCCGAGTAGAACCGGATCCTGGAGCCCGAGCGCGAGAACCGCAGGCTCCGGATGGAGGTCAACGTCTTAAGACGAGCGGCGCCAGCATACGCTCGGAAGTCAGGGCCATGGCGGCCAACGGGGGGCCGCTGCCCCATATCGGCGCAGCGCTGGCATCGAGGCCTTCTGACCTGTGTCAAGATTTCGGACACGCATGCTCGAGAAATCAAGCGGCCATAGGCATGGCCTCGAGCTTGGGCTCGGTTCTCTCGAAGAAGGCCGCCATGGCCTCGGCCGGCACCTTGTAGCCGATCGTCGAGCGGGGCCTTCGGCGGTTGTAGTACGCCTCGATGAACTCG
>DXMB01000059.1:6543-13547 GCA_019414425.1 Collinsella sp.
GTAGCCGATCGTCGAGCGGGGCCTTCGGCGGTTGTAGTACGCCTCGATGAACTCGGCCACCGCGTTGTCGTGGCAGTTGCCGGTGCGGCTGCAGGACAGCCGCACGTCGTTGTCGCGCGCCCATTCGGCCAGAAGCCTGCTGGTGTACTGGGCGCCGCGGTCGGC
Organism: Collinsella sp.; assembly: GCA_019414425.1. Taxonomy (GTDB): domain Bacteria; phylum Actinomycetota; class Coriobacteriia; order Coriobacteriales; family Coriobacteriaceae; genus Collinsella. Next base: position 6,709 of record DXMB01000059.1, read on the forward strand.
GTGGAATATCGCGTTGCCGGCCACGTAGCCGCGCGATTTGGCCGACGCCAGCGCCGAAACCACGATGTCGGCGGTCATGCGCTCGGAGAGCGACCAGCCCACCACCATGCGGGTGTTGGGGTCGATGACCGTCGACAGGTACAGCCATCCCTCGCCGGTGCGCAGGTAGGTGATGTCGCCCACGAGCTTGTAGGTTGGAACGGGACTGGTGAAGTCGCGGCGCACCAGGTCGGGCCGGGGCCTGGCCTTCGGGTCGGGGATGGTGGTGCGCTTCCTGGCGTTGGGCGTGCAGCCGCGTATTCCCAGCTCGCGCATCAGCTTGCGCACCCTGTACAGGGTCAATCCGGAGAACTCGCCGGGCAGGAAGCATTTCACGAACCGGAAGCCGAACCTGCGGTCCGACTCCAGCCACACGCGCCGGACCGCCTCGCGCTCGGCCGACCAGTCTTCTCGCGGGCAGCCGTTGGAGAGCCACGAGTAGAAGCCCGATCGGCTCACGCCGAGCACGCGGGCCATCATTTTCACCGGGAATTCGGCCTTCTCCGCCAACATCATCCGGTAGCACGCGGCTACGCCTGGCTTTTGGCGAAGAAGGCCGCGGCTTTTTTCAAGAAGGCGTTCTCCATCTCGAGCTCGCGTATGCGCCTTTTCGCCTCGCGAAGCTCGCGGTCCTCGGCCTTGGGGTCGGGCCCGCCGGCAAGCTCGCGCCGGCGATTCTGCACCCACTTGTTCACGGTCTTGGAATTCAGGCCCAGTTCTGCGCAGCATTCCGTTATCGGCCTGCCCGTCGAGATGATGTAGTCGGCGGTCTCGCGCCTGAACTCGTCGGTGTACTTGGCGGCTGGGTTGGACATAGCATACCGTCCTCTCGGTCGTCGATGAATGCATTCTAAAGGATTGGGCCTCTAGCATGCGTGTCCGAAAAGACGATACAGGTCAGACAACCCAATCAGACGTCGTCTCGAGCGCGTCCTCTGCACGGTCGAGCGTGCTTCTGGCCTTGGCACCCTGTTTGAACCACGAGCGCAGGTCCTCGAGCGTGCTGCCCGCTGCATACACCTTGATTTTGCGACCGCCTTTCGTGGTCACCGTGCAACGGTCGCCGCTCTCGCTGTTCTCGTGCGCCGTGACCTTCTTGAGGTAATCGCGACGGAACGCCACGACGCGGGCATTGCTGATCTCGATGAACCAATCATCGTCGACAAGCGAAGTGCCCGTGGTACCTCGACTTGCCATCTCCTCGGCGAAGGAGAAGCCGAGTTCGCGCTCCTGCCTGCCGATCTCGAGGATGCCGCGGGCGGGCATGCTGAGCATGAGCAGGGGCAGGAGTCCCCCTATGAACAGGAAGAGGAACGGGACGAGCAAGAGCAGACGAGCACCGGCATCGGTGAAAACAGCCATGAAGGCGATCACGAGCGAGAAGACGAGCGCCATGCCGTTGAAAACAATCGTCAACGGCTTGATGGCAGACCAACACAGGCCCGCCTTGGTCATGGGACCGTCGACGGCGTCCGAGACTTCGATGCCCTCTTCCTCCAGACGGGCGAGGAGGTTGAGCGAGCACACCCCCTCGAGGCTTATCGAGCAGAACTTCCGGTCGCCCTCGAACAGGTCGATCCTCATCATCTGCGTGTGAAGCGTTGCACGGGTGATGTTGCCAAACGTCGTCTCCTTGCGGATGCCGAAGGCGTTACGCGAGAGAATTCGCTCACCGTCCACGTCGATGCGCGGGATGCTCAGCAGGGCCCAGATGGCCATGCCCGCGAGCGCCATGGCGTGACCGAACCACACAAGTTCGTGGTCCCACTCGCCCAACGAGACGCCCTGCCAGACGTAGACACCCAGCATGAGCAGTTCGAACGCGACGGCGCAGCAGGCGATGATCGTGCGAATGGCAGCGGGCATGCGCACCGTGAAGCGATCGAGGCTGTCCGTCGCCTCACTGCGCTCGCGCGCGCCGCGACGGGCGACCCATGCAGTGAGCGGACCGACGATGAACACCACCATCGCCACGCGCAGGAACGATTCGAGTATGTCGCCCATATTAACCACCATCCCAATAGAAAACGTGAATTTGGGAGACTATAGCAGAGCGAAGCGATCTGCACGGCATCGTCCGGGTGTTTTCGGCATACGGTGGAAACCAGCGGCAGCGGACGTTGAGAACTCACCCAAAAGACGCGATTCGACCGAAGCGATTCTTCTTGACTTGGTCTCAATGTGATACGACATGCGCCACTACCTGCGCGGTCTTGCGGCCCTGATCGAAGAGGGTCACACCGATGAGGCACTCGGGCGCATCGACGCGCTCTGCGAGACCAACGACCGCACCGCCGTGCGCCGCTACTGCGCCAACGAAACGGTCAACATTGCGCTCTCGTCGCTTTCCGCGGACATCAACGCGCGCGGCATCACCGCCGATCTGCGCGCCGCCGTGCCCGAAACCGTCCACGTGGGCGATGTCGATCTATTCAGTGTGGTATCGAACGCCCTGGACAATGCCATCGCCGCGGCGAGCGCCGCCCCCGAAGGCAAGCGGTTTGTCGACCTGGACCTTCGCTACGAAGACGGTCAGCTTCTATTGCTGGTTTCCAACACGTTTGGCCGTGCGCCGCACATGGTCGACGGCATGCCCGTGGCTCAGCACACTGGGCACGGCTTTGGCACCAAGAGCATTATGCTTGCCGTCGAGCGCATGAACGGCAACTGCCAGCTCCGCATTAACGGCGACCGGTTTGAGCTGCGCGCCGTGATGTAGGGGCTGCCGCCAACCTCGCTACAGCGGTGCAGCCGCCGGGGTCAGCTGCTTAATGTAGGCCCACATGCGCTGCTTGGCGGCCTTGTCGGTGAGCGCCGCCTCAAAACCGTCGAGCGCCAGCACGCGGCGCCCCTGCACATGGGCGACCAGGCCGGGCTTGAGCATGGCGGTGTCAAAGTCATCAATTGCCACAAGCATATCGGCATAGGTCTCGCGCATGACATCGGCCGCACTGTTGTCGAGCAGCAGCACCGCCTCGGGGTCCAGAGCCTCCAGCGCCTCGCGGAACAGGTCGCACGGCAGAGTCTCGCCCACCGCGACCGCTCCGTCACCCGCGCCGGCGACGCTTGCCAGCACGCAAAAGTCCTCGGGGGCATATCCGATGGCGCCGAGCGCCTTGCGCAACGCGGCGCCATCCGCGCCGGCAGCCAGCTCGCCGCCCGAGCACTCGGCTTCATCCAAATCGCCTTTGACCAGCACAATCGGCGAGCACGCGTTGCCCGCGATACGCACACCGCGACCTGCAAGCGACGCGAGCTCCTGCTCGGCCGCCTGAGCGATGGCTTCTTTTTTCTGGCTTTGTGACGTGGGCATGCGCTCTCCAATCGTTTGCGTGCCCACCATTATATAAAAGAGCCGCCCGCGAGTGGTTGCTTTGCGGGCCGCTGGGTATAAGCACGGTCGTACTGAGTTTTACGCGGCCGAGCCGCGTCGTATTATGGAGGTCACCATGGCTGACATTAAGCAGATTACCCCCGAGAACTTCGATTCCATCGTTAACGACAGCCTGCCCGTACTGGTTGATTTTTGGGCCCCGTGGTGCGGCCCCTGCCGCTCGCTCTCGCCCATCGTAGACGAGGTTGCCGACGAGCTGGCCGGCAAGTTGGCTGTGGCCAAGTGCAACGTCGACGACAACCAGGACCTGGCCATGAAGTTTGGCGTCATGAGCATCCCCACGCTGATCGTCTTTAAGAACGGCGAGGAGGTCGACCGCTCGGTCGGCGCCTTGCCCAAGGCAAGACTTCAGGCACTGCTGGAGAAACATCTGTAATACGCTTGTTACCCATCTGCCGTCCATGAGCGGTTTCGCACCGCTCGCCGGAGTGCCAAACGCAAGGTATGCGACCACGGATAGTATGGTAGATACAAACAGCCCCCAGTGAACGGGTGCGGGTCAGACGGACTCGCACCCGTTTTCTTATGCGGCGGCGCTCAAGGCGGGCGTAGTAGAATCTGAACCACCATATCGCCCCGTACAAAAGGAGACTCCCCATGCATGACGTCGGAATGAACATGAGCCAGCTTGCCATGAGCGTCAAGCAGGTCGACGACACCATTGAGCTCGCTCACGAGTGGAGCCATCAGCTGCTGCATGCGACCGAGAACTTTGACATGGAGCGCATTGGCGCCAAGCTCGAGGCCGCCATGGCGGCACTCCACGAGGCGCACGATGCGCTCGAGGGCTACGAGGAGGCCATCGAGGCCGACCACAACTCCGTCGGCTCTGTGAAACTGGTGTAACGTGGCCGAGCACGAGCACGCGCACAATCACGGTGCGGACGACGATGCAAGCTGCCGCTACAGCGGCTCCAGCTCCGAGCTGGTCCGCTTTTCGGTCACCGCGCCCGACGACCTGCTGCGCCGCTTTGACGAGCAGATCGCGCGCCGCGGTGACGTGGCTAACCGATCCGAGGCCGTACGCGATCTGATTCGCGCCTCGATCGCCAAGGAGCAGATGCGCACGCCCGACGAGCAGGTCATCGGTTCGCTCACCATGATCTATGACCACCATACCGGCGATCTGACGCGCCGTCTGGACGAGGTGCAGCACGACTACACCGACGAGATTGTCTCGACCATGCACGTGCATCTGGACCACCACAACTGCCTGGAGATTCTGGCGCTCAAGGGTCGCGGCAAACGCGTCTATGAGCTAGCGGACCGGTTGCTGGGACTGCGCGGCGTTAAGCACGGCGAGCTCACCTGCGCCGCCACCAAGCAGAGCCTGGGGCTGTAGCGGGATTTCCCGCAGCGCACCTGCCAAAAAGGGACAGGTTTGTTTTGGCAGGTTTAGAAGTTTTACCGACCAAAATAAACCTGTCCCTTTTTGGTCGGTTTTGACGAGGGGAAGCCACATGCGGCATGTGCATATTCATGTGACGGGCATTGTGCAGGGCGTTGGCATGCGGCCATTTGTGTATCGCGAGGCTATGGCGCATGGCATCTGCGGCTGGGTGCTCAACGCGGGCGATGGCGTACACATCGAGGCGCATGCTTTGAGCGAGGCGCTCGACGAATTTGTCACCGCGCTGTCGGAGCACGCGCCGGCCGCAGCCCGCGTTGAGCATGTCGCTGTTGCAGACCTGGAGCCCGACGCTTGGGATGCCGACGATGAGCAGGTCTTTCGTATTGTAGCGTCACAGGATCAGACCGTGCACACGACGCTCGTCTCCCCCGATATCGCCACCTGTGACGACTGCCTGCGCGAACTGTTCGACCCCGCCGACCGTCGCTATCACTACCCCTTTATCAACTGCACCAACTGCGGGCCGCGCTTTACCATCATCCGGTCGCTGCCTTATGACCGAGCGGCCACGTCGATGGATTGCTTTCCTATGTGCCCCGAGTGCGCTGCAGAGTATGGCGACCCGCTTGACCGGCGCTTTCATGCGCAGCCCGATGCCTGCTTTGACTGCGGGCCACATATTACCTGGCGCGAGGCGGCGGGCGACATGGAGCTCGAGGGCTCGGGGGCGATGCCGGCCGTCGGCAGCACGCGCGAAACCAGCGATGCCATTATTGACCGCTGTGTCGAGCTGCTGGCCAGCGGCGGTATTGTCGCCATCAAGGGGCTGGGCGGATTCCATCTGGCCTGCAACGCCGCCAATGAGCAGGCGGTGGTCGAGCTGCGCCGTCGCAAGCGCCGCAGCAACAAGCCGCTTGCCGTTATGGTGCGCAGCCTTGCCGATACTGAACGCCTGTGCCATGTCGATGATGCCGAGCGCGACTTGCTGGCCGGCAGCATCCGCCCCATTGTGCTGCTGCGCCGCCGTGTTGTTGGCGAGGGAGATTCCCCCGACGGCCTTACACTCGCGCCATCCGTCGCGCACGATCTACCCGATCTCGGCGTCATGCTCCCCTATACACCGCTTCAGCATCTGCTGCTTGCAGCTGCCTCGTCGCATGGCATGCACGCGCTGGTCATGACCAGCGGAAACCTGAGCGAGGAACCTATCGAGACCGACGATGCCCTTGCATGGGAACATCTTGTTGCCGCCGGCATCGCCGACGCGCTACTTGGCAACGACCGTGCGATTCTCTCACGCTACGACGACTCCGTGGTACGTGTGGTCGACGGCACCGTCATGCCTGTGCGTCGCGCACGCGGATATGCGCCGCAACCGTTGTCGCTGCCGGCGCTCGACGGCACTGCACCCTGCGTGCTCGCCTGCGGGCCGCAGCAAAAAGCCACGATCGCGCTCACGCGCGAGGACGCCGACGGCCATGTGGCCTGTTTTGTGTCGCAGCATATCGGCGATGTCGAAAACGGCGCGACCTTCGATGCCTGGAGCGCCGCCCGCGCACGTCTAGAAAACCTCTTTGACCTGACGCCTGCCGCCCTGGCATGCGACATGCATCCCAACTATCTATCGAGCCAGTGGGCGCGTGAGCGGGCACGGGAGCACAGTCTGCCGCTAATCGAAATCCAGCATCATCATGCGCACATCGCGAGCGTAATGGCAGAGGCGATTGTCGCTGGCCGGATTGCGCCTGATGCACGCGTCCTCGGTATTGCCTTCGATGGTACGGGTGCCGGCACCGACGGCACCATATGGGGCGGTGAGTTTCTTATCGCCGGCCTTGCCGATTTTGAACGCGCCGCGCACCTGCGCACCTGGGCGCTGCCAGGCGGAGCCACATCCGTGCGCGATGCCCGGCGCAATGCCTTTGCCCTGCTGAGCGAGCTCGGCCTGCTCGAGCATCCGGGTGCCGCGGGGCTATTGGGCACCCTCGACGAGCAAACACGCAGCGTGACAGCCACCATGATCGAGCGCGGCATCAACAGCCCGCGTACCAGCAG
>DXMB01000006.1:0-47565 GCA_019414425.1 Collinsella sp.
GAACGGGACGTGCGCACGGTGCGCTTCTTCTTGCTCTTGGAAGAACCCATCTCGGCGTCGGCCTGGCGGGCCATCTTAAGCTCGTGATCGTCGAGCGAGCCGGAATCGTGCTCGTCGTCATCGAAATCGTCGGTATCGCTATCGTTATCGTCATCGTCGACGTCCATGGGGGCGTCGTCGTTACCGCTCGCGGAGATAATCTGGATGCCGCTGTTGCGCAGCGCGGAATACACCGCGTTGAGCTGCTCGTCAGACACATCGATATCCTTCAGGGCGACCTGAATCTCGTCCTCGGTTACCGAAGTCCTGTTTGAGCCGTTGCCCATGAGCTTTGCAACGTAGGATTCCAGCCCAGTACCCGTGCTCTCACTCTTTTTTGGCACAGATTCTCCCTTCATAGTCCACAGGACTCATTACTTTAGCACACACATTGACGTCTATACCCAAAATTCAGACTGGATATAGGCGCGAATACGCTGGTTGACCACAACATCTAGACCTGGTCGGCGCCCGCCGTCTCCAAACCGATCAAACGGAACGGATCGGCCACGCCACCGATCGACTTTTGGAGCTCGCGCTGGCGCTGAGAATCTTGCATCGCTTGCATCGTCAGCACACGGCGCGCCTCATCGTCGAGCGACCGGTCCTGACGTAGCTTGGCCTGTGCGGCGCGCATGCGGCGCTTGATGGTGTAGAGCTCGAGGGTATCGAGCATAAACACGATGTTCGTCTCGGTGGGGTGCTTGCTCGTCGACGAAATACGCCCGGCGCTGACAAGCGACGCTGCCTCGGGACACACCGCGCGCGCCGCATCCATGCACGCCGTGGGGTCGGTGCCCGGCGGCGTCGCAAGCACGGCCCACGCGATGGACTCGTGACGCGGATCCACCCACTCGATCGAGCAGATGCGGTCGGCATACGTGCGGAACAGGTCGGGGTAGCTCGTGAGCATCGTCAACAGCTCGCGCTCCCCCGCCAAAGACTTTCGCTCTAGGTCGGTCAGCACGATCGGCATCGTCGGTGCCGTGGGCGCGCCCGTTGCATCGGCTACCGGCGCCGCGCCATCCAACCCAACCGGCACATCGATCGGCGGCATATCGCCGACGACCTCGACCGGCGCAGCCCCGTAGGCCTCGAGCGGCACATAGTCGTACGGCTCTTCCTCGACCGGTGCGGACACCGGCGGCGTCACCCCCGACGCCCAAGCACCGCGAGACCTCCCCTGCGAACCAGACGCCCGACCGCCGGCGCTGCCTGCACGCTCGGCCTGCGCCCGCTGGCGCTCGTAGTTCTGCTCGCGACGACGCTCGGCGTCCTCACGCTTGGCAACATCGCGAAACACACGGCCCGAGCTCGAACGCACCGTCTCCAGATCCAAACCCAAAAGGTCCGCAATCTGGATAAAGTACGTATCGATCATATAGCTATCGCGCAGCGGATAGATGAGCGTCAGCGCATCCTCAAGCGCCTTGGCACGACCGCCCGGCGTGGTGATGTCGCTCGACTCCTGCAGCGACCGGTATACAAAGTCCATGAGGGGCTCGGCGGCGTCGATACGCGCCTGCAGTGCCTCGCCACCATGCGCGGTGATGAACTCCATGGGGTCGTTGCCGTCGGGAAGCACCACGCAGCGCAGGTCCATCGAATCCTGCTCGATAAATTGAATCGCGCGGCGAGCGGCCTTTTGACCGGCGGCGTCGCCATCGAACATATACACGATGCGCTTGGCAAAGCGGGTGAGCGTCTTTACATGATGTTCCGTCAGCGCCGTGCCCAGCGTGGCGACGACGTTTTTAATCCCCGCCTCCCAGCAGGCGATACAGTCGGTATATCCCTCCACCACAATAGCGGTATCCTGCGCGACGATAAACTCCTTGGCCCAGTTAAAGCCGTAGAGGTTTCGCTTTTTATGGAACACGCTCGTCTCGGCGGTGTTGAGGTACTTCGGCTGGCCATCGCCCATAATGCGCCCGCCAAAGGCGATGTTATGACCCTGCTCGTCAAAGATGGGAAACATCACGCGGTCGTAAAAACGGTCGGCAAGCTGCCCGCGCCCACGGCTCACGGCCACGTTGGCGTCGATCATCTCCTGCGGGGTAAAGCCCGCCTGCGACAAATGAGACACCAGCGCGTTGCGACCCGGCGCAAAGCCCAGGCAGTAGCGGCGGCAGACGTCGCCGCCCATACCGCGGCTGGCGAAATACTCGCGCGGACGGCTGTCCTTACCGCGCATGAGCATGGTGTGGTAGAACTGGGCGGTTTCGGCACACAGGTCATAGATGCGGGCGCGCTTGGTGCCGCGCTCGCGATAAGCGCCGGTATCGTGCAGCTCAATGCCGGCACGGTCGGCCAGGTAGCGAATCGACTCGGGAAAGCTCAGGTTCTCGCGCTTCATGATATAGGTGAAGACGTCGCCGCCCTCACCACAGCCAAAGCAATGCCACACCTGCGTGGCGGGGATAATGTGAAACGACGGGGTCTTTTCGCCATGGAAGGGGCAGCAACCCCAAAACTCATGGCCGCGGGGCTTGAGCTCAACCGTTTCCTGCACGATGGCAACCAGATCGGACGCAGCGCGCACCTGGTCTTTTTCCTCATCGCTAATCACGGATGCTCACCCCCTGCTCACCCAAATGATGACGGATATCGTCAATATTACCCTCGACGGTCGCGATAAGCTCGTCCAGCGAATCGAACACGCGCGACGGGCGCAGCCAACGCGTAAACGCCAGCGACACCGAGGCGCCGTACAGGTCGCCCGCATACCCGATCAAATTGGCCTCGAGATGCGCCGAGGCGGCATCGTCGGCATACGTCGGCGGCAGGCCCACGTTGACAGCGGCAGGCCATACGGTATCGTCGACCAGCACCAGGCCCTCGTAGACGCCATCGGCAGGCACCTGAATGCCCTCGGGCACCTGAATATTTGCCGTAGGAAAACCCATGTCGGAACCCTGGTGACGACCGCCGGCAACAATACCTCGCAGCATGTACGGGCGACCGAGCAGCTCGGCGGCAAGCTCAACATGACCCCGGCGCAGCTCCCGGCGAATACGGGTGGCGCAGATTGTCTGTCCATCGACGCACAGCAGCTCGTGGCCATAGACGTCAACGCCGCGCTCGGTACCCCATGCCTGCATCTCGGCAACGCCCGAGGCGCCGCCGCGACCCAACCTAAAGTCGCTGCCCACGCGAATCGAGCGGATATCGACGACGCGCGACAGCAGCTTAAGAAAGCCCGCATGGTCGAGAGCCGCCACCGCAGGCGTGAAGGGAACGGCCACGACCGCATCGACCCCGGTGAGAGCCAGGGCATGAAGACGGTCGGCCGTCGTCATCAATTTTTGCGCGGGCGTAGGGCTCGCCACTACGTCCGGGTCAGGATCGAAGGTGACCACTACCGCCCTGCAGCCATGGTCACGCGCATCGCGAACAACCGCGTCGATCAGTTCGTGATGCCCCCGATGGACGCCGTCGAACACGCCGATGGCGATCGACGCGGCGCCCAGGCATGCGCAATCATCAAACGCATCGGCGGCAACGATGCGGGCCTCATCCGACTCGCCCGCGAAAAAGATACGCGCGAGCTCGTGGGAGGCCAACATCATCGAACACCGCCGATCGCCTGCGGAAAGACGTGCTCCATAACAAAGCGACCGCCCTCTATACGGGCGAGCGCCTTGAGTCCGCCATCGAGCACCAGCGCAAACGGGGCCTTCGACGCATCGAAGTGCCCAAGTGCACGCTCAATAGGGATACGACGTCCGCACAGCAGATCGTCGGCAAGGTCACCTGGCAAGTCGACGCGCGTGGCGCCCAGTGCCGCAATGGGATCCAGGGCAAAGCCAGCAGCGGACTCGGCAGAAAGTTCCTCGACCGCATGGCAGGCACCGATGGAAACAATACCGGAGGCCGTACGGCGCAGCGCGGAAATATGTGCCGCGTTGTCGCAGGCACGTCCCAGGTCGCGAGCGAGCGCACGGATATAGGTGCCCTTGCTCACCGAAAACGCCACGGTCCAAACGCAAGCGTCCCCCTCGCCGCCCACGGCAATCAGGTCGGCAGAGTACACCTCGACCGAACGCGGGGGCAACTCAACGGCATTGCCCTCGCGCGCAGACTTATAGGCGCGCACGCCGTTGACCGAAATGGCCGAAAACGCCGGCGGCACCTGCATCTGCGGGCCCAACATGGCGCACAGGCGCTCGCGAGCATAGGCAGGATCGCGCAGGGCGGCGGCAATGGGCACCGTGCGGACGGCCTCGCCCTCCGCATCATCGGTATTGGTCTCGACGCCAAACGAGATGTCGGCGACGTAGCTTTTGGTATCGAGCGTGAGCATGCCCAGCAGACGCGTTGCCTGGCCCACGCCCACCACCATGACACCCGATGCCATGGGGTCGAGCGTTCCGGCATGACCGACGCGCCGCTCATGGAGGGCGCGTCGGCATTGCGAAACCACGTCGTGGGACGTGCAACCCACCGGCTTATCGACGGCGAGCAGCATATTAAGTTGAGAAGGCGTACGACGAGCCATGTACCATCCAAAAAGTTAGAGCTCGACGGTCACCGAAGCGGGATCCTCCCCTACCAGCTCGGCCAGCATGGGAAGTGCCGCGGTGAGCGTCTCGGAAATCGTTCCGGCGTTGGTAAAGCCGGCGGCAGCGTGGTGCCCACCTCCGCCAAAGTTGGCCGCAATCTCGGAAACATCAAGATCGCCCTTGGAGCGCAGGTTGCCGCGCACCTTGGTATCGCCCTCGATACCCTTAAGGAACAGGCAGACCTCGACGCCCATCACCGAGCGCACCACATCGACCAAGCCGTCGCACTCATCCGAGGTGACGCCGCAGTCCTTAAGGTCACTCTCGTACGCGTAGCTATACGCCACGCGCCCGTGCGCGACCGTCTTAATGCGACCCATGACGATGGACTTGAGGTGCAAGAACTCGACACGCATGCTCTGGTAAACCTCGAGCGCGACGCGCGCCGGATCGGCACCGTGCGCCACCAGACGCGAGGCGGCATGAAACGCGGCGGCGTCGGCGTTCTGATACTGAAAACGACCGGTATCGGTGACCAGGCCGCACAGCAAGCAGGTCGCGATGCTATCGCTTGCGGTAATGCCACAATCGGCCAAAAAGCGGTCGATAATCATGGCGCAAGCAGCGGCATTGACACACCTAAGGCTGACCTCGGCAAACTCCTCACGCGCCGGGTGATGGTCAAAGCATGCCACATGGGCCGAACGACGGAGTACCTCGGCGGAATTATTGAGGCGCTCGACGACCGGCACGTCCACCGAGATGAACAGGTCCGGGTTGCCGGTGTAGGCAGATGCCGGCACCAGCAGATCGGCGCCCTCCATAAAACGGTAGATGCGCGGAACGGGATCGTCGTCTGCCAGCAGCAGGGCGATGTCCTTATCGGGGAACACCTTCATGAGCGAAAGGCCCAGGCCCAACACGGAGCCCAGGGCATCGCCGTCGGGAGAGGTGTGACCCGAGATCGCAATGGAGGACGCACCCTCGATAAGCTCGAGGATGCGTCGTTTAATATCTGCAGACTCGCACGAGGCGAGATCGGCGGAATTAGTCATCTAAAGCTGCCTCCTGGGCGGCATCCGCTATGGGGTAGCCGTCCTCGTCCTTTTCGATCGCAAGCGTGGCCGGAACGTTTTCCAGCGCACGCGTAATGCGCTCGGCCTCATCGGTCGAGCGATCGATGCGAAAATCGAGCTCGGGCGTGACGCGCCAATCGAGCGAGCGAGCCAACAGGCTGCGAATACGGCCCTTAGCGCTGGCGAGCGCTTCCATAACCTCATCGTAGCGGCTCGCATCACACGACACATACACGCGCGCGAACGAACGGTCCACCGCGACCTCGACCGCGGTCAGGGTGACCAGGTCGAGACGCGGATCGGAAACCTCAAAGAGCAGGATATAACCGAGCTTCTCGCGGAGCTGCTCGCCCAAACGGCGGGTTGCCTGCGTTTGCTTCATAGCGCTACCCCCTACTCGGTACGGGCAACCTGGTCGATGCGGTAACCCTCGATCTGGTCGCCGGGCTTGATGTCCTGGAAGTTCTCCAGGCCAATGCCGCCCTCGGAACCGCTCTTGAGGCTCTTGGCCTCGTCCTTGTAGTGGCGCATCGAGGCAATCTTGCCGTTGAAGACCACAATGCCGTCACGCACCAGGCGCACGGAATCGGTCGCGGCGATCTCGCCCTCCTCGACGCGGACACCGGCGGCGATACCGACTTTGGGCACCTTGAAGGTGTCCAGGACGGTCGCGGTACCCGTGGAGACCTCGACCTCGGTGGGCTTGAGCATGCCGATGCGGGCAGCATCGAGCTCCTCGAGGCACTTGTAGATAACGTCGTAGCAACGGATCTCGACGCCCTCGCGCTCGGCGGCGGAGCGGGCCTTGCCGTCGGGACGCACGCCAAAGCCGATGATGATGGCGTTGGAGGCATCGGCCAGGACGACGTCGGTCTCATTGATGGCACCGACGGCGGAGTGGATCGTGTTGATACGAACCTCGGACTGATCCATCTTGTCGAGCGAGTCCTGAAGGGCCTCGATGGAACCCTGGACGTCGGCCTTGATGATCAGGTTGAGCTCCTTGACCTCGGCGTCGGCAATGGTCTCGAAGAGGTTCTCGAGCGTGACGTGCTTGACGCGGCTCTGCTCCTCGATACGGGCCTTGAGCGAACGCTCGTCGGCAAGGGCACGAGCCTCGCGCTCGTCCTCGAACACGCGGAACTCGTCACCGGCGTTGGGCACGGACTGCAGGCCCAGGATCTCGACGGCGTCGGAGGGACCGGCCTCGGTGACGGCGCGGCCCTTGGGGTCGAGCATGGCGCGGACGCGGCCGTAGGTGAGGCCGGCGACCAGCGTATCGCCCACGTGCAGGGTACCGCGGGTCACGAGCACGGTAGCGACCGAGCCGCGGCCCTTGTCGAGCTTGGCCTCGAGGACGTTGCCGGAGGCAAAGGTGTCCGGGTTGGCCTTGAGCTCGAGCACATCTGCCTGGAGCAGCACGGTCTCCAGAAGGTCGTCGATACCGATCTTCTGCTTGGCCGAAATGTTGACGAACATGTTCTGTCCGCCCCACTCCTCGGGGATGACACCGTACTCGGTGAGCTCCTGGCGCACGCGGTCGGGGTTGGCGCCCTGCTTATCGATCTTGTTGACGGCGACGACGATGGGTACGCCGGCGGCCTTGGCGTGGTTGATCGACTCGACGGTCTGGGGCATGACGCCGTCGTCGGCGGCCACGATCAGAATGACGATGTCGGTCACCTTGGCACCACGGGCACGCATGGCCGTAAAGGTGGCATGACCCGGGGTATCAATGAAGGTGATCTTGCGGTCGTTGATCATGACCTGCGAAGCGCCGATGGCCTGCGTAATGCCGCCCGCCTCGCCGGCAGCAACGCCGGTGTGACGGATAGCGTCGAGGAGGCTCGTCTTGCCGTGGTCGACGTGGCCCATGACGGTGACGACCGGGGCGCGCGGCTTAAGGTCGGCGGGATCGTCGTAGAACGAGAAGGTATTCTCCTCCTCGGGGGTAATGATCTTGATCTGACGACCCAGGTCGTCGGCAACGAGCTCGACAAGGTCATCGGACATGGACTGCGTCATGGTGAGCGGCGTGCCCAGCAGGAACAGGCGCTTGATGATGTCGTTGGCCGGAACGTCAAGTGCCTCGGCGAGTTCCTGGACGGTAACGCCCTGGGAAACCTTGATGGCGTCGAGCTCCTCGGGGTTCACGCCCTGGGCCAGCGCCTCCTCTATCTTGCGCTCCTCCTGAGCCTTGGCAGCCTCGCGCTCGCGCTTCTCCTTGCGCTTCTTGCGGCGACCGGTGGACTCGCGAGAGGCCTCCTCGACGGCGGCACGAGCCTCCTCGAGCACCTTCTCGCGGCTGTACTCCTCGGCCTCGCGAGCCATACGGCTGTAGTGGTCCTCTTCGTTGTTGTGACCGCCCTTGCGCTTCTTGCCCTTGCCCTGCTTGTCGGGGTTGGGGAAGTCCATGCCGGCAGCGACGTTGTTGCTGGCGTTGGTGCGATGGCTGTGCGGACGGCTCTCGGAGGCGTTGCGCTCGGAGTTGCTGTCGGAGGCGTTACGATCGTTACGACGGCCTCCGCGGCGGTCGTTGTTGCCGCCACGACGGTTACCGCGCTCGGCGGCACGCTCGGCCTTGGCCTTGTCCTCGGCGTCCTTCTTCTCCTTGAGCACGGTCTCCTGTGCGGCGATCTGGTCGAGCAGCGAACGGAAGCGCGAACCGGAGTCGGAAGCGGGAACGGCGCGGCGCTGGGCCTCGCGAGCAGCCTCCTCCTTCTCGCGAGCAAGGCGCTCCTGCTCGGCCTTCTTCTTGGCCTCGGCCTCGGCGCGGGCAGCCTCCTCGGCAGCCTGGGCTGCGGCAAACTGGCGGCGCTCCTCCTCGCGGGCCTTCTCGGCGGCGATGCGCTCGCGCTCGGCCTCGGCGGCGCGTGCGGCCTCCTCGGCGGCAGCTGCCTGCTCCTCGGCCTGCTTGGCGGCCTCGACTTCCTGAGCGCGGGCCACAATCACCGAGGCGAGCTGCTTGCGGACCATGGCAACGTAGGCATCCTCCAAGGTGGAGGAAGCGGACTTAGCGGGAATCTTCATATCGGCGAGATGACCCATCAGTTCCTTAGAGGTCATGCCGAACTCTTTGGCCAGGGTGGACACACGGACTTTTGCCATATGACTTCACCTACCCTTTCTGGCACCTTGGGTGCCTAGAGACTGAACGAGCGTGGGAGATGCGCCGGGACCTGCCCGGCGCGACCGCGCGCTAGATCAGGTCCTCCGCATCATCGAAGGCGTCGGTGTCGTGGACACCGCAGAAACGGGAGCCGGGACGGGCCTGGTTGCGGCACTGGACGCCGTCCTCGGACACGTACTCGCAGCGGCGGACGTCCTCGTCCTCCTCGTCACCGATCAGGTCGGCGGCGGGCTCCTCGTGAACGGGAACGTTCTTGAGGATGTCGGCGGCAAGCGTCTCGGACTTGATGTCAATGTGCCAGCCGGTCAGGCGCGCAGCGAGGCGAGCGTTCTGGCCCTCCTTGCCGATGGCGAGGGACAGCTGGTCATCGGGCACGATGACGCCGGCATAGGCCTTCTCCTCGTCGATGAGGACGCGGGTGACCTTAGCGGGCGACAGGGCGTTGGCGACGTAGACGGCAGGATCGGCATCCCACAGGATGACGTCGACGCGCTCGCCACGGAGCTCGCCCACGACAGCGCGAACACGGCTGCCCTTGGGGCCGACGCAGGCACCCACGGGATCCAGACGATCGTCAAGCGAGTGGACGGCGACCTTGGAGCGCTGGCCGGGCTCGCGGGCGATCGACTTGATCTGGACGGTGCCCTCATAGATCTCGGGCACCTCCTGCTCAAACAGACGACGCATGAGCTCGGGGTGGGTACGGGAGATGACAATCGGCGGACGGCTGTGCTCGCCACGAACCGGCTGCAGGTTGGAGTTGGGGTCGCGAACGTCGATGATCACGGCCTTGATGTGCTGGTTGTGCAGGTAGCGCTCGCCCATCGGACGCTCGTTGCGCTCGTTCTCGTAACGGCGCTGATCGAAGTGCGGCAGCTCGGCCTCGACGCCCTCGCGAATCTTGACGATCGTGAAGTCGGGCGTGGATTGCAGCACGGTACCGCTGATGAGGTCACCGATGCGGCCGGAGAACTCCTCGTAGATCTGCTCGCGGGCGGAGTTGCGCACGATGGCGTTGATCTCGGCCTTGGCGTGCTGGGCGGCGATGCGGCTCGTGTTCTTGGGGGTGACGTCGATCTCCTCGAACTCGGTGAAGTTGCCCTCCTCGTCCATGGAATCGTCGATCGGCTCCAGGCGGTAGACATAGATCTTGCCGGTGGTGCGGTCGATGGTCACCTTGGCGCCCCACTCAAGATGCAGGATCTCGGCGTAGCTCTTGGCGAGCGACTGCTCCAGGCGGTCGATCAGGTAGAGCTGGTCGATGTGCTTCTCCTGGCAAAGCTCCATCAGGGCGGACATCATGTCGGATGCTGCCATCTTACTTTCCTTCCTTCGCGGGCTTGAAGTCGTAGGTGGGCTTCAACTTGCACTTTTTAACATCAGAGAAATCGAGGGTAACGGACTCGCCGTCCTCGAGCTCGAGGGTCACGTTCGTCTCGGTCGCGGCGGCAATCTTGCCGGCGTACTTGCGACGGCCCTCGGTGGCGGTGGAGGTGAGCTCACAATTCTCGCCCACAAAGCGGGCAAAGTCGCGCGGACGGCGCAGCGGGCGCGCCATGCCCGGGCTCGACACCTCGAGCGTATAGCTCGAAGAGATGGGGTCGAGCTCCTCGATTACATCGCCGACCCATTTGGTGTTGGCCGTGACGTCGTTGAGCGACAGGCTCTGACCCTCAGCACCCTCGATACGCACGCGCACGCAGGGGGCCTTGGTGGCGCCCACGAGCTCGACGTCGACGATGTCGACATCGTGCTGGGGAGCGACGGCCTCGAGCGCGTCGATGATCGCCTGCTCGGTCTTGGTCTTGACCATTGCGGCACCTCCATCCATACAAAAAAGAAGCGGGGCCGAAACCCCACTTCTTTCAATTACAACTTCATTTGCAAGCAAACTATACCAATACCTGCGAAAACGTGCAAGCGTCAAAGAAATTCGCAGGTCAGCGCGCCCACAGCTTCTCCACAAGAATAGGACAATTAGGCGAAGACACCTGCGCGGCGCCCACCCAAAACCCCCAAAACGGGCCATGCGTCCCAGCGCGCCGACCGAATCGGGCCCTATGGGCATTCCATCCCTGGGCGTACGTCGGTCAGACTAGAGCTAAGAGGCATTCTGTAGAGAGAAAGCCTGCCGCACGCATTGACCGCACGACCTTCCAGTATCTCTACGGCAAGGAGGATCCATGGAACGCCTAGGCACCCTCTGCGCGACCGCGCTCGTCGTCGCTGCCTGCTCGTTCGCTCTGGCGGGCTGCAGCAGCGTCGATGGTAAAACCGGACCATGCGAGGCGGATCTCGGCAGCACCAAAGCCATCGAGAAAACGACGCCTTCGGAGCAGTTCGACAAAATTGACGAAGATATAGTGGACCCCCAGGGCTTAGGTCCCGACCCCCAAGAACAGTTTCCCATCGACCTTGAGGCAGACGAGAACATCCATGTTACCTGCGTGGGCAAGGACACGGATGGCTACGGAGACGCCGTGTTGGTCTTTGCGGTGACAAACAACACCGATGTCGACATGATGTTTGGCGATGTTGATGCTTATGCCTACGTCAACGGTGTCGTCCGCGACGTGCACATGCGCCAGCCCGTCGCCGCAGGCGAAGAAGCGACCGCGATGCTCACCTTTGTAGGAACCTTCGACGACCCGGACCTTGATGTGAACAACGACCTCAACGACATCTACCTCAACATCTGGATGTTTGAGGAGCAAGGCAGCAATGTCTACTTTAGGGACTTGGTACACATTCCGTAGAGGGTGACGCCCGGCACAAGCCAAGCAGGCATAGAACGCAAGACGAGGGACGACCCGGCTGGATCGTCCCTCGTCTTTTATGCGTCAGTTATGCTCGAAGTGCTTACTTAACCACCAGGTTGACCAGCTTGCCGGGCACGCAGATGGCCTTGACGACCGTCTTGCCCTCGAGCCACTTGGCGACAGCGGCCTCGGCGGCAGCCTGCATATCCTCATTGGAGGCATCACGGGCCACGTCGATGCGGCCTCGGACCTTGCCGAGCACCTGGACGACGATCTGCACCGTGTCCTCAATGGACTCGGCCAGGTCAAACTCGGGCCAGGCGGCGGTGTAGGCGTTGCCCTCGCAGCCGAGTGCCTCGTGCCACAGCTCGTCGGCCCAGAACGGGCAGATGGGCGCCAGGACGCTCACGATGTCCTTGGCCACGCCGTAGCACAGGGCCTTGTCGCGGTCAGCGCCCTCGGTGGCGTTGAGGTAGGCGCTCGCCGCGTTGACGAGCTCCATGACGGCCGAGATCGCGGTGTTGAACTGGCCGCGATCGAAGTCCTCGGTGCACTTGGCGATGGTGCGGTGACGCTCGCGGTAGAGCTTCATCGCGGTCTCGTCGAGCACGGACTTGTCGAAGGCCACGTTGGCGTCGCCGGACTGGACGAGCTGCCACACGATACGCCAGGCGCGCTTGATAAAGCGGTTGGCGCCCTCGACGGCCTTGGAATCCCAGTCGAAGTCCTTCTCGGGCGGGGCGATAAACAGAATCGCCAGACGCATGGTGTCGGCGCCGTAGGGCTCGATAACCGAGCTCGGGGGCACGACGTTGCCCTTGGACTTGGACATGGTGTCGCCGTTCTCGTCCTTGACCATGCCCTGGCACAGCAAGTTGGTGAAGGGCTCGTCCACGGTCAGCAGGCCCAGGTCGCGCAGCGCCTTGGTAAAGAAGCGGCTGTAGAGCAGGTGCAGAATGGCGTGCTCGATGCCGCCGATGTAGTTATCGACGGGCATCCAACGGTCTGCCGCCTCGCGGGAGAAGGGCAGCTCGGTGTTGTGCGGATCGGTATAGCGCAGGTAATACCAGCTGGAGCAGGTGAAGGTGTCCATGGTATCGGTCTCGCGCTTAGCCGGGCGGCCGCAGACCGGGCAGGTGGTCTCGTAGAAGTCCTTGCACTCGGCGAGGGTCTCGCCAGCGCCCAGGTCCAGGTTCTCGGGCAGCGTCACCGGCAGCTGATCCTCGGGCACGGGCACGATGCCGCAGTGCTCGCAGTGGATGGCCGGGATGGGGTTGCCCCAATAGCGCTGGCGGCTGATGAGCCAGTCGCGCAGGCGGAACTCGACCTTGCGACGACCGCAGCCCATGGCCTCGAGGTCGGCCACGATGGCAGCCTCGCCCTCGGAGTGCTTACCGCCGCGCATGCCGGTGTACTTGCCGGACTGGACCAGCGTGCCCTCGGCAGCGTGGGCGCAATCCCAGTCGACGGTCTCGGCATGGAAGGTATCGATGGTCTCGCCGCTGGCCTCGACGGCAGCGCGATCGTCATCGTCCAGGATGATCGGCACGATCGGCAGGTCGTACTTGCGGGCAAACTCAAAGTCGCGCTGGTCGCCGCAGGGAACGGCCATGACGGCGCCGGTGCCGTAGTCGGCAACGACATAATCGGCAACCCACACGGGGACCTTCTCGCCGTTGACGGGGTTCACCACGTAGCGGCCGGTAAAGGCACCGTGCTTCTCGAGGGTGCCCTGGGCACGCTCGACGGCGGAGATATGCTTGGAGTCCTCGACGATCTTGGTGACGGCCTCCTCGTACTCCGTGCCCTCGACGAGCTCGTGCAGACGAGCGTACTCGGGGGCCAAGACAAAGAAGGAGACACCGAAGAGCGTATCGGCACGCGTGGTGAAGACGGTGATCTTACCCTCGTCGCCCTCGATGGGCTCGCCATCGGCGTCGCACAGGGTAAAGTCGACCTCGGCGCCCTCGGAGCGGCCGATCCAGTTGGCCTGCATCTGCTTGACGCGCTCGGGCCAGCCGGGGAGCTTATCCAGGTCGTCGAGAAGCTCCTGGGAGTACTCGGTGATCTTGTAGTACCACTGCTCAAGGTCGCGCTTCTCGGGCTCAGTGCCGCAACGCCAGCACTTGCCCTCGGTCACCTGCTCGTTGGCAAGAACGGTCTTGCAGGTGGGGCACCAGTTAACCGGGTTCTTCTTGCGATAGACCAGACCCTTTTCCCACATCTTCTCAAAGATCCACTGACCCCAGCGATAATAGTCGGGGCTGCAGGTCTTAACGGTGCGATCCAGGTCGTAGGAGAAGCCCATGCGCCTCATCGTGGCGAGCGCCTGGTCCATGTTCTTATACGTCCAGGCGGCAGCCTGCGTGTTGTGCTTGATGGCGGCGTTCTCGGCGGGCAGGCCAAAGGCGTCAAAGCCGATGGGGTGCAGCACGTCAAAGCCGCGCATACGGGCCTGACGGGCCATGGCATCGCCGATGGTGTAGTTGCGCGCGTGGCCCATGTGCAGGTCGCCCGACGGATACGGGAACATCTCGAGCACGTATTTCTTGGGCTTGGTGGCATCGGTGTCGACCGCGAAGAGGTTCTCGTCGTCCCACGCCTTCATCCACCGGGACTCAATGGCCTGCGCGTCGTAGGCAGGAATCTCGTCCTTATGATCTGTGCAATCGCACATATCAGCTCCTTTAATCTTAGCTGGGGTCGGTCGGCTTAGCTTTATTCGCTACTGCGGACAGTCCTGCGCAAGACGAAGAGCACATTAAGTGCTCTTCTTTGCGTGCGGAACTTGTAGCGAACAAAGCTAAGCCGCCCGACCCTAAGGTTAACTCGCATGATGATAGCAAATACGACAAGCGAGATGCCTGCGACTTGCCGGCATCTCGCTTTATCTAAATAACGTGGTTGATACTCAACCTTTATGTGAGGCTCTTACCTTATCGATAAGATACGGACTGCTGAGAGTCCTTGACGACTACATCGTGGGCGCCGCCTTCGACGATGGAGGTGGAGCTGACCAGCGTCAGGCGCGCCTTTTCCTGGAGCTCGGGGATCGAGAGGGCGCCGCAGTTGCACATCGTGGACTTGACCTTGTAGAGCGTGCCGCCCACGCCGTCCTTGAGGGAGCCGGCGTAGGGAACGTAGGAGTCGACGCCCTCGACGAAGCTGAGCTTCGCGGCGCCGCCCAGGTCGTAGCGCTGCCAGTTGCGGGCACGAGCAGAACCCTCGCCCCAGTACTCCTTCATGTACTGGCCGTTCACGTTGACGCGCTCGGTCGGGCTCTCGTCGAAGCGGGCGAAGTAACGGCCCAGCATCATAAAGTCGGCACCCATGGCAAGGGCGAGCGTCATGTGGTAGTCGTAGACGATGCCGCCGTCGGAGCACACGGGCACGTAGATGCCGGTCTCCTCGTAGTACTCGTCACGAGCGCGGCAGACGTCAATCAGCGCAGTGGCCTGGCCACGGCCGATGCCCTTGGTCTCGCGGGTGATGCAGATGGAGCCGCCGCCGATACCGACCTTGATGAAGTCGGCACCGCAGTCGGCCAAGAAGCGGAAGCCCTCGGCGTCGACGACGTTACCGGCACCGACCTTGACGTCCTCGCCGTAGTTGGCGCGGATCCACTCGATGGTGCGCTTCTGCCACTCGCTGAAGCCCTCGGACGAGTCGATGCACAGGACATCGGCACCGGCCTCGATGAGCAGCGGCACGCGCTCGGCATAGTCGCGGGTGTTGATACCGGCGCCGACCATGTAGCGCTTGTCGTTATCGAGCAGCTCGTTGGGGTTGGTCTTGTGGCTGTCGTAGTCCTTGCGGAAGACGATGCCCATGAGGTGATCGTTGTCGTCGACGATGGGCAGGGCGTTGAGCTTGTTGTCCCAGATGACGTCGTTGGCAACCTTGAGGCTGATGTTCTTGTCGCCCACGATGAGCTGCTCACGCGGGGTCATGAACTCGGCGACCTTCTTCTGGTGGTCATCGCGGCTGGGGCGATAGTCACGGCTGGTGACGATGCCCAGGAGCTTGCCCTTGGGGGTACCGTCGTCGGTAACCGGCATGGTGGAGTGACCGGTCTTCTCCTTGAGCTCGATAACCTGCTCCATGGTCATGTCAGGGGTCAGCGTGGAATCGGACTGAACGAAGCCGGCCTTGTGATCCTTGACGGCCTTGACCATAGCGGCCTCGGACTCGGCGCTCTGGGAACCGTAGATGAAGGACAGGCCACCCTCGGTAGCGAGCGCGACACCCATGTCGACGCCCGAGACGGACTGCATGATGGCGGAAACCATGGGGATGTTCAGGGTGATTGCCGGCTTCTCACCGCGCTTAAAGCGGGTTAGCGGCGTCTTGAGAGAGACGTTGTTGGGGATGCACTGCGAGGACGAGTAACCAGGGACCAGCAGATACTCCGAAAACGTGTGGGACTCACCGGGAAAGAACGTAGCCATGTTTCTCCTTTTTCCATGCGACCGGTCGGCTGCAGGCCTCGTAGGACCCAGCCCAACCTTGGGCGCCCAATACTGGGGAAGTATCTTAACGCACTTTGACTGCTACAATGCATGATTTAAGAAGAGCACACGAGGGTTTGACGCAGGCTTTGCGTTTACCCAGCAAACACTTTAGCGGGGAGACGTGGAGCGTATGAAGTACAAGACGACGGCAAAGCTGGTCATTCAAGCGTGCGACAAGGATCTGCCGGGCGTCTTCGGCCACGGCTGCGTCTTGCTGCTGCAAGGTATCGCCCGCGAGCACTCGCTCAACCGTGCCGCCAAGAGCATGAGCATGGCATATTCCAAGGCCTGGCGCATTGTGAACGAAGCCGAAGGCCAGCTGGGCTGCAAGCTCATCGAGCGCGACGGCGCCCGCGGATCCACGCTCACCCCCGCCGGCGAACGCGCCATCGCGGTCTACGAGGAGCTGCAGGCCGACATAAACCAAGTCATTGCCACCAAAGCCAACGACCTCATCGCCAGCATCAATGCAAAGTAGACTATCTGGGCTGATTATTGGTCCGCCGCACTAACGAATTAAGTCGCGCGCCATAAAATGCGCCCATTTACTACGTTTAGTTGAGCACCCTCGACCACCCCAGATTTCATGAAAACAAAACCGCTGGTAGACAGCTTGCCATTTTTCAAAAATGGCGGGTATGGTCGACCCCTATTGCTTAAACGTAGTAAATAGGCCGTTTTCGTGACACAGACCCAATACTAGCTACTTGCGGAGGGCGGTGTCTAGGGTGGCAGCCACTACCAGGGGATCATCAGTGCCAGCGAAGAGGCGGATGGTGCTCCCCTGCTTGCCTCGCGGAGCAGAGAGGCGCGTCGTTGCGCCGCCGGCGGGTGATGCGCGGAATTCGTCCGGCAGCATGCTGAAGAATTCGCCCGCGGTGTAGCCCATCAGGTCAAACTCTACTGCCGGGCCAAAACCATGCTCCAGGATGCCGGTCGCGATGGCATGGTCGGAATGTGAGGTCAGCCCGGGATAGCGAACGTTGCACACCATCTCGTTCGCGACCAGATACTCGGCCAGCGCACGGGCGCGGTCGAAGTGCGCCTGCATGCGGGTGTCGAGCGTTTCGAGCCCGTGCTCTAGAACCTCGGACTCAACGGAGGACAAGTCGAGCGCAGCCAATCCGCACCCCTCGAGCAGGGCATGCGCGCACTCGGCAGCGGCATCCACACGATGGCGCTTGAGCTGCGAGCGCGCCACCGAAGCGGCAACGAACTTGCGCGGAGCCTTACCGGCGCATACACGATCGAGCGCCTCAAGCGACAGCGCAGCACCCAGCCGCAGCGGATCGCAGCCAAAAGCCGACGCCACGGTGTTGTCCACAAGCAGCAGTGCATGGGCCTCACGAGACGCGCGGCCCAGAGCGCGAAGGTCGGGCACACGCAGACCAAACCCGCCGATGGAGTTGACGAACCACCACAGATGCGGCCCCTCGGCATCAAGCGTAGCATCAAAGCCCTCGGACGCGGCAGCAAACGCTGCAACCGATGGCTCCCCCACCATAGCCAGGTCGCAGGCATCAAAGCCGCGCGCAAACGCATCGGTAAAGTCATCCGCAAAGGCCACCAGGCGGTCACGGGGACGCACGATACCCAGCAGCGACAGAGCCGCCGGCACATGCGGGGCCGCGAACAACCGCGCCTCACGCGCACTGGCCCTTACAGCCCAGACCTCTTCTAGCTGCTGTACGCCCATACGGCACCGTCCCTTCAAAACAAAAACCCACGCTGCGAGTGTTCCCCGCATCGTGGGCAACGGCTGCAGTATAGCGCCGATATGCGACGACTCGCCTAAATGCTGAGCGTATGGTAGTTTACGTTCGCACCCGGGGCGTCAACGGTCACGCCATAGGCCTCGGGATAGATGCGCGTCGAAAACACGAGCGCGCCATCATTCACAAACACCTCGACCGACGAGACATCGCCGACAATGCGCACGTTACGAACCTCGTCGACGGGCTCCCAGCGCACGGTACGACCGCAACCGGCAGAAGCGCGACCCTCATCGGTAAATCGCATCTCAAAGCGCGCAGGCAGCTCACCATTGGCGGGCATAAACGCCAGCCTTAGCTCGCCATCAACGATCGCGGTAAACGCGCCGTCGACACCGTCAACAACAACGTCAAAGCAGGTATCGCCGGCAACCTCCAACGAGCCCTCCCCCACACGCACCGAGGCATAATGACGCTCGATCTCGCGCGCCGGCTGCTGCAGCACCACGCCGCCAGCAACGGCTGTAAGCTCACGCGGCACTGTCATGCAGTGCTGCCAGCCGCACGCCACGGTGGGTGCGTTGCCATAGGTCGGCTCATCGGGCATGCCCATCCAGCCGATCAGAATGTGGCGACCGTCCTCGGCCGTGAACTCCTGCGGCGCATAGAAGTCAAAACCGGCGTCCCACAGGCGTAACTCGCCCAGCTCATAGGCACCGTCACCACTGGTAATGTCGCCCGTTACAGGCATGTAGCCAGCAGCGTATACGTTGCCGCGGTCCCAACGACCGCCCTCGAGCCCCTGCGGAGAGAAGGACAGGAACTTCGCCGGCACACCGCCATCGGCCTCAAGCTCAAGGTATCCCGGGCACTCCCACATAAAGCCAAAGCGCTCGGGCGTAGACACGCGATTCTCGAGCTCCCAACTAAGCATGTCAGCCGAGCCGTACACCAAGATCTCTCCCACGTCGCGACCGGCCCCCTCGCCATGCATGGCGCAAAAACGGCTCTCGACATGCGGCCCGTCAACGCGACGACGCGCACCCAGCACCATGTGATAGCGACCAGCCTCATCACGCCACACCTTGGGGTCGCGCACATGGCAAGTCAAATCCTCGGGATAATCTTCGGACGCCAGCACCACGCGCTTTTGGCTGAACTCCCGACCGGCAAGGCCATCAACGCTCTCGACATACACAGTATCGGCGCGGCGACCGGTATTGACGTAGTCGTACGTGCCATCCGCATCGGAAAGCTTAACGTTGCCCGTGTACAGTACGCGAATGCGACCGTCCTCGGCAAGCGCGGAGCCCGAATACACACCGTGGCAGTCGAAGGGCTCATCGGGCAGCAGCGGGGCGCCAACGTAGTCCCACGTCATAAGATCGCGACTCGTCGCATGACCCCAGACCTTAACGCCGCCCTCGACATCAAAGGGTGCATACTGAAAATAGGCATGGAACACGCCGCCCGCTTGGCAAAGACCGTTGGGGTCATTGAGCCAACCCGCCGGCGGCATAATATGGAAGCGCTGGCCATACGCGCCATGACCGCACTCAGAGGCGGCAGCGTCAACAGCGGCAACCAACTTTGCAAGGTCGCGACCAAGTGCATTAGACATATCAAAGTCCTAACGGATCGAAAGTAACAAGGCACCAGAGATCGGCACCAGATACGGGAAACGCCCGCGAGAATACAACCCGCGGGCATCCCCTCAATCAAAAGCTCTTAGGCCTGCTCGGAAGCTTTGGGCTCGTCCTTGTACAGGACAAACGAGACGGCAAAGGAAACCAGCGCGGCGACCGCAAACATGATCGCGTACTGCACGGGCTGGGCCAGGCACAGCAGGATACCGAAGATACCGGTAACGCCGGTGCCGGAAGCGGCAAGCGAGGTGAGCGCGCAGACCAGGGCGCCGCAACCGCCACCGATGCAACCAGCGATGAAGGGCTTAAAGAAGCGCAGGTTCACGCCGAAGATGGCAGGCTCGGTAATACCCATGAAGGCGGACAGAGCCGAAGGAAGCGCCAGGCCCTTGATCTTGGCATCGCTGGTCTTAAAGGCAACGGCAAGCGCTGCGCCACCCTGAGCGATGTTGGCAGCGCTGGCGATGGGCAGCCAGTAGGTCACACCGTACTGGGCGAGCTGACCCAGGTCGATGGCGGTGTACATCTGGTGGATACCGGTAACGACCGTGGGGGCATAAAACAGGCCGACGATAAAGGAACCGATGCCGAAGGGCAGGGTCAGCAGGGCCTGGATCAGACCGAGAATGGCGTTCTCGGCCCAAACAAAGATGGGGCCGACGGCAACGAGCGTCACGAGCACGGTCACGAACACCGAGACAAGCGGGGTCACAAAGAGGTCGAACATCTCGGGAACGATCTTGTGCAGGCGCTTCTCGAGGAAGGCGAGAATGGCGCAGGCGATAACGATGGGGATAACATGACCCTGATAGCCGACCCACTCAAAGTTGTACACGCCGGGGATGACGGTGACCATGGTCTGCACGCCCTCGGAGGCAACCGTGTAGGCGCTCTGCAGCGAGGAGTTGATGAACGCACCGCCGACGACGGCACCCAGGTACGGGTTGGCGCCAAAGGCCTTGGCGGCGGAGTAGCCGATCAGGATTTGCAGAATGCCGAAGGACGTTCCCGAGACCAGGTCGGCGATCTTGTAGATAAAGTTATTGGTGTCGAGCGCGATAAAGCCGTTGGAGGCCATAAAGTTGAGGGCGCTCATGATTCCCAGCAGCAGGCCCGAAGCCACGATGGCGGGTATGATGGGAACAAAGACGTCGCCGAGTACCTTAATGGCGCGCATAAAGATGTTCTGCTGCTGCGCCGCGGCCTCCTTGACCTCGGCCTTGGTGGCAGCCTCGACGCCACTGAGCGCGATGAATTCTTCGTAGACCTTATTGACGGTGCCGGTGCCAAAAATAATCTGGAGCTGGCCCTGGGCCTCAAAGACGCCCTTGGCGCCGTCGATATTCTCGAGAGCCTCCTTGTTAACCTTGGCGTTATCGGCGATCACCAGGCGCAGGCGCGTGGCGCAGTGTGCGGCCGAAACAACGTTGTCGGCGCCACCGACGTTGTCGAGCACCTCTTGGGCTGATTTACGGTAGTCCATGACTTCCCTTTCCTCCAACGGGCGCATTTGCACCCGGCCATCTTTGACACTTACACTGTAATCGTTTTCAGTTATATATAGCTGTAATCGTTTTCATATAGCGGTAAACGGTCGATATTTGACGGTGAAAGGTAGTTTTGAGCCAAAAACAGGGAATCAAAGGCCGGCAGACATGCCCAAAGCCTAGACATTCATCAGCTGATGGCCGAGCTTGAGCGTCTTGAGACCGCTCTCCCCCTCCACGCCATCGAGCGTGTTGAGCAACATATTGGTCGCCTCGACGCCACTGGTCAGATAGCCATAGTGCACGGTGGGAATGCCGCCCGTCAGCGCGCGCAAAAACGCGTTGTCGCCAAAACCGCTTACGCGGTGTATGCCCTCGCCCATGCCGCGAACCTCATCGATGGCACGCAGCGCGCCCGCCGCCATGGTGTCGGTCGCGCAGGCGATAAACGAAACATCGGGAGCGACGGAAAGCAGTTCACGCGCCGCACCATAGCCCGAGTCGAGCGTAAAGGACCCCTGGCGAATCAGGCTCGGATCAAGCGCCACGCCCGCGGCGCGCAAGCCGGCCTCAAAACCGCGACGGCGGTCATAACCGGCCGCGCGGTCCTCCTCGGTAACTCCAATGTAGGCAATCTTGCCGTCAACGCGACCCGCAAGCGCATGACCCAGCTCAAAGGCGGCCTCGTAATCGTCGTGATAGACGCACGCCGCGCCGTCAACATTCTGGCCGATCAGCACGATGGGCACGCGGCACGATTCAATCGCCCGACGGTGCTCGCCGGTGATCATGGTTGCCACCAGCACAATGCCATCGACCGGGTGGTTTTGGAATAAATCGAGGTATTCGAGCTCGCGATCGGCCGCGTTGTCGGTATTGGCAAGCAGCATCTGGTAGCCACGGTGACCGAGCACCTGGCCAATGCCGGCGGTAATGCGGCTCACGGATTCCGAGTTGATCTTGGGCACGATGACGCCGATGAGCTTGGTGGAACCGGTGCGCAGCGCGCGAGCCTGGCTGGACCGCACATATCCGGTCAGCTCAATCGCCTGCTTAATGCGCTCGGCTTTATCCGCCGAGATATACCCACCGTTGAGGTAGCGCGAAACGGCGGCGCTCGAAACGCCGGCCAGCTCGGCCACATCTTTCATCTTTACCACGAGTACCCCTGTCATTGAAATCGCTTTCACCATGATACCTGTTCGTTCCGGCGTTCTAACGAACGCCGGATTGCTCGACGCTGCGCGGACATCTGCCGGGCAATTTGCTCGCGGGGTTCTAACCGTGGTACTCGCCGTTGTACTGGATGAGCGTTAGGTCCTCCACGCCGTCGAGTGCGCGGATGGCATCCGTATACGGCATATCCACGCCGTCCGAGAACACCTCGACGGCCATCTCGACCTTGTCACCGCGCATCGTCTTAGATTTGACGGTGAACTTGGTACGCCCAAACGCGCGCACGATATCGTCGCCGGTGGTCTGGCCCGTGTAGTGGATGACCATCATGTACACACGCGCCTTGTCCTGGTGGCTCGCAAAGCCGGCAATCATCACCACGATCACCACTGCTGTGAGCCCCACGAGCGCATACATGCCGGCGCCAGCCGTAATACCCGTCGTAATGGCCCAAAACAGATACAGCAGGTCGAGCGGGTCCTTGACCGCCGTACGGTAACGAACGATGGACAGAGCACCGACCATACCGAGCGAGATGACCACGTTCGTCGAGATCGCGAGCGTAACCATGCAGGTAAGCACGCACATGCCCACAAGCGTCACGGCAAAACTGCGCGAATACACCACGCCGGTAAAAAAGCGCTTGTACACGTAATAGATCAGGATGCCCATGGCGAGCGCCACGAGCAGCGACAGGCCGATCTTGGCAGGGTCGACCTGACCAAACGCCTCCAAGACGGAGTTCTTAAAAAAGTCCCTGGTGCTCATGGTCTAAATATCCCCTCGGTTCTCAAAATCCGATTCCCAGTAATTAAATCCACGCAGGTAGGCGGTCTTTTCGTAACACAGGCAGTACTTGGAGACCGCCGTGAGTTCGGCCGCGCCCGGCGGCACCATATCGCGCACGAGCTGCGGGCAAAACTCCGTAAACTTGACCTCCATCACCAGCTTGCCGGGCTCTAGGACTGGCAGCGCGGGCAGCGTCGCGTCAAAGATGTCGAAGCTTCCCACCGCGGCACGCACGTTCATGTCAAACGTGATGCGCACGGTGCCCCCATCCATCACCCACGGCTCGCGCTCGTAGTCCACGATGGTCCGCGGGCGCATCATGTTGCAGATGCACTCGATGTAGAACTCACGGCAGAGCGGATGGGGGCTCCTCAGCAAGAAGTCGTAGTCGCCAGCCAGAATCTGCTCAAACTCACCGCGCGTAAGCGGCGCGTCCTCCTTGTAGATCCAGCTGCCGTACTTCTTTTTACGCTCGAGCTTAATCACCTTGTCGCTGCCGTTATAGATGCGCACGCGATATTTTTTGCGCATGAGAATACCGGCGTCTTTTTCCTCGTAGGCCGAGTTACAGTAGTCGTCAAAGTACAGGCTGCGAATGGTGTAACCGCCCGAGCGCGCATGCTTGTCCAGTTTAAATACCGGCGCCATGCGGCAGGCAAGCGCGGCGTGCTCGCCCTCGTTAATGAGATATTTGAGCTCGTGGCGATAACGCTCCTGCGTGGCATGCGCGGGAGGTGCCGCCAGGCGCTCAAGCAGCGCGCTAGCCCTCCTCATACGTGTCCTCCACGACCTTACCGCCGTCTTGCACGTAAAAACACTTCATGCCGTAGTGCTTGCCATCGTCGGTCACATAATAGTCAAACGCATCCTGCGTATAGCCATCGGAGTTGGTGGCACGCACACGCACAAAATACTGACCGGCATCGGGCGCATCGCAGGTCACCTCGGGAAGCAGCACGTCCTCGGCCTTAAAGATCACGTCGTTGATGGCGTAATCGCGCGCCAGCTCCACGGTATAGCGAATGTCGCGCGCCTTAAAGTCGTAGGACGCATCCCAGCTGATGCGCAGTTTGCCGTTATCGATCTGCGGCACGCCGATATAAAACGGCATGGGCTTTTTATAGCTCTCGCGGAAGCTCTTGTGGTTCTCCTCGATCTCGGAAGGAATCGCCGCGGCGATTTGCTCATATTGATCCTTGGTAACAGGCAGATTGTCGATATCGGGCGAAGCAAAGACCAGCGATTCGGTGACCTCGCGATAATGTTTGATCATCTTGGACAGGCGTGCCTCGGTCATATACGAGCGCAAGTCCTTGACGGCGCGGTCGAGCTCACTGCGGAAGGCCTTGCTGCGCAACGCGCGGTTAAACAACACATTGCCCCAGTAGTTGCTCACGCCGCGCTCCCAGCTCGCGTAGTCCGAGAACCCCTTCAGGCTCAGCTCAAGCTTACGCAGCATGCC
Organism: Collinsella sp.; assembly: GCA_019414425.1. Classification (GTDB taxonomy): domain Bacteria; phylum Actinomycetota; class Coriobacteriia; order Coriobacteriales; family Coriobacteriaceae; genus Collinsella. The sequence goes on from DXMB01000006.1 coordinate 24,290, forward strand.
GTCGTTATCCCAATCCAAAAAGTACCAGGTATTTGAGTTAAGCGGGCTGTACAGATAGCAGTTACGGTTCTGCGTATCGCAGTTGCCCGTCAGGATCTGAAACGCCAGCCAATAGACCAGATTCTCGGTATCAAAGTAGGTGTCGAGCACGTCATCGATCTTTTGCGATTCGTCGTTGAGCGCATCGAGCATCTCGATGAGCTTGGCGTGGTCCGAGTCGCCCTTAATCTCGAGCATGCCCTCAAAGTTTGCCTGGTTGTAGTCGGGGTCATCGGCGAGTTTAATGGTCTCCTCGTAGCGATGGAAATCGAAGCTGTTCACCTTATACAGGTGCCCGTTCTTATCCAGGCCATGTGCCTTAAGCGCCGTCTTGTTGAGCTGCTCCACCTGCGTAAACAGGCCGTAGTCCTCAAAGGTGTCGTTGGACTTTTCGGTCTGGTCGCACACCCACAGATGCACAAACTGCGTGCGCAGGCCCATCATCTGGGGAATGCCGCGGATAAGGTCGTAGGCCATCTTATTGCGAAAACGCATGCCCTCGCCCATGTGCTTGTTGAGCGCAATCGAGCGCTGCTGGCGCCAGGTACCCTTGCCCTTTTTAAGCTCAACCTTGTAATTCTTCTGCGTATAACCGCTCGACGTCTGACCACGCACCTGCACGGTAGCATTGGGCGCTTCCTCGCCATAGCCAACCTCGCCGGCCACCGGGCCGTCTTCGTCGCCCGCCTGCAGCAGACCCATAACCTGATAGCGCGCCACGCCCATGTCGGCGTAGTCATACACCGAGTACGTATTGATTTCGGCCCAGCTGTGGTCCGTGTTCTCGGAGCTGTTACCGCGCGAGACCGTCAGGTACATGGTCACAATGCCCGAGTCATCGTAGACCTCGTAGAGCTCGTCCTTATCGCGCAGATGCTTGACCTTGTCCGAGGTCTCGGCCTTTTTAATCTTGTCCTGCTTTTTAACCTTTTTGGTCGAGGAGTCTTCCTGCACCGAGCAGCCCGAAAGCAGCAGCGCGCCGGCAGCCACTTCAATCAGGCGACGGCGAGACATCATCCTATCGGTCATCAGAACCTCCCCAATGGTTGCGATACGCACGGACCACCGTGCGCTCAAACGCGCCATGCGGCTCACCCGTATGGCGGCCTTCCTCATAGCGCTGCTCGGAACGGTCGAGCAAGCGGCCCAGCTGTGTAAAGCGACCCGTTTTATCGGTCGCCACCATAGGCTGTTGACTCAGGATACGATACGGCAAGTTGGCGGTATAGGTATCGAGTCGCAGCAGCGCCACGATAAAAAACACCGCCGCACCCAACAAAAAGCCAAAGCCGTAAAACTGCTGCGGCAAAAGCAGCGACACGGCGGTCGCCAGCCCGGCCACACCGGCAAACAAGCCCGAGGCCAGCACGGCCCCCTTGTAGTCGGTAAAGTACAGCAAGATGAGCATCACCGTATTGCCCACGGCATACAGGCCATAGCCCACGCACAGCGTACGGAAATAACCGTGCATAAGGTTGTTAAAGCCCAGCGGCAGGGCCGAGAGCACCGTGGTCTCGAGCGAGATGACCGCCGCCGTCACAAACAGCTGCCTGAGCGCACAAAAGCGCAGTTCGCTGTTGAGCGTGGAGAGCATCTCCTCCTCGGCCACCACAATGTCGCCCACCATGCCGCCGTCGTTGAACAGGCTGTAGTAGTCGCGATAGCGCGGATAGAAGTTGACCTCGACCGACACCACAAAGTTGACGGTCGTGACCAGGATGGTCAAAAACGCGATGAGCGCCGGCACATCGTGGTAGGGCGCGCCATAAAACAAGCCCTTGACCTGTACGCCAATGGGACCGGCCCAAATAATCACCAGGTGCGCAAAGAGCCCCAGGTTGGTGAACAGGCCCGTAAGCGCCAGCGGCATAAACTGATCGAGCCACTGCAAAAAGAGCCAGGGGCTGCGGTCGCTCTGAGGAAAATACCGGTATAGCAGCACCACGTCCCAGGCGAGCATAACGCCGTAGCCCAGAGCAATTGATGCCAACAGGCCCTCGACCGGCGGCAGCCCCAGCGCCAGCGCGGCCAGGGCGCACAGGCACGCCACGCCAATGGCGGCCGCAAAGCTGCACAGGATGCCGCGGTAGTCTTTGATGGCCGTGAGGTAACTCATGCCGTTCCAGTTGACGATCATAATGTTGAACAGCCACAGGCACAGCAGCCCCTGCAGCAGCGTGGCGCCCGAGAACAGCAAAAAGACGCCGTAGAGCACCGTGCCCGCAACGAGCATGATGGCGTTGGAGCCCCAAAACGAAGGCAGTATCTCATCCTCGCGCTCGGCAAACAACATATCGGCCAAAAAGCGCGTGACCGGCATGGAGAAAAAGCTCGTGAGCAAAAGCGAGGCCAGCAGTGTGTAGGTCACCATGCACACCAGCAGATCCTGGTTGGCACGCCCTACGCCCCACAGACCGCACAGCACCAAGATACCCACCTGGAGCAGCACGCCCAACAGCATGGGACCCGTGCACACAATGCCGGCGTAGCCGTAAGCGCGCATCGTGGCAAAAAGGCCCTTGCGCCTAAACAGGCGCTTAAGCTCAAAACCGATTCCGGCCACCGGCTACTCCCCCTCTCTGGGCAGGTCAAACGCACGCGCCGTCTCGTCGTACAGCGCGCGATAGTTGGCGAGCATCTGCTCGTGCAAAAAGTACGTGGCAACGCGACGCTGCCCGCGCTCCCCCATCTCAATGCGACGGGCGCGGCTCACGCACATGCGCTCCATGGCATCGGCCAAGCCCTTGCGATACATGGGCGGCGTCACAAAACCCGCCACGCCAAAGTCGTCGCCCGGGGCGCCTTCGAGCAACTCGCGGCAGCAGCCCACCTCGGTCGTCACGCAGGGACGGCGCGCTGCAAGCGACTCCAGCACGCTGAGCGGCTGGCCCTCGGAGATGCTCGTCAAAATGGTAAAGTCGAGCTTTTCCATGTACTCGACCACGTTGACGCGGCCGGTAAAGATCAGGTCGCGCACGCCTAGGGTATCGACCAGCGCGTGGCACTCGGCGCCGTACTCCTCGTCGTCCACGCCGCCCATAATGTGCAGGCGCACCTTGGGCAGGCGCTCGTGCAGCTCAAAGAAGGCATAAATCATTGTCTTGACGTCCTTGATGGGCGCCAAGCGCACCACCGCGCCAATGTCCACCCAGCCGTCATCGGGCTTTAAGGGAATATCCTTAAAGCGGTCGAACTGGATGCCGTTGGGGATAACCAGGCATTTGTCCGCATCGCAGCCCATATAGACCTGCGTCTTGCGGGCGTTATGGAACAAACTCGTCACGCGGAAGGCGCGGCGGTAGATTTCCTCCGAAAGCAGGTAGAAAAAGCGGATCCAGCGGTCCTTGAACGACGGCACCACCCAATCGGCGCGAATGATCTCTTCCTCGCGCTCGCGGGTGTAGATGCCATGCTCGGTCAACAGCACCGGCGCATGGTGAACGCTTGAGCCCAGGCAGGCGAGCAGACCACCGTAGCCGGTCGAGATGGCATGGTACACATCGGCCACCGGCACCTCGCTGCCCAACAGGTAGAGCACGGGCAGCAACATGGAGCGCATGGTGTGGAATGCATCGGCAAAGGGCGTGTAGGGATACTCGGCCAGGCACACGTCGCGAAAGATATCCATAAACGTGCGGCTCTGCAAAAACGAGAGCGGATGCACGCGACGGCGGTAGAAGATATCGAATAACACGTCCCAGTCCGGATTGGAGAGCGACACCAGACGGCGTAACGCCTCGCGCTCACGGTCGTTAAAACTGGCTTCATGTTGCTCACCCGAAAGCCGCAGGGCATCGTCCAGGAACACCTCGTGCACCTCGACCACGTTGCCGGGCAGCTCGTAGACAAACTTGCCACGGTCGGCAGCATGCGCGCCGATCACCCACAGCACAAACTCGTGCTCGGGCATGGCCGTAATGTAGCCATGCATCCAGGTAGATACGCCGCCGTGCACATAGGGGTAGCAACCCTCGAGTACCAAGCAGATTCTCATTTATCGCCACCCTCCTTGCGCTCGATCGTCACGGTCTTATCATTTGCCTTGAGCAGATACAGATTGCCCGTAAGGTGCGTCAGTTCGCCACCCGTCACCGCACCCGGCTCGCCATTATTGGCGCGGAACATGAGCCACGCCTCGTCGTGGAAATTGCCCAGGCTGAGCGTCCAGGCATCCGCGCTGGTATCCACGCTCACCGTCACGGACGAAAAGCGCTGGATGGCACCGGAGCACTCCGACGCCGTCTGGTGCCGCAGGTCGGGCGCGGATTTGGTAAGCCACTCCAGGTAGTCGACCAGGCCGCCCTTGTAGACCTCCCAGCCCTCCTTGGCACCACGATCGGGATCGAGCAAGTCGTCCGGGTGCATAAAATGCGTGCTCACGTAGTGCATGTTGAGCTCGGACACGGCTGCCAGGCGCATATAGGAATCGTCGACCATGCCGCCCGAGACAATACGTGGCTGCTCCACAATGCCGTCGCTCGCCACGCCAAACTCCTGCACGTAGGGCAGGTCGGTGCCATCCTCAAAATACGTGCTGGCGATGGTCTTAATGCGCGGAACGTCGGTGCCGATGAGCTTGCGCGCTCGGGCCGAAAGGATATTCGACGGCGGTACGTAAACCGAGCCATGAGCGTTGGGCAGAACCTCGTCCTGAAACGCGATAAGTTCGTTGAGCGAAGCGACGAGCGTCTCTTTGTTCTTCCAGGTCTTGTAGACGTACAGCGTGCCGTAGTCGGTGTCCCAGAGCGCGAGCGGCTGATGGTTGTAGCCGTGAAAGCCCAGCTCGCCGCCCATCTGCAGCAGCATGCCGCCAAAATATCGAAACTGCGTGGTATCGGGTTGGCGCGCGGGCTCGGTCTGGTTGACCGCGTCCTCGTAGTTTTCGATCATCACGCCGGTATAGCGAATGCCATATTTTTGCGCGAGCTTTTGCAGATCGGGCCACCAGACCTTGGTGTAAAAATCCGCAATGGAAAGGCCGTAGTCACGCTTGATATAAGTACCATCGCCCGAGGGCACGGGGCTAGGAAAGTCGTCCAAATAGAACACGGCGCTGTTGATGACCGGATAGGCCGTAGCATCGCCCAGCAGACTGATCGCCGCGGCGAAAAAGCCGCGCATGACCTTGTCGTAGATACCGATATTGCACACCACGGTGCGCCCGCTACCGCAGTCATTAGACCAAATGAGCGGGGCGCCCGCATCGCCAGTCTTAGCCCACTCACGCGCCGTCTCGCGCAGCGATACTGAAAGCGACGAATCAAAGGGGTCCGAGAGCTCGTAGCGCTCTCCCCCGCCCAGCATAAAGTCCTCACTCGGCACAATGCTTTCGGCTTTTACATAGTCATATCCGGCCGATTCAAAGCCAAGCTTGGAGGCAATCACTTGCAGATAGCTCGAGTTATCCGGCGGCATGGCGAGCATAAGCGAACCGCCGGCACTCACCCAACTCATAATGTCGCTCAGGTGCGTACCGAGCCCATCGAGCGACGGCATGAGCAAAATCACGCGATCGAAGGAGGTCAGCGAGGGAATGGCATCCGCACCATCCAGGGCAAGATCCACGTCGCGATGGGCGATCTTCATGTCCAGCAAAATCTGGTCGAACTGGTCTTTGACGTCGTCGACGCCATCTTGGTCCGAGTCTGTAATGACCAGGCACGTGGGCTTTTGGCCAAAGATTGCCGAGGAGGCCGGCACCGCGTCGTTGGCGGCAAGCATCCCCAGCCTATGCTGGCCCGCACTGTACTGCACGCCGGCACGCTCCACCAGCAGCACGGCGGCCATGGCAATAAAGACCGCCCACACCACGAGGAGTCCCATCCAACGAAAGCGGCCCACACGGTCTCGGATATGTTGCGCCACGCTCATCGGGCCTCCTCCCCATCGCGCCAAAACGCCAACTTTTCGCGGTTGTCGGCGCTCAAATACACATGTTGCTTGTCAATCGCATCGATCACACAGTGGACCTCGTCACCGTCGCGGCGCATCACGGCCAGGCGCAGGCAAAGCATCCAAACCTCCTGCTCCTCGGGCACGTCGAGTACCAGCTGGTCGGTCACGGCCTGCGCCTCGTCGATCTGTCCGACATCGGCCAGCGCCGTCGCGTATCGAATGCGCAGCTCAAGGGTATCCTCGCGCTCGCAGCGACGCGCAAGCAGGCGCGCGTACTGTTGGCGCTGAATCTGAGCAACGCGCCCCTCAGCCAAGCCCGAGCCCAAGTATTCACCAAGAAAATCACAGTATTCGTTGAGGTTTTGCGCGCTCGGGTCCGTCTTAAAGGCACGCTCCAGCTGCTGCAGTTTAAGGTCGGACTCCTTGGAGATCTGCGCCACCGCCGTCGCGGCATAGTGCGCCACCTCAACGTCGTCGTTAAGCTTAGCCGCCTGCAGCTGCGCCAGGTACGCGTCGGGCTCCTCGGTGAGCATGGAGAGCATTAGGCGGCGCCGGTATGCCGGGTCGTTGACGATAAGCGCCTCCTCGAGCGGCACTACGCCTGCATCGTCCTCACCGCTCGGTACCGACATACTACGATGCAGGTCGTCGTTGAAGCGCAGCGACTCCAGCGCAGACTCTTTCAGCCACTCGCCAAGCACCGCGCTGCGCACCGATAGCAAAACCACCAGCAACGGGCCCCACAGCGGCACCAGCACTATTACAGCCAGCATGTGCCCGCGCACCGGCAGCAGGCCCAGCTTCATGAGCGTCCACAGCATCAGGCAAACCAGCGAATGAATCAGCAGCAAGACGGCAGCAACGACAAGCGAGATCAAGCGGCACCCCCCTCACCGTCACCGGTGTAAGCGATGCGCTGCAGCAGCGCCACGATGCCCTCGCCGTCGACGGGCTCCACCGCAATATGCTTTGCGCTCAGGCGCTTACGGATAATGGGAAGATCGCACGCCTTTGCCTGGCGCATAAGCAGGTAGAGCACGTTGCCGTCGACCAAGCCCGCCGCGTCGCTCTCGCGGATTGCCGACCCAATTGCGCCCACCAGCTCGCCGACAGGCTCCATGCCCGGTACCACGCGCAGGAGCAAAAAACTCCCCATCTTGCTATCTGCCAGCGCCTGCTCCGCCGCGAGCTCTTGGCCAAAGGCCGCCTGCTTGAGCACGCAAGTGCCGTCAACGCAGCGTTTATCCTGCGCCACCGCCTCATAGTCAAAGGCACGGCCCAGCGCGCTTTCGACCAGCCCGCACAAGATGCGGAACAGGTTTTGATAATAGAGGGTCATTTGGTTTTCGGCCGCACTACGCACAAAGATCAACACGGCGGGTGCCCCGTCGCGCTCGATCGCGTATCCAAACATGGGAAACCCCGGCGTCAGCTCACGGTTCACCCACAGGTTCGAACGACCCCCGTCGCCCAAAAGAGGTGCAAGCTGCTCAAGCGTGAGCGAGCGTGCGGCATTTTCGGCAATCGCGGGACTTGCTGCCACCAGGCGTGCAAATGCCCCGCCCGAAACATGGTAGATCGCCACCGAATCGTTCTCGAGGATCTCGCCCAGAAGCTCGCAGCACTTGCGATAGATGTCGCGTGGGTTGAGTACGTCGAGCTCCTGCGTCACGGCAAAGATCTTGCCAAAGCTGTCGTGGCGACCCACAATCTGGCGCCTGTACGCGCGCTTGTCCTCGATCGCGTCGTGGTAAAGCTGTGTGAGGAACGTATTGCGATTACGCACGAGCTCGTTTTGATCGCGCTCCGCCCTAATGGCTTCGCTGTTGCGCAGCTGCACATAGCCGCACACGGCACCCACCACAAAGTACGCAATAAACGGCAGCCAGTTGGACGGCTCGTAAAAGAGACCCTGGAAGGTATAACCGTACTGAGTAAAGTAGCTCGCGGCCAAACCCACCGACGCCAGCAGCGCCGCAACCAGGCCAAAATCGAGCCCATACAGCGTGCCGATCAGTACCACGTACAGCAGGCGGTAGTCGAGCACGTTAAGCTGAGCAGACTGCGAAAACACCAGCTCCAGGCCCTCAAAGAGCACCCAGGCCAGCGCGGTCTCCAGGCATTTGATGGGCAGTGTCCGCCCGCGCATGCGGTCGATGGCGGCACGCAGCGGATGGCGCTTGCCCGCGAGGGTCTGCTCCCAGCGGGCGTGTATGGTCGAAAGATCGCGCAGCACGTCATAGCGCTGGAACCACCCGTAGCGCGTGCGGACGGTATCGCTCGGAGCAATGGAGACGACGGCGTCCCCGTCGTAGGTAATGTCGAGCCCCGGGAACAAGCCCTTGAGCGCCTCGCCCAGGTCTCCCACGGTGTGGGCAAAGCTATCCGGAACCTCGAGTTCCTCGAATGTGGCATCCCAGCTGTCGAAGATGCGACGCACCAGAACGGCCAGCTCCTCGGCGCAGAGGGCACCGAGCGGTGAGTCCGCCCCAGCCCTCATGACAGCAGAGCCTTGCGAGCACGCCTCGAACAGCGGGGTCAAAATCGGGTCTTCCAGCGTGGGCGAGGCGGTGTACAGATACGGCACGCGCAAGATCTTGGCCTGAATGCCGTCGCGGACCGCATAGTAGCGGCACAGGTCGTTGGCCGCACGGGCAATGATGCCCTTGCCGTTTTGCCCCGCAACGTCCACCGCACCGTCCGCTCCCATGGGACCAGTCACAAACAGCAGCTGAATCTGGCGACCCATGCAAGCTCGAAAGACGGAGCGCAGCAGCTCGATGTCGCCAACGGCCTCGGTATGCGGCGTGAGATAGGTAGAGAGGTAGACCACACGGTCGAATTCGTAAGCCTGGTCCAGGTGCTGCAGCAGCTCTTTCCAAGACGCATGGAGCGACGACCCGTCGCGGCGCGCCTCGTTGGCCGCCACGACCTGAACATGGTCACCGGGAAACGCCTTGGCACAAAAGTCGTCATCGACATACGCGGTATTGCCAACAACCAGCACTTCCACCGTGCGCTCCCCCTCCCCAAATTTAGCTTTTGCCATGGTAAACATGCGTATTGCACGCTGTCAATGTAGGCCAAAGGCAACTTTAAAGCTGTTTTAAGAACTTTTTCAGACGGGAAGCGACTCGCGCCTGAGCCAGAGAGCCCTACACGTGCCGCTGCACGGCGGAGAAAGGCGAATCCACTACCCCTCAGGCATAATTCCTGAGCAAAATCAAGCAGAGCACACGGCTTTTTGCGCCACTTTAAGACGTAATCGGGATGTGGCGAGAGGCCAAATTCGGAAGTGCGGGGAAAACCAAAGGAATGCTGACCAGACCCCCGTTTTAGGCTTCCGCGACCTGCGGTTTTGATACAAAAAAACCGCGTTGTGCTCGAAGGTTTTCGATTTTTCCCCGCACTTCTGTAATTACATCTCTGGATCGAGGGCGCAGGCAATGGTGACGACATCCACGATAGCGCCCCCCTATGCCTGATACCAAAATCGTTCCATAGGGACCCGTTTCCCAATGGGACGATTCTTCACAAAGGGCATTAAGGCGCATGAGAACATGGTAGAGGCAAGCAAGCGCGCTTCCACGTTTTCGCCCATGGTGACCACGGTATAATCCAACGAGACAAGCAACGAACGGGAAAGGCAGCGCGGATGAACCTGGGCAGCGAGAGCGAGACCGTCGAGTTCAAGAAGTCCACTGGCGAGCATAAAGAAGCACTGCAAGCCATCAGCGCCATGCTGAACAAGCACGGCCGCGGCGAGCTCTACTTCGGCGTGAAGGACAACGGCGATGTCATCGGCCAGGATGTCAGCGACGCAACGCTGCGCCAGGTGACGTCGTGGGTGTCCGACAAGATCGAGCCCGCGGTGTTCCCGACGGTCGAGTGCCTCGACGCCGATGATGGGCTGCGATACATCAAAATTGCCTTCTCAGGTGCCGACGCCCCCTACTCCGCCGACGGACGCTACTTCACCCGCGTGGGGACTTCGAACAAAGCGCTGTCGGCCTCGGAGCTGAGCGCCATGGTCGTCAAGCGTGAGCGCGCCCGTAGCCCGTGGGACTCGCTGCCGTCCGGCAGGCCCGTCTCCGACGCCGACGAGCAGGCGGTGCGTGACTTCGTCGCGCGCGGCGGCAGGGCCGGACGCGTGGGCGGCGGGTTCGCCGGCGTGGAGGACACCTTGGCAAGGCTCGACCTCGTCGCGCCCGACGGCAGCCTAAGAAACGCCGCGGTGGAGCTGTTCTGCGAGGGATCCGACACCTACCCCAGGATGAAGCTGGGGCTTCTGGGCGGCAACACCAAGGCCAAGATCCTCGACCTGCGCCGCGAGTGCGGCACCATGCTCAAGCTGCTCGACTTCGCCGAGTACTTCGTGACGTCGAACATCAGGCGCGAGTTCGTCATCGGCGAGACGGGCATGTACCGCAAGGAGATCCCCGAGATCCCGGCCGAGGCCATCCGCGAGGCGGTTGCCAACGCGCTGTGCCACCGCGACTACACCACCGGCACCGCCGTCGAGGTCAACGTGTTCATGGACACCGTCCAGATCGTGAGCCCGGGCCTGTTCCCCGAGGGCGACTCGCCGCAAGAGCACCTAGACGGTACCGCGAGCGAGTTCGGCCTCCGAAACCCCGCGATCGCGCGCACCCTGTTCCGCGCCGGCGTCATCGAGCAGTACGGCACGGGCATACCGCGCATCAAGGAGGCCTGCGAGGCAGCCGGCGTGAGGTTCCGCTTCGAGCAGACCGTCAACAGCACCGTCGTCGTCTTCGAGCGTCCTGGGTTACAGAAAGCGGCCTTCAGGAGAACCGCGGCCGACAACCGACCGCTCCTCAGCGAGCGCGAACGAGCAGCGATGGCAATTGCCGCCGCTCAGGGGAAAATCACGACCTCCGACCTCGCGCGGGAGTCCAATGTCGGCAGGAAAACGGCCTCGAAGACTCTGAAAGACCTTGCCGGGCGAGGCCTGTTGGAATGGGTAGGGAAAAGCCCGAAAGACCCGCACCAGTTCTACAGGATGCCAAGCGAAGTTTGAGGCTGCAGGTCCTAGCCGGGAAACAGGCCCATTGCGTTTGCTGCCCTCCCCCTGCTGGGCACTACTGAGTAATCTACTGGGCACTGCTGAGTAATCTACTGAGTAGTGCCCAAGCGCGAGTTGGCAAGTCCGCCGAAGCCCAGAGAAACGGCTCCGAAGAATATACTGACCGCTACTGACCGCTACTGATCGCGGCATTCGGCAGGCCCGCCGAATGCCGCGGTCTCCCGAGACTAGCAGAGCCGCCCTTATTGTTAGCGCTGCCGAAGCAAGCCCTACTTCAGCAGCAACTTGAATTTTCGTGCGATGAGCCTCCCCGGAGCCAAGAGCCTTTTGCCCTAATCACAACACCGCAATTCAAGCACCGCAGAAAACTCCATTAGCGATGAACCAGCCACTTGAAGACGTGATCAAGGTGCGGCAAGGGGTCAAATTCGGAAGTGCGGGGAAAATCGAAGAAATGCTAACCAGGCCCCAGTTTTCGCTTCCGCGAACTGCGGTTTTGGTGCTAAAAATCGCGTTGTGCTCGAAGGTTCTCGATTTTCCCCGCACTTCCGTAATTACATCCTTGGATCGAGAGTGCAGGCAACAATGACGTCATCCGCGATAGCACCCAACAGTCACGGACGTACAAAAGGCCGTTGCCGGAAGCCTCCATACAACGACTCTTCTTTGCGCGCGCCACGCTCGCAATGCTCCATTAAATGTAACTAATTGATTTGCTATATACCATTCATAATGGCACATAGCAAATCAATTAGTTACATGTGGAGGCAGAACATGAGGGAGTACGTCGAGAAGCAGCTGCACACTAGAGTCGATTGCGAGCCCAACGACGCCTCGGAAATAACGACGCAAAACTCTTTCCGAAAGTGTAGGTGAGCGAAATGGCGACTCATGCATACGATGACCTTTATTCTTATCTAGCCGCATTCAAGAACAGCTCTCTTGCCGAAATAATTGCGTACCTAGAAGAACTGGGGCAAAGGAGGTTCGACGCCTTTATTAGGGGCCTTGCACCCCTTATCCCAATCGAAAAAATCGAAAATCAATCCCTGTTCAATTTTTCTGTTGACTCCACCCTTGAAGGAGGCAAATTCCCCTGCACTGACTATGCCTGTCGAGAGCAAAACATTTACCATTTGGCAAAGTTCTCAGCATTGTATGCAGATAAAACACTGATTCATTGCCCTATAGAATCGGCATTCGAAATGGGGCACGATGATTATGTCTCAGTCGATGAACTTGCATTCGGGATCTATTTGACCATGCGAGTCGAAGACATAGTCAAAGCTGGAATACTCGGATTTTCGAGCAATTACATTCCTCTTTGCAAAGATTGCCTAGCGCGACAAATCGAAAGAGAATCAAAAGCAAAAGGATTGATATCGAGTTATTGGGATGAACTCGTACGACAATTCTGTTCCTCTACCTCGTGCACTTTAAAACAAGCACCAGATGGGAATCTGTATGTAGCGATTGAGGGAATGGATGCATATGGGTCCCATGATGAGATGGATGTCGATTTCCTGGTAATCCCGTCTGAATACGAATCGCTCTATGCAAGCCAAGGCGAAACGCGATTGGATAGAGACATGCTGGAGAAAGGCGGCATCTTGACTATCCTACTGCCATTGTTGGACGATTGCTTTCAAGCCCTCGTCAATCCCTATTTTTCGAATAGCTCGTATTTAACCACTCGTCCAGCTCAGATTGAGTTCCTCGAGTCCGCAACTTCCACCCTTTATCCTCGAAAAGATCAGACCATACCCATTCGCCGGTTATCTTGCCCCCTCCCCATTGCTGAAAATGCAACGTTGCGTAGCATCCTTGATTGCCGCATTAGAAACGAAGAGTCGTTTCTTGTGTTTAGGGATACCTTGTCCAAAGGCCTGAGCGAAAGGCCCATCGACACCTCGACATTAGCTGACCTGAAGAACGACCTAATTGAGCCCGAGCTTCACAAGATATCTTTAGTGATGAAAAACGAGCGATCCCGATTAGTCACCTCCGCAGGCATTGAAGCCGCTATCGGAATTGCGAGCTTTACATTGGGGCAATACGGAATCGCATCACCTTCTGATGCCATGGCCTTCCTCGGGGCTGCCGGCATAGGGGCCGTTGCATCTCAATCCGCAGATTTCTTGCGAGAAGCCAAGGCAAAAGAGAACCCCATGTATTTCCTCTGGAAGCTCAATAGAAACAACCGTCTGTAACCTAAGGGGCAGAACACCGCAGTCGCCGAGCATATCTCGATCATTAAATAAAGGCAGCACTAGAAAGGATGCGAATCGTGAAGAACCGATTCCCTTTACGAATGCCTAATGCAGTAAAAATCACTGGTAGATCCGAGCAGTTTAACCAAGACGACAAGAGCGCGCTCAGATTGCTGTCTGCAGTAGCTAGCCAAGTATAGATACCATCCTGTTTCCAAATTCGGTCCTACGATAAACCCTTTCTTCTTTCTCAATTTCGTCGGGATCGTCGAAGATGAGCGTCGTATCTACTACGTCCCACTGCTGCCGATGGATATCCTCAATCAGCAATCCCAGTCCGGTTAATCGAAGAAGAACTTCTGCATCTCTGCCTCTGAGCGTCTGAAAAGTTTCCTTTTCTCGAAGCATTTCGTAGTCTCCAGGTAGAAATCTGTCCAAAGTCTCTGCAAACAAACGAAGATCGTCCCAGCTAATTTCTTTATCTAGGTAGGCCTCATAAATCTATGCTAGTCGCCGCGCTTTGTCCTCCTCAATGTATCTTTCGAGCAGGATAAGCAGGTACTCAATATCGCGCTTCCTATTTGACTCTTCAAAGTATTGCTTGTACTTGTTCCATGAGCCATTTTCAAAAGAGTCGCGGTTGAACTCATCGAGGAAACACGCATACTTCTTCAGCAGATGCGCATTGTGGATATTGTTTCCGATTTTGTAGATGCTCACTAGGCTTGAGATGACGGGGATGTCCTTCAAGAACTCGTTTTGGAGAATTTCGTCCAGGCCAACCTCTGCGATATTCGAAATAAGTTCGAGAGAGTCGCTGCAAATAGTCGGCCTTGCGTCGTCTTGCAAGCGCGATAGACCGGCCTTAGTTGATTCCTCTGCGTTTGCCATAAGATTACCTTTCATAATAATTTGCCAGTTTTGGCATGCGTTTGCAGCGCCGCTTTTCTGAAAGTGGCTCCGATTTAAATGCCATCCCCCGAATAAGCGCTCAGGTTCGATTCAACAAGTGCATTGGTTGAAAAGAGCTTTAGACCCCCTTCGAGGTAAAAGTCGCTTGTGCAGAGCAACCAAATCATCTTGTCGAGCTTGTAGGCAGTGGCCTCGGGGTCCACGCCGCCCTTCCGCGCCGCGCGCGCGGCTTCGAAATAGCAACGAGCCACTTCGACCTCGCTGTCAGTGGTAGCGTAAAACTGAACAGTATTCAGTAGGCCGTTGACACAAACATCGACGAGCGGCTGCTGAACAAGCCCGAGGACCTGTTCAGGGCGATGCAGCTCGAGCTCATGGAGCTGCACCACGGTTCGCCCTCGACCGTCTTCTGCACGCAGTGCAGGTCGAAGGGCTAGGCAGGAGCCCCGAGGCTTTTCCTAATTCTAGGTGTTAAAGTCGATTACTGCCTGCCGTGGAATAGCCTCCACTTTTCGTCTTCGATGTCTCTTTCAATTGATGACTTCACTTTTGACAGCCATTCTCTGTGTTTTAAATATGCAACACCTGCGGGCAGCTGAGCAGCAATCGAGTCAATCGCCTCAATCTCCTTGAGCTTTGCTGGAATAAAGCCTTTTTCAGGGGACCCGCTCATTGAAGATCGACGGAGATCCAAATGGTTGATCGATATCCCGTCTTTATCGAGCGTCAGAATGAGGGTGATAGCCCTAATCCTCGTCTCGTCATTGCAATCGGACAAGGCCCAGCTAATTCTATCGAGGCTTTTTGCGTCGGCGATCCTTTCGCGGATGGTATATTCCAAGCGCTCCCAAAAAATATCGCTCGAGAGCGCATTTGCGTCATGAACGGGAAACAAAACGGCTATTTCAAGCCTGCCGAGTGGTTCGCTCAGCGCTTCATCGATCATTGCTTTCAGCAGATTCCAGGCATGATCATCCTGGACGGTCCAAAACGAGCTGATTCTTCGCAGGAGATCGTGCCTTTGTCGGTAGTCGAGGTTGGCAACGTACTCCAAAAAACGGTCAATCATTGAGCTGTCAAGGCGTAAAAGGCAGCGTAGGAAAGCGAGGTTATAGTCGAAAGTAGGATATCCTTCAAGTGCGAGAAAATACAGGTTGACGGCCGGTGAGGGATTGGATTCGAAGTACGAATCTAGAGCGGAGACGCGCTTTTCGTCTCCGCAGTTGCCGAAAAACCGCCAAACCCCATCATTGTGTATATGTTCGGAAAGCCAAGAAGCATATTTGAGGATATAGCCAGGATGCTTTGGCTCGACTATCTCCAAATCTTCCAAGCAGAGATGCGTTCTGCCGTCATCGAGTCTTGCGAGAATTTCGTCGAGCTCCTCCTTGTCGGGCCCGTTCTTTATTGCTAGCAAATCAAGATAGTCAAACAGGGCCGGATGGTCACTCACGTCGATCACCGCGCCCAGCTCGTTTCTAAGGACCTTCCTGCCGATGGTTTCAGCAAGATGATCAAGTGCTTCGTACGGGACAGGGATCGTCGAGGGCGACGAAGCGATATTGCGTGCGATTATGCTTGAGGCAGTATCTGGGGTCCTTTTGGCGATTTCCAGAAGGACTTTTCCGATAGCCCTGCCCGACTCCCACTCTTTATCGGAAATCTCATAATCTTCGGCTAGCTTTCCCAGGGCTTCGGTCAGTCGTTCTAGCGGTAACTCTTCCGCGGATATCCTCGGTTCTTTCTCTACGAGAGACTCGGAGTTCTCCAGACCAAGTGCGTCGAATGCGCTCTGGCGGAACCCATCGAGGCTCAGAGGGGGATTCTGCGCGCATGTTTCGTAAATCTGGTTGATGCTTAAGCTGCATAAGAGATCGATTGTCGAATCTTCGGTTATATATTTGGGGAATAGCTCTTCAATCCTCGAGAGTACCGAATACATGTTTTCTGCGTACTCCGCTTCAGGTTCTTTGCCATAGAACGAGAAGTGCTGCCGAAAAGTGGATTTAACTTGCCTGCTGAATTCGGTTTCGACCAGAACGGAGAGCGCCCGGAAGCAATGGGCGTGGAGCTCGGCCAGCTCTGATGTGAAATTGAAGGTCAAAGTGTTGTATGTGTACGTTATGCCGTTTTGACAAACGCGCTGGGCCCTTGAAGAGAGGTATGAACTCGTCAAGACGATCAGACATGCTGCAACATTGCGGGAATGCGATTGTTGATATTTTTGAGCGAGGGCATTGAGTTTGCTGTTTTCCAAATCGAATCCCGTACGATCGAGATCGTAAGCGAAAGCGCCGTCCGGCCCGCATGCCCAGTTGTACTCGGCCGCTCGCTCGGTGCCTCTTTCTACACACTTCACGAACAACTCGGAGGCTGTTTGCGAATACTCGCTTGAGTTCATCAGGGATACAGAAATTTGCAGGGGCATAGATCCGTCGGATGTCGAATTCATGCCGAGAATTTCTTCCGATACGTCAGCGCAATCAGCGTTTTCGATGCGGTTTGAGGCAAAGGCGAGCGCCTGTATGGGGAGGAATTGATTGAATGTGACTATGAACTGATCGGCAATTCGCGCATCCCGATTCTTTATTTCATCCCAAGCTTTCTCGCATTCCCTTCGAAGGTAGTCGTACACGCTCGCACTTCCGCACACTTCAGCCATTGACTTGGCGGCTTTGAGATACGGCGCGTTCGGCATTTCTGCGGTATGCAGAATGAAATCCGCAAAACTGCCGTTCCCTTCTTTTGCGAAGTGGCGGCATATCAAGAAGTCGCGAAGATTCTGCTCTTCCATTCTTATGGCTAGCACGCCATCGGCGGAGGTAAGGATCGTGACAATTTCCTGGTCGTTCAATCTGGATGCAAAATCCCGAATCTCGGCGTCGTCGTACCCCAGCCCCAAGAGTTCCTCGTAACAAGGGTCTCCTTCAATAAGATCGCAGCAGTCGTAGATTGCAAGGTTCTCTGCGAGACGCTGCTCCCTGCTGGAGTACCCAGCTAAAGCAGAATTCATATAGATGTTCAAAAGATCGTATGGCTCTTGGATGGCTTCGAAATTGCCGTCTGCTATGGGGCTTGCTGCCATGATAGCCAAGCGCAGGTTTCCGTTTGCGATTGCCGATACTCTCTCCCTCAGTGCTATGTTTTTTATGTTGTATTCGGTCTCGAGTATCGCTTCTATATTTTCCGCGGTTAGAGGCTCCAGCTCTATTTCTCTGAAATTTAGATAACTGCCGATTTTTGCGGTCAACTCGCTTCGGTGCATCTTCCTGCAGGTGAGGACAATCTTTAGCTTTTTGTTTTCCAAACAGATTCCCAGCAAGTGCTCAAGTGACAGGTTGCCGTTTGCATCATCGACTAGAAGGATAATGTTTTCCGACTCCGACAAAATCAGCTCGATATCATCGTCGAGATGCGATGAATACCTAGAGTCCAAGATAAGAAGATCCCAGTGATGCCGTTTGCTGAATGAGAGGCATGCGTCGAGGGCGATCTTGGTTTTCCCCGATCCAGACTGCCCCTGAATCACCACTGCCTTGTTTTGCTCTATCGATTCGACGATGACTGAAAACTCGGAATCCCTGTGCATGAGGAGCTTCGACAGGTCGGTTGAGAAACGGTCGTTCAGGCTTCGCTCGATGAAGCGGTCTGGGGCGATGAATGATCCCTTTCCGAGTGGAACGCCCAATACCGTATGCGCTAGCGCAGGGTATTTTCCATCAAGGTCGCTCGCAATTGTCTCTGGCCCGATTATTTCTATCCGTGGATCGATGGCACGGACCTCCTCGAGTACCAGAGGTGAAAGGCGAAAGTATGTGTGGCACAGGATGATTCGATCTATGAGTTGCGGATTGATTCCGGTTTTGCTCCTGTCGAGGCAGTCTTTAGCATCATTTAGCAGCTTATTGCGGATGTCGGATTTAGAGGTTGTGTATGCCGCGAAGAGGTAGTGTCCATTCTCTCCTACGGAGTACATGTCTGGCACTCCGGTCGTGGTTTTATCCGTGCCGCATTGGGATCCTAATTCAATGATGTTGTTAAGCGAATATCTCCTATATAGATACTGATTTGCTAGTGTTTGAAAACGCCCGCCTTCGATCTGCCTTAGCTCTTCTTGGATCTGATTTATTTGGGACATTTTGCTCCTCGCGATAAATTCGCCTTTTGATTTCTCTTTTCTTACTCTAGTCCGCCTACCTCAGCAAGCCTTACAAGCTCGAGGGACGAGTCGACGACGTCCTCGAAGTCAAGCCCCGCCGCATAGGCCCTCGGATAAGGCGAGCGGAGGGCGCGTGACCCCGTCGGAAATGGCCGCCGTTAGGTGCGTGTTCGAGAGCTGCGCGGCGGAGCTGGATGGAGCCTGGGCAAGGCATTAGGGCATCCTCGTCCTTGTCGTAAGACTGCCATTAGAAGATCTTCTGCAAATCCTAAGCCACGTTTCAACTTGGCAACAGCTGCGGATCCTAGATATCGGCAAGACATTCGAGACTCTTGGATATGGCGTCGAAATAGATCCTTTGGTAATACTCCATGGTCTCGACCTTGCCGATCTCCGATCCGAGCCTCTTGGCCCAAGCTACGAGGGCCTTCCTGTCCTCGCCCTCGAGCGAGGCCGTGCACGACCTCATGTGGTCGCCCGGAAAAAGGACACTGTGCACAAGCCGAATATCTTCGGGAGGCATCTTCTCCATCGCCCTCGCGAGGAGGGAAGTGTCGAGGGAAATGAGCGACAGGATGGGTTCCGACCAGTCATCTGATTTCGAGAAAGCCAGATAGAGCTTCGTCGCGAATTGGTCGGGGGCGTTTATCAGGACGTTGCCAAGAGACTCCGACTCCCGTTCGCGTAGCGTCGTCAAGGCGAGCTCCCTCAGCCTGTCGACCTCCTCCAAAGCCGGAATCTCATGCGCTTCGCTCGAGTCGAAAGGGATCTCCTGCCATTCGACTCGATTCTTTCCGATTGACCTCACTGCAGACTCGGGATCCCGTCCAATGGAGGATTCCATCGCCTTGACGAGCGGCGCGACCCCTTCGGGAAAGGCGTCAGCAAATTCCCCCGCAATGCCTTTGACGGCACGCAGGACGTCGGGATAGACGTCGAACGACAAGCCGCGGCTCCCGTCCCCGGGGACAATCCCGGCGACTAAAGTCTCCACCATGCCAAGGACATCGGCATCGCGGAAAGTGGCGTGTCTGATGCCTTCGATACATTCAATAGCTTTCCGCGCGGCCGGCCCGTCGGGATGAAAGGTCGCAAGGTAATCTTCCAGGCAGGAACGAACATGCTTGGAATCGACCCCCACACACCTCTCGAAAAAGCGGGGGATGAAGTCCAGGGCGGCGTATTTGAGCCGGCGCGACTCGAAAATGCCACCCCTAAGGATGGAATCCTCCCGGCTTGACGGAGGCCCGATGCGCATCCCCTTCGCCGCCCCCGCTGCAAAGCCGAAAGCCTCTTTGAAAACTGCCCTGGCAGACTCCGGGTCGGTGGGTTCAGCGAAGAACCCGGATTCCTTCATCCCGACCAGCACGGGGCGCATCTTGCTGAGGGATCGCAAGTTCGGCGATTCGCTTCCTTCAATCGCCGAAACGGCGTCCTCGAGCGCGCCTGGGTAGATGCCGCCCAGCACGCCTCCCAGAACGCGTTCCACAACCGAGCCGACCGAGGGCCTGAACCGGCACTTCCGCCAGACGGTCTTCTCGATGAGGCTCTCGTACTCCCTGGTCGTCCCCTTCTCCCCCTTCGGTCCTAGCCCTTTCCTCCACTCATCCTCGTTGCAGACGAGGAGGACCTTCTTCCTGCAGCCAACGACGAGGTGGTCGACCGCCCCGAGCAGCTCGCGAATGCCCATGTCGCACCTCTCCACGTCGTCTATGACGAGGAGGGTCTCGGGGCCGATGATGAGGTTCACGGCATTCAGCGGCGCCATCTTGAGATCGACGCCCGCCTTCTTCTCCAGCTCCCTGATCTTTTTCCCGAGGAACGATATTCCCGTGTCCTTGGCGAACCCGACGAGTGAATCCCACCTGCCCCTCTCCCCGCCGGCCGCGCACCCTATGGCGTATTTCGAGATGAAACCAGACTCAATCGCCCCGCAGAGCTCCGCTAAGTCCTTGGCGCCGTAGGCGGACGCCACCACGACGGGATGCCGGCTCTCATCCTCCTCCAGCTTCTCGGTCAGTGCGTGCTCGACAAAGTAGGTTTTCCCGCATCCCCATTCCCCGGTAAGCATGAGGGCGTACGAGTTCTCCTTGTCCTCGATGTACTCCCTCACGACGCCGATGATGTCATCCTCGTTCACCTTGGTCGCTCCTTGTCCGCCATCGGTTTCCACCCTTACCTTTCCTATGGCCAGGCGAGAGCCTACTCCAGCGCTTTCGGATCCCATTCGAACCCTTCGGCCTGCCGCCTTATCGCCGGGTCGATGCACTTCTTGACGAGCTCAAGCGCCGCGGCCGCGCGGTGCAAGCTAGTGGATGACCATTTCAAACAAATCTTTCGCGATAAAATCAACGCGCTTCTTAACGTCAAAACAACCATTCGCATAGCGTTTAGCAAAAGCTCTTGTAGTGGCATAACGCGATTCAGCGTATATGGGCAGCTTTTCCTTAAGCGATTTGTCTTTACATTTCGCGTTAAGTCGCTCTTCTAGCATGAGCAAGTTCCCAATAATCGAGTTTTCCTGAGCCTGCGAATCCGGAAGAATGTGCTCTATTGTGAATGCCTCAGAAACCCTAACACCAGACTTAAGCTCCTCGAGCAAGGCAAGGACCAACTTGCAGCGATCCTTCAACTTTGTTTCGCTATACAACGGCCACGAATGAGACCATCCAAGCGAAAGGAGATTAATTCGAAATGTTTCTTCTGAAGGCAGTTTTTCGTTAAAACTATTTTTCCACTCATCTAACACTTGCTGGGTGCAGTTCAACTCGATTGCGTATGAGTGTTTCACGATCGAATCCGATAGGTGGTTCGACTCCATTCCCCCGATTATCTTATAGCAAATATAGAACCGGTAAATAAATCCAATCGCATCATCATACTGCTCGCTCGTTAGCTGCTCTATTTCGCGAGCGTGCATTAAACTCATAAGAAGCGGCCTGAAGACGCGGACATTGTGTGTTCTTAAGAAACTCAAGATTTCCGCATTTCTGTCATCGCTGGTTGGCTCGACAATCTCTGCATAATATCCGGCTTTTAGCCTTAAATCATAGAGAAGATCAGCA
The DNA here is from genome assembly GCA_019414425.1 of Collinsella sp. Lineage (GTDB taxonomy): Bacteria > Actinomycetota > Coriobacteriia > Coriobacteriales > Coriobacteriaceae > Collinsella. The sequence goes on from DXMB01000006.1 coordinate 45,614, forward strand.
GCCTTCTTTGGATCCGTAAAATCCCTTATTTTCTTATATGCTCCATCCTTGTCGCCTTGACCTAGGCGATATTTTTGAATTGCGTAGTGACGCAAAAAAGCTTTCATGTTCGAGCCGACTGTTGCTTCAATTTCCGACCATACCTGTTTTGCATCATCGCGCTTTTCTATAGGATGGATATAGCGCATAATATAGTTCTTCAGAAGCTCATGGTCCTCAAGCTCGATACCTCGCGCATTCAATATTTCGAATATTGTGTACGAATCTTCCTCAGACGATGATTTGATGTTTACATATGCGACAGAAATGACCGCATCCCTGAAGGCCAGCAACTCCTCATCCTTCATCTTGGCGAAACTTGCACTGAAATATTGGAAGGCTTTAACGATCAGTTCGTCTTTTGATCCGGACGCGCGTTTGCTCTTCGAGAAAGCCACAGCAGACATGGCAGCCGCATCTTCAGGAGAGATAGCAATTACTCCTTCGACGATCCTCGTTAATGATAAATGATTCTCCGGAGCGACGATCGCGTGCTCAACATCCTTAGTATCTATCGCCACTAGATATTTTTTTGTGCCATTAGCGTGGTTAATCATATTCCTTTTCTTGAAAGCGAACATGAGGCTAGACAGCAAGAGCGTTAGGGTAATAACTCTTTGTTGACCATCAATTATTGTAAAAACCCCGAGGCTGTCTTCTTCTTCTTCCTCCATCAGCACTATCGAACCGATGAAATGCGACGTAGCAACTTCCTCTGTCACAAGCTTGATGTCTTCGAATAGATCTTTCCAGTTATGCTCATCCCACACGTAAGCGCGCTGATTGCGAGGGATTCTATAGATTGAGTCATTAAGCAGCTTTCCAACCGTACTCTGACGTGCTTCAAATGCCATGTTGATCCCTTGCCTTCGCAATAGTTTTGTCGGCCTTGCCGCCTCTCGGCGTCACCAACGCCTTCGCTACAATAAAAGTCGGCACATCGCCGAGCAGGGCCGCCTTTTCGCTCGCGAACATGCCGACTGCCCCAATCAATCTCCGTCGCTGCCATCATCGTCGATTAACCAACATGTCAGCAGCAGGCAATCGTCACGTCCACAGTCCATTCTATATGCCGGCTGAGCATGGGGCGCATCTTAATCGCCAAGATATCCAGGAAGCCCGAGCTTCCAGGGAAATGCCTTCAGACGCCTTACGTTGGGTAGGCCCCCTACAGAGATCTATTGGCCGTGCACCGCAAACAACGCGTTAGGCCGTTGCACGCAATCGGCCAGCCACCCAGCATCCCCAATCCGCGTCACAACTCCCTACCCCGCTCCAGCCATCGTCATCTCCATACAGTGTCCAAACCCACACCAATAAAACCAACCCACGCAACAAGCAGCCCTCGCTTAGCAACCCAAACACCACCACAAGCCAGCAAGCAATCACCAGTCTGCGTTCGCAACATCGCTTGGAACGGCAAATGCTTACCGCGCCCTTGAAACACGCCAAACTCGTCTACAACCTGCGGTTTTTCGTTTATACTGCAATCGTTGAAATGCCGGTACGCTTGCAGAATCGTACCTGTTCCGATTACAGACGATATGAGCAGGACATAAAAACATTGAGAGCCCCTGCTGCATGAAAGGCCGCGGATTAGGCCGACAATGGTGAGTGTCTAATTCAGCCGCGGCGGCCACGCCGCATTCATGGAAGGGGCTCCCATGCTCGATACTACCACCTTCGTCGGCCTCGACGTCCACGCCCGCTCGATAAAGGCAGTCTCCCTCGACGTCATGACCGGGGAGGTGCGCTGCGCGACCTTCGGCTACGACGCCGGGGCAGTCGCGGCGTGGGTCCGGTCCGTGGACCCAAAGGCCAGGTGCGTGTACGAGTCCGGGGTCACGGGGTTCGACCTGTGTTAGCGTCAATATATTTTTCACCATTTTCACCAACGTATTTTCGCCAATCGC
>DXMB01000060.1:0-13430 GCA_019414425.1 Collinsella sp.
GCAGCGTGACAGCCACCATGATCGAGCGCGGCATCAACAGCCCGCGTACCAGCAGCATGGGTCGTCTCTTTGATGCCGCGGCAGCGATTCTGGGCATCTGCGACAAGGCAACCTACGAAGGCGAACCCGCCATAGAACTCGAAGCCGCCGCCTGGCGCGCGCTCGACGGTAAGACCGTTCGTCTCGACGGCAATCATACGGGCGTATTCACGTCTGCCGACGACTCCCCCATCTTGGACCCCCAACCGCTCATCGAAGCTCTTCTGAATGGAATCGAGGCAGGCGCGCCGGCCGACAGGCTCGCGCTCGACTTCCATATCGCCATCGTGCGCTCTTCGGCACGAATCGCACGCGAAATCTGCGCGCGCGAAGGCCTCGATACCGTCGCGCTCTCGGGCGGTGTGTTCATGAACCGGCTTTTGCTTCAGCTCCTTACCCACGAACTCAAAGACGCCGGTCTTGCCGTCTTGGTCCCCCACGCTGTACCCGCCAACGACGGCTGCATCGCCTACGGTCAGGCCGCCATCGCTCGCGCTCGCCTCGCGCAGACGGCGTTGCGATAGGCTGTTTTGCCAGCCTGCGCGCCGCCGTCTCACAGGTGTAACGCGTTTGCTCGTGACTCCCGCGAGCGCTACCATCAACTGATGGGTAATTAGGCGCCTATCCAGCGCAAAACGTATAAAAGGGGAACATTATGTGCCTTGCCGTTCCCGGTAAAGTGGTCAAACGCGACGACGACCTTAAGGCGACCGTCGACATGATGGGCATCGAGCGCCCCGTTTCGCTGCGCCTCGTGCCGACGGCACAGGTAGGCGACTATATTCTCGTGCACGCCGGCTTTGGCATTCAGATTGTCGACGAGCAGGAAGCCCAAGAGACACTCGAGCTCGTCAATACCATGACCGAGCTGGCCAAAGAGGACCAACTCGCCACCAACCCAGCCGAGGCATACTAGTGGCGGCGGCGCAGCCGGTTCGCTCCGGTATCGACTTTTCGGCATTTCGCGACCCCAAGCTGGCCCGCGAGCTCATCGATCGTATTCATGAGCTTGTCGGCAACCGCAGCATCAACCTTATGGAAGTCTGCGGTACGCATACCGTGAGCATTGGCCGCTATGGCTTTCGCTCCATTATGCCGACGGGGCTCAAACTGCTAAGCGGCCCGGGGTGCCCCGTTTGCGTCACCGCCAACCGCGACATCGATCACGCAATCGCGCTTTCCAACATGGACGGCGCCATCATCACCACCTTTGGCGACATGATGCGCGTGCCCGGATCGTCCACCTCGCTTGCCGCGCAAAAGGCGGCGGGGCGCGACATCCGCATCGTCTACTCTCCGCTCGACGCACTCGACATTGCCGAGCAAAATCCCGAACGCCCGGTCATCTTTATGGGCGTCGGCTTTGAGACCACAACGCCCACCATTGCCGCCGCTATCCTGGAGGCCGACGCGCGCGGGCTCCAGAACTTCTCGGTCTACTGTGCTCACAAGACCACGCCGCCGGCTCTGCGTGCGATCTCCAACGACCCCGAGACCGCCATCGACGGCTTTATCCTGCCTGGTCACGTCGCTACCATCACAGGCCTGGCACCCTTTGGGTTTTTGGTCGATGAGTTCGAGACCCCCGGCGTAGTCACCGGGTTTGAGCCGGTCGATATCTTGCAGGGTATCTGCATGCTGGTCCAGATGATTGTCGAGCACAGGCCCGCAATCGACAACGCCTACCGCCGTGGCGTCAATGCAGACGGCAATCCCGTAGCGCGCCAGCTGGTCGAGCAGGTGTTTGAGCCATGCGACACCACGTGGCGCGGGCTGGGGCCGATTGCGGCTTCGGGTCTTTCCATCCGACCCGAATTCGCGCGCTTTGATGCCGGCGCCCGCTTTGACGTGCCCGTTGAGGCGACGGTCGAGCCGCGTGGGTGCCGCTGCGGCGACGTGCTGCGCGGGGCCATTACGCCGAGCGACTGCCCTCTGTTCGGCCGCGCTTGTACACCCGAGCATCCCATCGGCCCCTGCATGGTGAGTTCCGAGGGCAGCTGTGCAGCATATTTCCGCTACCGAGGCTAATGGGTTCCGCCGCTCTAACGAACGGCGAGCCGGTCGACGCTGCACCTCACCCATATAATTCCGTCCTCGATTGGAGTTTTCGATATGTCCCGTACTGCCACCGATAGCACTGTCCTGTTGGGCCACGGCTCTGGCGGTCAGATGATGAAACGCATCATCGATGAGGTCTTTTTGGATGCCTTTGGGTCGCCCGAGCTGCTCGAGGGCAACGATGCCGGCGTCGCCGCGCTGCCCACGAGCGGGCGCATCGCCATGTCGACCGACAGCTTTGTAGTCTCGCCGCAGTTCTTCCCCGGGGGCAACATCGGCCGCCTCGCTGTATGCGGAACCGTCAACGACGTCGCGACCTCGGGCGCCAACGTACGCTACCTATCGTGCGGCTTTATCCTCGAAGAGGGCTATCCCATGGATAAGCTCCGCCAGATTGTGCAAACGATGGCCGAGACGGCGCACGAGGCGGGCGTGGCGATCATCACCGGCGACACCAAAGTGGTCGAGCGCGGCGGGGCCGACGGCGCCTACATCAATACCGCCGGCGTGGGCGAAGTGCCCGTGGGCGTAGCGCTCAGCGGCGCCAACTGCCAGCCCGGCGATGTCATTCTGGTATCGGGTACGCTGGGCGACCACGGTATCGCCATCATGAGCCAACGCGAGGGCTTGGCGTTTTCGAGCACCATCGAAAGCGATGCCGCGCCGCTCAACCACCTGATTGCCGATGTGCTTGCCGCAGCACCCGAAACACGCTGCTTCCGCGACCCCACGCGCGGCGGCCTGGCGTCCACGCTCAATGAGTTTGCCCAGGCCAGCAGCGTTGCCATGGAGGTCGACGAGGATGCCGTGCCTGTGCGCCCCGACGTGCAGGCAGCCTGCGAGATGCTCGGCTATGACGTGCTGCAGGTAGCAAACGAGGGCAAGATGGTTGCCGTGGTGCCGGCCGAGCAGGCCGATGCCGCGCTGGCAGCCATGCGCGCCGCGCGCTACGGCGAGAATGCCGCTATTATCGGTCGCGTGCTGCCGCTTGCCGAGGACGCCCGCCCCGCCGTGCGCGTGCGCACCGGCTGGGGCTCGACCCGCATCCTCGACATGCTCGTAGGAGAGCAGCTGCCGAGGATTTGCTAACGACAAAGGCTCAGGGCTATTAAAGATATTCAGATTCCAAACATGCCCGGCACGCATGCCAAGTATCATGGGGTGCGTTTTACAACTCAAGCGGCAGGAGCACCCATGGCAGCAGCTTTTTCCCATGTGATCTTTGATCTGGATGGCACCATCCTCAACACGCTCGAGGACCTGGCGGCCGCCGGCAACCATACCTGCGAGACGCACGGCTGGCCCACGTTTGCCGTAGACGAGTACCGCTACAAGGTGGGAAACGGCATGCTCAAGCTGGTCGAGCGCTTTATGCCTGCCGAGTATGCGGGCGACGGCCGTATGTTTGAGCAGACGCTTGCCGAGTTTAGGGCTTACTACGGCGAGCACAAGGAGGACCACACCGCACCGTACGCCGGCACGATCGAGATGCTCGACCGCCTGCGCACCGCGGGCGTGCAGCTTGCCGTGCTCACCAACAAGGACCATGTTTCGGCCGCTCCGCTTATCGAAAAACACTTTGGTTCCGAGCGCTTTGCGCTGGTGCAGGGCCGCGTCGATGCGTTTCCTCCCAAGCCCGAGGCGCCTGTTACGCTGCATGTGATGGAAGAGCTAGGCGCCGACCCGGCAACCACGCTCTATGTGGGCGATTCCAATGTCGATGTTCTGACCGGTCACAACGCCGGCCTCAAGAGCGCCGGTGTCACCTGGGGCTTCCGTGGCCGCGCAGAGTTGGAAGCCACCGGCGCCGACTACGTGGTGGACACACAGGAAGAGCTCGTGGCGCTGGTGCTTGGCGAGTAGCAGGGCTGTTGCTCAACGCGGCTGTAGCGATTCTGCCGCGCGGAAAGTGCATCCCGTTTCAGAGCAATATTCCGGGTCGCGCTTTCCGCAACCCACCCCATCCGGAAACCGCGACCCACTATTCGGCCAAAAACCGGGTCGCATTTTCCCGACCGCTCGATGCAACGCCAATACACCAACCACACCCAAAGAGTGTCCCCAACTGCCGGCAGAAAAGGAACGTCCCCAAGTGCCGCCCCAATGACTACCATGGCAACGCCGCAGGTAGAGGACGGACAGCGAGCGGGCACCAGAGCGAACAAATTGGCATGAAAAGAGGACGGCATAGACCTTCTGGTCATGCCGTCCTCTTTGAATGACAAGTTGTCGCTCTGGTGCCCGCGCAGCGTCGAGCAGTTGCGGCGTTTGGTAAAACGCCGCAACGAACTAGCTCAGCATTGCATCCATCATCTCGGAGTTGACGGAGTCGTCGGCAGACCACTCGCCGTCGTCGTTGCAGGTGTACTTGAAGATAACCGTGGTCTTCCTGGGCTCGGTGGCCTTGGTCACATCGACCATAACCTGACCGGCCATCTTGTACAGCTCGTCATCGGAGGGAACCGTATCAAGCGCGGCGACCTTCTCCTGATACTGGGTGGAGAAGTCCTCGACGATCTTGTTCATGGACTTGCAGGTGATGGAGACCTCGGCGGTCGCGACACCCTTGTCCTCGTCGACCGTCACGTCGCCGATCTCGTAGTCAAAGCCTTCGAGATAGGTCTTGGCATACTCCTTGGGATCGATACCCAACTGCTCGAACTCGTCGCCCGAAGCCTCCTCCAGACCAGAAAGGAACTCGTCGCCACCGTTCTTGACCTCGTCAAACTGAGTCGTAAGATCCTCGGTGATGAGTTCCTCGATCGAAGGGCCTCCACAACCGGAAAGCACGACCACGCATGCAACCAAGACGGCCATGAGGGGCGCAAGCAGCAGCTTCTTTTTCATGTTGTTCCTCCCAATGAGCGGCACTGCGCTTCCCAGACGCGGCGCACGTTGTAATAAGTAAGCCCATACTATCCGCTTATGAACACCCTCGGCAACGCGAAGGCGCGGTCGGTTCGTTTTAGCGTCCGAACGGTTTGCAAGCCCGCCCAACGTGCAATAAAACGCTTCCCCACGGTGCAATAAAAAAGGTGGCCGGAAAACCCGACCACCTTTGCACATCCTTTGGATGCCGCAGTTTACTTGCGGACGACCTTAACGATGGCGTCACCGGCGGCGACAGCGGAGTCGGCCTCGACGGCGAGTTCGACATCGGCAAACTCGGCGGTGTTGGACACGGCCACGACGACGCAGTCCTTGTAACCGGCGGCAGCGATCTTGGCGCGGTCAATCTTGAGCATGGGCTGGCCAGCCTTCACGACGTCGTCGGCCTTGACGAAGCCCTCGAAGCCATCGCCGTTCATGTTGACGGTATCGACGCCAACGTGCACCAGAACCTCGATGCCGCTATCGGACTGCAGGCCCACGGCGTGACCCATGGTGACGGTCACCTTGCCGTCGCAGGGAGCGTAGACCAGATCGTCCTCGGGCCACACGGCGCAGCCCTTGCCCAGAACCTCGCCGCCAAAGACGGGATCGGGCACGTCGGCCATCTTGATGACCTTGCCCTTGACGGGCGAGCACAGCACGTCGGCGCCGGCAGAAGCAGAGATGGAGGACGGAGCAGCGGCAGCCGCGGGCTCAGCCTTCTTCTTGAACATGTCAAACAGACCCATACGTTTTCTCCTCTTGATTAAGCGCAACGTTATGCGCATGCCTATGGTGATTATAGTGCCAAATGGTTCAAATGCTAAGGTGGGGACTCGAATCGCGAGCCCATCCCAACGCTTTTCCCCGGTGGCACTCATATTGTCGATTAATCCAGGCCCTCGGCACCGTTGGACTTGATGATCTTCTGGTAGGCGTAGAAGCTGTCCTTGCGGCGGCGCTCGTAGGTACCGGTGCCGTCGTCGTACTTATCGACGTGAATGAAGCCGTAGCGCTTGCGCATCTCGCCGGTGCCGGCAGAAACCAGGTCGATGGGGCCCCACCAGGTATAGGCGATCAGGTCGACGCCGTCGGCAATGGCCTCGCCCATGGCCTTGATGTGGCTGCGCAAGTAGGCGATACGATACGGATCGTGGATGGAGCCGTCCTCCTCGACCTCATCGTAGGCGCCCATGCCGTTCTCGACCACCATCAGCGGAATCTCGTAGCGGGCGTAAATCTCGTTGAGGGCGATGCGCAGGCCCAGCGGATCGATCTGCCAGCCCCAGTCGGTGGACTCCAGATAGGGGTTCTTGCCGCCAAAGGTCATGTTGCCCTCGGTCATCTCGTGGTCCTTGTGGGTGCCCACGGTTCCGGACATGTAGTAGCTAAAGGTGTAGAAATCGACCTTGCCGTCGGCGATATCCTGCAGATCGCCGTCCTCCATCACGAGCTCGACGTCATTCTCGGCCCAGAAACGCTTGGCATAGAACGGATACTTGCCGCGCACCTGCACGTCGGAGCAGTACCAGTTCATGGTATTCATCTCCTGCTGCGTGGCGAACACGTCGGCCGGATCGCACGTGGCGGCATAGGAGAGGACGAAGCAGTCCATGTTGCCCATCTTAAACTGCGGATAGTGCTCGTGGGCATAGCGCACGACGCGGCCGCTGGCGACAAACTGGTGATGCAGGGCCTGCATACGGGCCTGCGGCGTGGTGTGGACCGCCGAAGCCGGGCCCTCAAAGCCCTGGATCATGCTGGTCCCAAAGAGGTTACCAATGTCCTGGGTGCCGCAGTTGATCTCGTTGAAGGTGAGCCAGAACTTGACCTTGTCCTGATAGCGGTCGAAGACGGTCTGGCAGTACTTCTCAAAGAAGCCGATGAGCTCGCGGCTCGCCCAGCCATTGTATTTCTCGACCAGGTGATAGGGCATCTCGTAGTGCGACAGGGTCACGAGCGGCTCGATATTGTGAGCGCGCAGGCAGTCGAAGACGCGATCGTAGAAGGCGAGGCCGGCCTCGTTGGGCTCGGCGTCGTCGCCGTTGGGGAAGATGCGGCTCCAAGAGATGGACATGCGGAACATGTTGAAGCCCATCTCGGCGAACAGTGCGATGTCCTCCTCGTAGTGATGGTAGAAGTCGATACCGTCATGATTGGGGTAGAAGCGGTCGGGGTCGATGTCGATCGTAATCTGACGCGGCTCCTTGTAGCTGCCGCCCAAAAAATGGTCATCGACGGAAGGACCGCGGCCGTCCACGTTCCAAGCGCCCTCAAACTGATTGGCGGCGGTAGCGCCACCCCAATAGAAACCCTCGGGGAATCCCATAAGTGCCTCCTCGCTCATGCGTGTTGCTGATGAAACGAGTATGCCGCCGAGTCGCTCCAGGCCAGGGCGAAGGCGCCGATTTGGACACTTCTTTTCGCAGACGCGCGCTGCAACAGCGCTGCAGCTGAAACTTTTTGACACCGAAGGAGCGAAGACGATCCGCCCCGCGCTTACCGGCGGTATGCCGCGGGGGTGCAGCCATACTTGTCGTGAAACTTACGGTAGAAGAAGCTCATGTTTTCATAGCCCACCGCATGCGCAGCCGCCCCGGCCGTGGCGCCACCGCGCAGAAGCTCGGCCGCACGCACCAGGCGTCGCTCCTGCACAAGCTGCCTAAAGGTCTTGCCCACATGCCGCTTGAGGAGCGCCGTCGCATAATTAGGGCTCAAGCCAAACTCCGCCGCCATCCCCTCGAGGGAGCATGCAGCGAATTCGCGATCGATATAGCCGAGCATTCCCGTCACCAGGGCAGTGGGCCCCGCCGCGCCGTCCGCCGCGCCGCGCACCAGCTTGCGCTCGTAGCAATCCATGAGCTCGGCCAAAAACAGCTGAAACAGACGCAGGACGATCTCGGGACCATTAGGGCTCGGGTCATACAGCTCACAGAGCATCTCCTGCATGTAGCGCCGAATCCGACGGCTCTCGCCGCAATGAAAACGGACATGGCCCCGATGGTCCGTCTCGCTGTTGAGCGCGTTGAACAAAAACCGCGAGACCGCGCTCTCGCGCGAGAGGCTCGACTCGAGGCTCCGGCGCAAAAAAGAGCGTGAAACGGTCATGCTCAGCATGATATCGTCCTCACCAAGCGCCGCCACGGCATGCGGGCAGAGGACGTCGAGCAAAAGCACCTCGTTGCGGCCCAGTTCGAGCCTCTCCCCCGCCACCGTCTGCGGGCAGCGTCCGCGATACACATAGCTCAGCTCCACGTAATCATGCACGTGCTCGGGAACTGCATTAAAGCGCGAGTTTTTCCTTATCGTCAGGCCACGCGGCATGCCGGGCTGGGCGTAGGCAAACCCTGGCTGCCCAATCTTGCGCACTGGGCATCCGTCGATTTCGACATGCTCGGTCATAATCGACCAATCAAATGCCATGCCGTCTTTATAAGCGATCTCACTGGCGCTCAGTTCGCTGAGCCTACGCTCGAGCTCGTCGATCTCCATGGCTTGCCAATCGTTGATTTGGTCATAGTTCGTCGTGATTCAGATATTAGCAGAACGCGCCGACGCGTCCATAATCTGTGCTATACAGCAGATCGATCGAGCCAAGGAGGATCCATGACCGCGTACTACCAGCAGGTGCTCGAGGGCACATACGACAACCACGTGCTTCCGTTTTTGTGGATGAAGGGCGAGAGCCATAAGACCATTGCCGAGTATCTGGAAAAGATCGCCGGCGCCGACATCCACGAGGTCTGTCTCGAAAGCCGCCCACACCCCGATTTTTGCGGCGAGGGCTGGTGGCGCGACTTGCGCTTTGTCATTGACGAGTGCAAGCAGCTGGGCCTTAAGCTCTGGATCTTGGACGACGCGCACTTCCCCACGGGCTTTGCCAACGGCGCCGTCAAGGAGGCCGTGCCCGAGCTCCGCAAGATCGTTCTCACGCACCGCACACTCAACATCGTGGGTCCCACGTCCGCCGCAAGCATCGCGCTCGCCAACATGTTCGACAAAACCGAGCACTTCTACGGCGTGACATTTATGCAGGACGGCAGCCCCGTCGACGTCGCTTACCGAGTAATCGACGATGCAGACGGCAACCCCAGCCGCCTGGTCTTCGATGCACCTGCGGGCCTCACGCAGGCATGCGTGATGTTCACGAGCGGCAAGACCTCCTACAACGAGGACTACATCAATATGGTCGACCGCGCCTCGGTGGCGCAGCTCATCGATGCTGTCTACGAGCCGCATTTTGAGCATCTGGGCGATGAGTTTGGCAAGACGATCCTGGGCTTTTTCTCCGATGAGCCCGGATTTGCCAACGAGAAGGGCACCACGGGCCCCGACGGCATCTCGGATACGCTCATCGGCAAGGCCACCGCGCCCCTGCCCTGGTCGGCCGAGCTTGAGCGTCGCCTGCGCACGGCGCTGGGCGAGCGCTACCTGGACGAGCTCCCGCACCTGTGGGACCGCGAGCCGGCCGGCGCGCATGTACGCCACGTCTATATGGACATCGCGAGTACCCTCTATAAGGAGTGCTTCTGCGACCAGCTCGGCGACTGGTGCCGCGCGCACGGCGTGCAATACATCGGTCACGTAATCGAAGACAAGGACTGCCACGCGCGCCTGGGCGTGGGCGCCGGGCACTACTTCCGCGCCGTGGGCGGTCAGGACATGGCGGGCGTCGACATCGTGATCAACCAGCTTGTGCCCGGCATGGACCGCGGCCTTCACAGCTACGGACGCGGCGTATGGGACCTCGAGTTCTATAACTACGTGCTGCCCAAGCTGGGCTCCTCGGCAGCACACCTCGACCCCAAAAAGCAGGGGCGCTGCATGGCCGAGGTCTTTGGCGCATTTGGATGGCACGAAGGCCTGCGCGAGATGAAGTGGATCGCCGATCATTTTTTGGTGCGCGGCGTCAATTGGTTTGTGCCGCATGCCTTTAGCATGGCCGCCTTCCCCGACTGGGACTGCCCGCCGCATTTCTATGCGCATGGCCAAAACCCCCAGTTTGCACACTTTGGGCAGCTCATGAGCTACATGAACCGTACGGCGAGTCTGCTGAGCGGCGGGCGTGCAACGACCCCGGCGGCGCTTCTCTACCATGCGGACGCCGAGTGGGCAGGCGAGGCGAACTTTATGCAGCATGCCGCCTCCGAGCTTATGCGCGCGCAGGTCGACTTTGACATCGTGCCAGCAGAGGCATTTGAGGACGCAGGGCGCTATGCCGTTGAAATTGCCGCAGACGGTAGCGGCTTTAGCGTGAACGGCCAGGCATACCGCTGCCTGGTGATGCCCGGAGCCGAGTTTGTCGGCGGAGCCGTGCTCGACTTTGCCGCGCGCGCCGCAGCCGCGGGCGTTGCCGTGTACGCGCTGGATAAGTTGCCGAACAAGCGCTACGACGGCGACACTGCAGGCCGCGAGGGCTTTGCCTCCCTGGATGCAACCGCGCTCGCCGGCATCAAACTCCTGGCGACCACCGGGCTCGCAGGCACACTTGCCAATACCGGCATGCAGACCGTGGTTTGCGCCGAGCCCCAGCCCTGGCTGCGCGCACTGCGCTACGAGCGGGCGGGCGAGAGCTATCTGATGCTCGTCAACGAGCATCCCAAGCAGGGTATCTCCACTCAGGTTGCGCTTGCCGACGGCACACCCGTTGCAGGCGCGCGCCTCGACCTGCTCAACGGCACCGAGCCCGCCGCCTTTGACGGCACGCTCGAGTTGGCTCCCTACGAGAGCTGCATCGTGGTCCTTGGGGCTACAGGTTCCGCCGGCGCGGCAACCGTTGGAGACGAAGCCGCATGCATCGACGGGCCCTGGGCGGTTGCCTTCTCTGCCCCTGGCACCGATGCCTTTGGCGAGCCTGTTGAGCTTGCAGACCTGCACGACCTTTCCTCGGCCGAGTTCCCCGGCAAGGCCGGCACATTCCGCTACCAGGCCTCCTTTGTCCTGGGCGAAGCGGTCACCAGCACCGTCATCGACCTTGGCGAGGTCTTTGAGACCGCAACCGTCGCCCTCGACGGCAAATCCCTCGGCACCCGTATCTATCCGCCTTACCGCTTTGAGGTCGGCGCGCTTTTGGCCGGTGAGCACGCGCTTACGATCGACATCATCAACACCCTCGATCACGCCGTCCCCGACATATTCGGCATGACCGAGCCCTCCGAGCCCAGCGGCCTCTTGGGGCCCGTACGTGTGCTCGGGTAACGCCCCGGGCGCAAACGGCCCAACAAGGACAGTGCCCCCATGTTGAGCCCGCACGGCGTCGAGCGGTCCGTCGTTCATAGACCGGCGGACCAAAACTCCCAGCCAAGCCGAACGTTTTATTTATCGTTATGATTGGTTTATCGCGACGCAAACGCATAGGAGCCATATGGATATCAGGCGAAAGATCACGCAGGGCAAAAGCCTCACCCCCACCGAGCAACAACTTGGGCAAACGGCCCTCGCCATGGGCGAGGATGTGCGCGGGCTTTCCATTAAGGAATTTGCCGCGTGCGCCAACGTTTCGGTCGCGAGCGTGCACCGCTTTTGCAAAAAGCTCGGCCTCGAGGGATTCAAAGACCTCAAGGTCGAGCTCATCCGCCAGGCGACCGAGGCGGGCAATCGGCGCGACGTGGACATCAACTTTCCCTTCGATGCCACCTCCACCCCCGCACAGGTAATGGAGCGCATGGAGGGGCTCTACCAGACCACCTTGGCCGAAACGCAGGAACTGCTCGACCCCGCACAGCTCGACTACGCCGCCAAGCTCGTCATGCGCGCCGACACCGTGGACATCTACACGGGCTCGCATAACCTGTATCCAGCGGGAATGTTCCGCGATCGCTTGCTTTCCGCCGGTAAAAGCGCGACGTGCTACGGCAGCGTCGAGGCGCAGGTGCGTACGGCGCTCGCCTCGGGCCCCGACCATGTGGCGATTGTCATCTCCTACAGCGGCCTTGCCCCCAACCTCAGGGAGATCTTGCCGATCCTCAGCAGTCGACGCGTCCCGGTCATCGTCATCGGCACACCGTACTGCGCCCGCATTCACCCCGGCTTTGCCGCCTATCTCATGGTGAGCGACCACGAGAGTATGACGCACCGCATCACGCAGTTCGCCAGCCACATCGCCGTGCAATACGTGCTCGATTCGCTCTACAGCAGCTACTTTGCCAAAGATTACGCCCGCTGTTCCGAGTTCCTCGAGCGGTCGTTTCCCTACACCCGCCTGCCCGGGCTCAAGTAACGACGAGCGTGGATTTTTGGACACTCAGATAACGAGCGTGGATAATCTCCCACTTTGAGCCCGCACACAGGCCAAAACCGGGAGATTATCCACGCTCATTTTGGGTCCCCTGGGAAACGCATGAGGAGGGCGGATAGACAGCCGTTATTTGCGAGGCGTCAGCGACGTAAAGAGCCCGTGTTGGTTGCAGTAAAGATATATCCTGCCGCGCCCGGTAATATGGAAGCGCGGCTGCACCGATTGCTCTGGATAGAGCTTCTTAAAGCAGACGCCGTCCATAGTCGCATATGCCACAAAGCTAATGTAGTGATCCTTGGTCATGGGATGATCGAGCGTGACGTACCAATCGTCCTCGATGCGCTCGATGGAAAAGGCGTGGTCCGCGTCCGGCTCTTCGGCCTCCTGGGGAAACATCGTGGAGCCACAGCAGCTAAAGCTGCCTTCTCCGAGCGCGTGCACAACGTTTCCGCAGATAGGGCAAACGTAAAAGACGCCTTTGAGCATATTGCCTGCACGGTTGGCGTTGGCCCGAATGTCACCAGCCAAAAGCTCAGCCACGCTTATGCCGAGTCTCTGGGCCAAAGGCTCAACGAGGGAAATGTCGGGAAGGCCGCGGCCGGATTCCCACTTGCTGACGGCTTTATCGGTCACACCAAGGCTTTCCGCCAGGGCGCGCTGGGTGAGGCCGCGCTCTTCGCGCAGCTGCTTAATGGCATGCGCTGCCAAAAAAGTATGGGAGGCATTGGTTTGCCGTGTCTGGTTCATGGGCTGTCCAATCAAATTGAAGAAATGGAGTGAACCGGTTCGACAGTCAGTATCCATTTGAAGGCCAGGCTCGACAACCTACGCTGCGTAGACATGCGCCAATCGAACGAGCGCGGATTTTGGACGCTCATCCTAAGTAGTCATTTAAGAACGTCCCCAATGACTACATCAGGAGTGTCCCCAGATGCCGCATCGCCAGCAACGGGAGTGCCGATGTCTTGGCAACGACAGCGAGCGGGCCGCATTTGAGACAAGGTGACGTGAAACGAAAGGGCGCTGACCTTCTGGTCGCGCCCTTGAAGTTGAACGTCAGATTGTCCAAATGCGGCCCGCGCAGCGTCGGCCGGTTACGGCGTTTGGTAAAACGCCGTAACCTACTTAACTCCGTACTGCTCGTAGTAGGCGTCGATAGCGGCCTTGAGCTCGTCATCGATGACGACCTTGCCGTCGATCTCGTGGTTGTAGAGGGTCTCGACGA
>DXMB01000061.1:0-12923 GCA_019414425.1 Collinsella sp.
CGGTGCCGCTCTTTGACCAGGTGCTCGACATGGCGCGTCTGGGCATTATCCCCGCGGGCTCCTACCGCAACCAGGACTTCTTTGGCCCGCGTGTGGCCGCCGACGAGGACCTGGAGCCGGGTGTGTTGGATGCGCTGTACGATCCACAGACATCGGGTGGCCTGCTTATCGCGGCGCCCGCGGCGGATGTGGATGAGCTTGCGCGTCGTTTACATGCCGAGGGGCGCGTTGCCGCCACAATCGGTCGCGTGTGCGAGCCGGTGCCGGGCGGTCCTGCCGTTCGCGTTGTGCGTTAAGAAAAACTGTCTATGCGACCGCCCGTCTATCCGGGCGGTCTCTTTCGAAAGGATGTAGCTATGTCTACTAAGATTGAAGTCAACGCCATGGGCGATGCCTGCCCGCTGCCCGTCGTCAAGTCGCTCAAGGCGCTCAAGCAGCTCGATGGCGAGGGTGTTGTGGTGACCTCGGTCGACAACGAGACCGCCGTCAAGAACATCTCCAAGATGGCGCAGGAAAAGAGCTGTACGGCCTCGGTCGAGAAGGTTGCAGATGCCGAGTGGCACGTGACCGTGGCAACCGCCGGCGCCGTTGCCGTGGACGTGCCCGAGCAGGACGGTGCCGCTTTCTGTGGCGCCGGCGCCGGTAAGGGCAAGCTGGTCGTTGCCGTCTACACCGATTGCATGGGCCGCGGCGACGATGAGCTGGGCCACAAGCTCATGAAGGCCTTTATTTTCGCCGTGACGCAGCAGGAGGAGCTGCCCGCCACGATGCTCTTCTACAACGGCGGCGCCAAGCTCACCGTCGAGGGCTCTCCGGTGCTCGACGACCTGAAGGGTCTGGCCGAGCAGGGTGTCGAGGTTCTCACCTGTGGTACCTGCCTCGACCACTATGGCATTAAAGACCAGCTTGCGGTGGGCGATGTCACGAACATGTACGTGATCGTTGAAAAGATGGAGCAGGCCGGCCGCGTCGTGCGTCCGTAGCGCCTGGGTGGGATTGCCATGAGGGAGAAGCGCCCGGCGCTTGTCATCACGTTTCCCACCACGGCGGCCGCCATGGGCTGCGAGACCCTGTGCATCGAGCGCGGCCTTCCCGGGCGAACGATTCCCGTACCCGGGGAGGTCGCTGCCGGCTGCGGTCTGGCGTGGAAGGCGTCGCCTGCCGATGAGGAGCTGCTGCGCGCCGAGCTTGCCGCGGCGGGCATTCCCACCGAGGGCTTTACGGTGATCGACATGTGGGAGGTCGTGCGATGATCTATCTGGATAACGCGGCGACGACCATGCACAAGCCGCAGGCGGTCATCGATGCCGTGACGCAGGCGATGTGCTCGCTCGGCAATGCCGGGCGCGGCGCCACGTCGGGTGCCCTCGATGCGGCACGTACCATCCACGGCTGCCGCGCCAAGCTTGCGCGCTTGCTGGGCTGTCCGCGTGCTGACCATGTGTGCTTTACGCCCAACTCCACGGCGGCCCTCAACACCGTTATCAATGGCGTGGTGCGCCCCGGCGACCGTGTGGTCACGACGGTGCTCGAGCACAACTCCGTGCTGCGTCCGCTCAACCGCCTGTCGGCAGAGCAGGGCGTGACCGTTGAGCATACGGGCTGCGACGCGAACGGCGTGCTCGACTACGACGAGCTCGAGCAGCTGGTCACGCCGGGCACGCGTGTCGTGGTGGTGACGCACGCCTCCAATGTGACCGGCAACGCGGTCGACATTGCACGCGTGGCTGCCATGGCCCATGCGGACGGCGCTCTCGTGATCGTCGATGCCTCGCAGTCTGCCGGCACGGCGCATATCGATATGCAGGCCATGGGGCTCGACGTGGTGTGCTTTACCGGCCACAAAGGGCTCATGGGACCTCAAGGCACCGGCGGCCTGGCCGTGGCTGAGGGCATCGATGTGGCTCCGTGGGCTATGGGTGGCACGGGCGTGCACAGCTTCGATGCGTTGCAGCCGCTTGATTGGCCCACGCGCCTCGAGGCGGGCACGCTCAACGGCCACGGTATCGCCGGTCTTTCCGCCGGCCTCGACTTTATCGAGGCCCAGGGCGGGGTGGAGGCGATTGCGGCTCAAGAACGTGTGTTGGCCGAGCGCTTCCTCGCTGGCGTTCGCGAAATTCCTGGCATTGCGCTCTACGGCGCGTTTGACCAGCCTGCGCGCTCGGCAATCGTCTCGCTCAACGTGGGCGATATCGATTCGGCCGAGATCTCGGACGCGCTCATGCAGGGGTGGGGGATTGCGACGCGCCCCGGCGCTCATTGCGCTCCGCTCATGCACCGCGCGTTGGGGACCGAGCGCCAGGGTGTCGTTCGTTTCTCGTTTGGGTATTTCAACACGAACGAGGAAGTCGATACCGCGATTGACGCTTTGCGCGATTTAGCCTGCTAAAGCGTATATACTTGCGGGACGGGTCTTTTGCCCGTTCCGTTTTAGTTTCGATCCGAAAGGTGTGCCCATGGCTTCATCCGCCCCGCGCGGCTTGCGCTCCGACCATGTCGTCACGGTCGGCATCGCCCTGTTCTCGATGCTCTTTGGCGCCGGTAACCTCATTATTCCGCCGCTGCTGGCGCTGCAGGCAGGTTCTGCCACGCTGGTCGCCATGCTCGGCTTTCTGATCGCTGCCATCGGCCTGCCCGTCATGGGCTTTATCGCCGTGGCGCTTGCCGGAACGGCGCGCGAGCTTGCCGGCCGCGTGCACCCCAAGTTCGGCGAGTTCTTTGTCGCAGCGGTGTATCTGGCCATCGGTCCGTGCCTGGCTATTCCGCGCACGAGCTCCACAGCCTTCGAGATGCTGGTGCCGCTGCTGCCCGAGGGCGTCTCGCTCGGCACGGCGCGTCTGGTGTTCGCCGTTGGCTTCTTTATCGTCGCGTTTGCGCTCACGCTGCGTCCAGGCGTCATCACGCACGTACTCGGCCGCATTACGGGCCCCGCGCTCATTGCGCTCATCGTTCTGGTCGTGGGTGCTGCCGTGATCTCGCCGCTGGGACCGGCTGCCGCGCCTCAGGCTCCCTACGATGCAGGTGCCGCCGTGCAGGGCTTTTTGACCGGCTACCAGACCATGGATCTGCTCGCGTCGCTCGCCTTTGGCATTATCATCGCCGAGACCATCCACGAGCTGGGCGTGACTGATGACAAGCGCGTGGCCTTCGAGATTTCGCGTTCTGGTGTGATCGCCGGCGTGCTCATGGCCATCATCTACTGCGGCTTGGGCCTTGCCGGTATGCAGCTCGGCACCGTGATGCCCGACGCCACCAACGGCGCCGCCATCCTCGCCCGTTCGGCCTCCATGCATTTTGGGCTTGCCGGCACGGTCGTGGTCTTTGCGATCTTTTTCCTCGCCTGCATGAACGTGTGCATCGGCCTTATCAGCTGCTGCTCGCGTTACTTCTGCGAGACGTATGTGGTTAAAGGGGGAGCGGAGGCTTCCGAGGAGGCCATGCGCCGTCCCTTTGCGGTGCTCGCCTTTGTGTTCGCAGCGTTTTCGTGCGTGCTCTCCAACGTGGGCCTCGACATGATCCTCATGTTCTCGGTGCCCATGCTCAACGCCTTGTATCCCGTCGCCATCGTGCTGGTGCTTATGGGCCTGGTGCACGGTTTTTGCGATGCGCATCCGCAGGTGTGGGTTTGGGTCGGCGGCGTTGTCGCGGTGCAGAGCGTGATCACGTCGGTCCGCGATGCGTTTTTTGCGGGCGTATGGCTGCCGTTTGACGCGCTGCCGCTGGCAGACATTGGAGCCGCGTGGGCGCCGGTTGCCGTGGTGGCGTTTGCGATCGGTCTGCTCCACAGCCGGTTTGTCGCACATTCGAGGAGCTAGGGTATCGTCGCTTGCACAGGCGGGGAGTCTCACCTATAATTTCCTTCGCTTTGGGACACGCAAGGTTTAGACCTTAGCTGCTCAACACCTTCGGGACGTGGCGCAGTTTGGTAGCGCGCCTGCTTTGGGAGCAGGATGTCGCAGGTTCAAATCCTGTCGTCCCGACCATATCTTGCGGGCGTAGTTCAATGGTAGAACCCCAGCCTTCCAAGCTGATGACGCGGGTTCGATTCCCGTCGCCCGCTCCATGAGATAGATGAATGGCTCTGGTTCCTTTTGGGACTAGAGCCATTTTCATATACATGCCGGGGACCCCACATCCCCTCCTAAGTTGCGGTGAAATAGTTCCTGGATTAGCCGCAAAAGCTGTTATCCAGGAACTATTTCACCGCAACTTATTGAAGCCGAGCGGGCTGGGTCGATGATGGGTTCTGTTGTCGAGAAGATGAGGGCAGCTGGTCAGGATCCGGCGTAAGGCTTTGTTGTCGGAACACCATAGCCTCGCATCATGGCGCCAAATGCTTCGACATCGTAGGTGTCTGAGATCTTGAAATGAATGACGTTGTGGCCCATGGTACGCAGGTTCGCGTCGCGCAAAAGGGCAGCCCGATAGGTCTTTGCTGCAGTATGTTCCGGATCATTTTGGGCATCGTCCTCAAACTTGCCTAGTCCATGCAGCTCAGCCAGCATCCAAGAGCCGTTTGGCATCTGCCAGCCGTAATCTGCCAAATAATAGCCGGCGTTTCCCGGTCGAGTGATTTCAACCTGAAGTTCGGGAGCAGCAACTCCCGCCAGAATCATTGCTGCCCGTGCTTCGGATTCTCCGCCGTTATCCGATCTGGCATCCATGTGTTCAAAAACGTCAAATGCGCGCGCGATGCCGTGCAGTCCGCGGCAGTTCGCTTGTGCATATGCACGTAATTCTTCACGCTCGACACCGTACTCACGAGCCAACCCGTCGACATAACCCAGCGCATAGCGAAACGCGGTCGTTCGGGCGATATCGACAACCGTTCGATACGGATCCGTGAGCGTAAACGGGCCGAGCTGCCACACTTCGCCCGCCCGCCAGCGACGATACTCAACGAATTCATACGTATCGCGTCTGGTGGAACGGGGAAGCAGCACTTGCACCTTGTCGAGAAGCGAATATGCAGAACCGATGCCATAGAGCAGTGCCGCTGTTGCTCCGCAAAACACGGCATCCGGTTCAACGATCGCAATGGCGGATGCCAGCTGAAAGATTCGACCTTCTATACCAAGGTCATTCCAATATGCAGGGTCGGCATAGACGTGGTTATAGAGTCGAACGATCATTTGTTTTTTCATGAGTGCGTAGGCGCATCGTTCATCCCATTTTTCCGTAGCTACAAACAGGCGTCCGTCATGATGAGCCTCGAATATCGAGAAGAATAGCTTTACCTGTGGTTTAGTGCAGCGGTCTTCGTTGCTCATTGGCGACCCCAAGGCATTGAGAGGGAACGAATGACATCAAGCTATCGCATATTCATTCTGTCGGACCTTGCCATGAACTGACCAAAAGCTTGACGGTGCAGGTCAGGGGCTTATAACGGAGCTGGGCGCATCGGCAAACGGTCGATAATGGCCTTTCGGCGGTATTAAAACCTGCCCTTACAGAAAGTTGCGGTGAAATAGTTCCTGAAAAGCTCGAATAGGGGGTGCGGACGATTTCTTGGACCGCGCCTAGGCGTATCCAAGCTTCCTGCGGTACTCCATCGGGCTCAGCCACTCGAGGGACTTCTTGATGCGCCCGTCCCGATAGTACACGAGGTAGGCCTCGAGCCTCCCCATGAACTCCTCGGCCGTCACGCCCTCCCAGTCCCTGTAGCGGAAGAACTCGTTCTTGAGGCGGCCGAAGAAGCCCTCGCAGGCCGAGTTGTCCGGGCTGCAGCCCTTCGCTGACATGCTCCTGACCAGGCCGTTCTCCTCGCAGATCCCGATCCACTCCGGCCAGCGGTAGTGGCCGCCCCGGTCCGAGTGGATCGTCGTGCGGGCGCCCGCCGGCCTGGCCGCGCAGGCCTTGAGCAGGCTCGAGTTCGCGAGGCGCTTGTCGGGGTGCAGCCCGATCGACCAGGCGACGGGCATCCCGTCGAAGCAGTCGATGACCGGGCTCAGGTAGACCTTCTCGCCGCCCGGGAGCCTGAACTCGGTGATGTCGGTGAGCCACAGCCGGTTGGGCTCGTCGGCGTGGAAATTCCTGTTCACGAGGTTCTCCGGCGCCTTGGAGACCTCGCCGGCGTAGGAGCTGTAGCCCCGGGCGCGCCTCCTGTTGTAGACGACCTCGAGGCCCTCCTCGCGCATCACGCGGGCCACGCGCTTTGACGAGCGCGACCGGATTTTGCACCCCATGCGCCGACGAGCTGATGGCTCGGGGTTCGATGCGATTTCGTGGGACGAAGCGTTTGCCCAGATTGCCGAGCGTCTTTTGGGGATTGTTGACGAACGTGGCCCCCGTGCGCTGGGCATGACGCTCGGCGTGCCCTCGTTCGACCGCTACTGGGCATATCGCCTTATGCATGCGCTGGGCTCGCCCAACGTGTATGGTGCCGACGGTGCCTGCGAGGTAAGCCGACTTACCGGTTGGGAGCACAGCCTAGGCCACAGCCCCGCCTCCGACCTGGCACATACCGATTGCATCATGTATCTGGGGCGTTCCATTGTCGATTCGTCGACGATGGGGTCCGTTGATGCGCTCAACGATGCACGCCGGCGCGGGGCGAAGATCATCGTTGTCGACCCCCGGCGCAGCGGCTCGGCTGCGCTTGCCGACCGCTGGCTGCGCGTGCGCCCGGGCTGCGACCTGGCCTTGCTGCTGGGCATTGCCCATGTCTTGATTGCCGAGGGCCTGTACGATCACGAGTTTGTTGCCCGCTATACCACAGGCTTTGACGAGCTGGCGCAGGCGGCCCGTGCTTGGACGCCCGAGTGGGCCGAGTCGATGTGCGACGTGCCGGCCGCAGAGATTGTCGCCACGGCGCGCGATCTCGCTGCCGCCGCGCCTGCCGCTGTGGTGGATGCGGGCTTTCATGGTGGCATCGGTATCGCGTATGCCAACAGCACCCAGACCGCGCGCGCTATCTGCTTGGTCGATGTGCTGCTGGGCTGCATCGGGCATGTAGGCGGCGCGCTCAATCCGCCCACGCCGCTTGTGTTGGGCGACCTCGATCCCGCGCGCTTTGCGACGCCGCCGGTGCCTCGCGAGCCCAAGCTGGGGTCCGAGCGCTATCCACTGGTCGATCCGGTGCGCGGCCTGTGCACGACCATCGGTCAGTCGATTCTGGCCGGCGATTTGCGCGGGCTCATCGTCTATGCCAGTAACCCCGGTGCGGGCTATGGCAATGCGCAGGCTTGGTTGGGCATCTTGCAGCAGCTCGACATGCTCGTGACGATTGATATCCGCTGGTCCGAGACAGCGCGCGCTTCTGACTTCGTACTGCCCGATGTGACGTATCTGGAGGCCGATCGCGGTGTGGGCACAGTCGTGGGTGCCAACGATTCGCGGGTGTTCTACCGCAACGCCGTGCTGCCTGCGCAGCATGACGACACACGTCCCGGTCGGGAGATCTTTGCCGGTCTGGCGCAGGCCTGCGGCGTGGGTGAGTACTTCCAGTTTACGTCTGACGACCTGGCGGCTGCCCAGGTGGCGCCTTTTGGGATCGATCTGGACGAGCTCAAGGAGCGCGGCTGGGCCGACACGGGTGCTGCGTTGCCGTCGCGTACGGGCGAGCCGGCGATTCCCTTGGATGGCGGCAAAATTGCGCTGGCAAGCGACGTATGGGAACGAGCCGGCCTGGGTCGTGTACCCAACTGGATCGCCCCCATGGTGGAGCCGGGCCTGGGGATGTTTCGCCTCATTAGCGGCAACCGTCCCTTTGAGTCGCATACTTCGCGAAGGCTTGCAGCCCAAGGTGCCGCCGAGGCTGGGTCGGACCTGGATGCCGTGCAGATGAATGCTGATGCTGCCGCGCACATGGGCATCGCCGACGGCGAGATCGTCGAACTCGTGAGTGATATGGGCCGCGACCGCGTGCGCGTGGAGACGACGCCTTATCTGCATCCGGCGTGCATCTTTACGTCGGCCGCCCCCGGCGGGCGTTCGCTTGGCGCCGATGCCAGTGGCGCTCAAGCCTTGGGCGTGGGCCCGCTCGACCATACGCCGTTGCGTTGGGACCCGTTGACGGGTGCCGCGCTCACTCAGGAAAACGCCGTTCGCGTGGAAAAGATCGTCGCGCGCGGGGATAATGACGAGTAATTGACTCAGCTGATGTATTCGACTGATCCACGTTTCTTTTGAAAGGCCGCACATGAGCGATAGCCAGAACATGTCCGATGAGGTGCGCGCCCGCCTGCGCGCCATCCCTTCCGTCAACGAGCTGCTTGCCGAGTGGCCGGTGGTGAAGGCGGCGGGGGAGACCTGCGACGCGGTGGTCCATGCTGCCGTGACGGCCGAGCTCGACGAGGAGCGCGCCGCCATTCGCGCCGGTGCCGCCCCGCGTTCCAAGCGTGAGCTGGCCTCGGCCATCGAGTGGCGTGCGCATCGCTCCGCGCTGCCGAGCCTGCGTCCCGCCGTCAACGCCACGGGTGTGGTTATCCATACCAACCTGGGCCGCGCCCCGCTAGCGGAGTCGGCCGCCAAGGCCGTAGCCGAGGTTGCGCGCGGGTATAGCACGCTCGAGTACAGCGTCGACACCTGTTCGCGCGGGTCGCGCAAGGAGCATGCCGCGCAGCTCATCCGCTCGCTCACCGGTGCCGAGGACGCGCTGGTCGTCAACAACAATGCCGCCGCGGTGCTGCTGGTGCTTGCCACCCATGCCGCGGGCAAAGAGGTCATCGTGAGCCGTGGCGAGCTCGTCGAGATCGGTGGCAGCTTCCGTATTCCCGACGTCATGGCGGCTTCGGGCACCAAACTCGTCGAGGTCGGCGCCACCAACCGCACGCACCTGTCAGACTACGAGCGCGCCATCACGCCCGATACGGCCATGATCCTTAAGGTCCATCCTTCCAACTATCGCATCGAGGGCTTTCACGAGGAAGTGAGCTCAAGGGAGCTCGCCGCACTGGCCCATAAGCACGGCCTGCTGTTCTATGAAGACCAGGGCTCGGGCGCGCTGCTGCCCGATGACATCTTGGTGCGTGGCGGCGAGGAACCCACGCCGGCTTCGGTTTCGGCGGGGCTCGATGTGGTGTCGTGCTCGGGCGATAAGCTGCTCGGTGCCGCACAGGCGGGCATTATCATGGGCCGTCGCGATCTGGTCCAGGCCTGCGGCGCACATCCGCTCATGCGCGCTCTGCGTCCGGGCAAGTTGGCGCTCACGGCGCTCGAGGCCACACTTCGCATCTACATGGACGGTGCCGACGTGGCCCATCGCGATATTCCGGTGCTCAGCATGCTCACGCTGCCGCAGGCCCATTTGGAACGACGTGCCCGCAGGCTGCGCGATCGTATGGTCGCCGGGCTCGATAAGGCTGGCTCCCCGTGTGCCGTGCAGGTGGAAATCGTCGAGGAATCGTCGACCCCCGGTGGCGGCTCGCTGCCTACCGTGGAGTTGCCCACGATGTGCGTTGCCGTGCGTCTTGTTGACGAGCGCCTGACGGTCGACGCGCTCAAGCGCTCGCTTGTCCAGGACTTCGACACGCCGGTCGTCACGCGCGCCTCGCACGACCGCATTCTGTTTGATGTGCGCACGCTCGTGGGCGACCGCGATATCGAGACGGCGGCATCGACGCTCGTCGCGTGCGTTGAGAAGGCGATTGCTCGATGAGTGAGGTTCAAGCACTGGTGGAGTGTCCCGTTATCGTAGGTACGGCGGGACATGTTGACCACGGTAAGTCGGCGCTCATCGAGGCGCTGACGGGTAAAAACCCTGACCGCCTGGAAGTTGAACGTCGTCGCGGCATGACCGTTGAGCTTGGCTTTGGTGAGCTGGCGCTGCCGAGTGGCAAGATCGTTGGCCTGGTCGACGTGCCGGGCCATGCGCATTACTTGCGTGCCATGGTGCAGGGCGCCACGGGTATCGACGTGGCCGTGCTGGTGGTTTCGGCCGTCGAGGGCGTGATGCCGCAGACCCGCGAGCACGTGCATGTGCTGGAGCTGCTGGGCGTCACACACATGGTGGTCGCGCTGACGATGTGCGACCTGGCTGATGCCGAGATGACCGAGCTTGCCGAGCTTGATGTCGATGACTTTATGTCGGACACCGTGTTTGCGGACGCGCCGATCGTGCCTGTGTCGTCCAAGACAGGCGAGGGGATCGAACGACTGCTCGCCGTGCTCGACGAGCAGGTGGGTGCCTGCTGGGATGCCTGTCGCGAGCGTGCCGAGCGGAGCGATGCCGCGCCGCGCCTGCCGATTGACCGCTGCTTTACGATCAAGGGCGTTGGCACCGTCGTGACGGGAACGCTGCACGATGCGCCGGTTGCGGTGGGCGATGAGCTCGTCGCGCTGCCGTCGCGTACGGTCTGTCGCGTGCGCGGGATTCAGGTGCATGGCGATACGCCGCGGGCATTGCCCGGTCAGCGTGTGGCGCTCAACTTGGTGGGCGATGCCGTCGCCGCGCTCGATCGCGGAGAGATGCTCGGCGTGCAGGGTCGCTTTGGCCAGACGATGCGCTTTATGATGGTGTTCACTTACCTGGGCCGCGAGGGTGCCAAGCCGCGCGTGCTCGAGTCGGGCGCGCGCGTGCACGTGATGGCCGGTACGGCCGAGGTTGTCGGTCGCATCATGTTCATGGAGGGCGAGGCCCCCATGGCGGTGGGCGAGACCCGTATTGTTCAGGTGCGCTTGGAAAACTCGCTGCCGCTGCGCGCCGGCGACCATGCCGTGGTGCTGTCCTATTCGCCGGTCATGCTTATTGGTGGAGGGCGCGTGCTGTTGTCGCGATGCCGCCGTTCGCGCGAACTTACTGAGGGGGAACGCGTGCTGTACGCGGCGCTCGAGTCCGGCGATATCGCGGGCGGTGTGGGCGCTTGGCTGGCGCTGCAGACGCTGCCGGTTACGGCGATTGATGTTGCCGAGGCTTTGGATCTTGGTGTCGGCGAGGTCGATGCCGCACTGCGCGGGTTGGTGGCGCAGGGCTCCGTTCGCAAGCTTGTCGTGGGTGATGCGGACCTCTTGGCGGACGCCGTGGTGCTCGACGCCGCGATGGATGCACTGGCGGCGACCCTGTCAGCCATGCACGCGGCGGCTCCCAAGGAGACAGGCTTTACGCCCGGCGCCGTTGCCCATGCTGCGTGGCCTGCCGCTGATGAAGGCGTTGCCGCGGCCCTGGTTTACGAGGGCTGCTCGCTCGGCGTGTGCGCCGCCGAGGGCGCCGAGGTATTCGATCCGCATTCGGCCACCGCGGCGGCACGCGTGGTGCGAGAGGCTTGCGAGCGCATCGTTTCCTTGCTGGACGAAGCTGGCCTCGATGCGCCGACGTTGCCAGAGGTAGGCGAGCAACTGCAGCTCGATCGCGACACCATGACGCGAGCTCTGCGCGAGCTTTCGCTCAACCGTTCCATCGTGAAGATCGAGCGCGACGTTGCCCTGTCCGCTGCCGCCGAGGCCCATGCGCGCGAGCTCGTTGCCGCCGCCATTGAGGCAGCCGGTGGCGCTGCCACCACGAGTGTGTTGCGCGAAGCCCTGGGTGTGTCGCGCAAGCGTGCCATCAGCATCTTGGAGCACCTGGATGCCGTGCGCTTTACGGTGCTCGACAAGGAAGCCGGCGGCCTGCGCTCCCTGCGCTAGGTTGGTTGCTCGGTTTGGTAAAATACCGGCGCACTTGGGAACGGATGGGCTCCGGTGGGCTCCGCGGTCCTCAAAACCGTTGCGAGGCGTGCAAAACGTCTTGGATGTGTTCGATTCACATACGTTCCCGCCATACGCTACCAGCGCTTTTGTGCTCGCGGTCTTGCTGCGTGCCGCAAAGGCGCTGTTTTGTTTTTGCACGTGTTTTTCGTAGCGCCGCTATTTCGGCGGCGGTATTTAGCTTCGTACGCCGGGTTTTGAACGTGCCGATGGAGGTGTTTTGCCGTATGACTACCGTAAGACGGACCGATCTTTCTTGTGTCGTTCAAGCGGGCGGGCTGTCCTCGCGCATGGGCTGCGATAAGGCGCGCATGGCGTTTTGCGGCGAGCCGCTCATCGAGCGCGTGCTGGGTCGTCTGGCGGCAGTTGCCGGCGAGTTAGTCGTGACGACTTCGCGTCCCAGCGAGCTTGCCTACCTTGAGGAGTGCGCGTTTGGCGGCTTGGTGCCGCGAGTGGTGGCGGACCTTGAGGGGTCGGCGGGCGCCATGCGCGGCATCGCGAGCTCGTTGGCCGCGGCCCGATTGCCGCTCGTGGCTATCGTCGCCTGCGACATGCCGTTTGTCTCGTCGGAACTCATCGGCACGCTTGCCGATCGTGTTGAGGCCGAGGCACTCGATGTGTGCGTCCCGCGCGAGGAGAGGGGGATTGAGCCGCTTTGCGCCGTCTGGCGCCGTGACGCGTGTGCGCCGGTTGCCCAAGAGCTGCTCTCCTGCGACCGCCAGCGCATTCGCTGCCTGATCAATCGCGTTCAGGCTGGTTATATGGATGAGCCTCAGATTGTCGCGGCCGCGGGCTCCACGCTCTGCTTCGAAAACGTCAATACACCCGAAGAGTTTGCGGCAGCCGAGCTGCTCGCCTAGACGATGGGAGATGCCATGTCTCACGATATTTGCCCCGACATGGGAGAGCCTTGCACTTGCGACGGGTCCGAACCCTGTACCTGCGGTTGCGGTGGCTGTGGACATACCGCGGAAGAGGAAGCGGCCGCCGCGGCGTATCGTGAGGCACACCGCGAAGGCCCGTCCGGTGATGCTCTCGACCATGAACGCAAGATCATCGTTTCGTTCGATAGCACCTTCGATGTGATGGAATGCGAACAGCTGTGTCTTGCCGCCGGTGTGCCCGGGCGCATTATGCCTTTACCCGGCTCCATTACCGCAGGTTGCGGCCTGTGCTGGGCCATGCCGTTCTCGGGCGATGCCCTCGCCGCCTTTCGCGCCGCCACCGAAGGCCGCGTAAACCCCGCCGACTACCATCAGCTCGTCCTCTAACTACCACACCACAAAGGTGCTGTCCCCAAT
>DXMB01000062.1:0-11820 GCA_019414425.1 Collinsella sp.
GTTCGCAGCTCAGAGGCTATGTCCTCTGGGCTGTTTTGTTTTTTGTCACCAAGCGCGCCGCCAAATAAGTCATCAAATATTGATCCAAGGTCCGTACGCGATGGTCTTTGTATCCCGTAGGGGTGCCGGCAGATTGCATGTGTCCTGGCCCATCATGACCGCAACATGTTGGTCAAGGACAATCTTTTGGATTCTTTTGGCGCGAGCAGCTTGGTTTTGGTGCTATTTGGCGGCGGCACGGTTGAGGGGGTTTCAAAACTGCTGTGCAGGTAGTTGGGTTGATAACGTTTTAGCAGTCTGCCAAGAGGCCTTCATTTATAATGCGTCTGCAAATTGACCAATTGCTTTGACCTGCTGAAACACTATATGTTGTGTTTGACCTAAAAAAAGAATACAGGATATAGATGCCTCTTTGTCGTATGATAGATGGCGGACAGAGAACGAGAACCTTATTCGCCCCATTATTTGGATGGATCTTTGAGCCCCTTGATTGGCTGCGAGGATTGTCCGCATGAGGGCCTATGGTTATCGAAAACACAGATTGCGCGACGGCGCCGCAAGACAGGGTAAGCCCTGCCGGGCATCGTTTGGCTCTGAAGCGCAATGAGGCTACGATGCGAAAGAGGCAAGAGGATGAAGATCATCAAGCGCAGCGGCACCGAGGTTACCTTTGACATCGATAAGATCGTCAATGCGATCCGCGCCGCAAACTTGGAGGTCGAGGAAGGCTCTCGCCTTACCGACCGCCAGGTGATCTATGCGGCACAAAACGTCGCCGAGGCATGTGAGAAGGCCGGCCACACCGTATCGGTCGAGGAGATCCAGGATCTGGTCGAGGACGAGATTATGCGTCTCGACTGCTACGAGGTCGCTCGCCACTACATCATCTACCGCTATGTTCAGAGCCTGAAGCGCCAAAAGAACACGACCGATGACAAGATTCTGTCGCTGATTGAGTGCAATAACGAAGAGGTCAAGCAGGAGAACTCCAACAAGAATCCGACCGTCAACTCCGTTCAGCGTGACTACATGGCCGGCGAGATCTCCAAGGATCTGACCCAGCGCGTGCTGCTGCCCCAGGAGATCGTGGATGCGCACAACGAGGGCCTGATTCACTTCCATGATTCGGATTACTTTGCCCAGCACATGCATAACTGCGACCTGGTGAACCTGGAGGACATGCTCCAGAACGGTACTGTTATCTCGGGCACGCTGATTGAGAAGCCGCATAGCTTCTCGACTGCCTGCAACATTGCGACGCAGATCATCGCCCAGGTTGCTTCCTCCCAGTACGGCGGCCAGTCGATTTCGCTGACCCATCTTGCCCCGTTCGTCGAGGTGAGCCGCCAGAAGATTCGCGGCGAGGTTGCCCGCGAGCTTGAGGAGCTCGGTGTTTCCGCTCCCGCAGAGAAGGTGCGTGAGGTCGTAGAGGACCGTCTGCGTGATGAGATCCGTCGCGGTGTCCAGACGATTCAGTATCAGGTCGTGACCCTTATGACCACCAACGGCCAGGCACCATTCGTGACGGTCTTCATGTACCTCAACGAGGCCCGCTCGGTCCAGGAGAAGCACGATCTTGCCATGATCGTGGAGGAGACGCTTCGCCAGCGCTATGAGGGCGTTAAGAACGAGGCGGGCGTGTGGATCACCCCGGCGTTCCCCAAGCTTATCTATGTGCTCGAGGACGATAACGTTTACGAGGATTCCCCGTACTTCTATCTGACTCAGCTGGCCGCCAAGTGCACCGCCAAGCGCATGGTGCCCGACTACATCTCCGAGAAGAAGATGCGCGAGCTTAAGCTTTCGAAGGGTGAGACCGCGGGCAATGGCGATTGCTACACCTGCATGGGTTGTCGCAGCTTCCTGACGCCCGACCGCTCGGGCAACGGCTTTAATAACGTTGCAAACGCGCTGAACTATGACCCGAGCAAGCCCAAGTATTACGGTCGCTTTAACCAGGGTGTTGTGACCATTAACCTGCCCGATGTCGCACTGAGCTCGCACCAGGACATGGACAAGTTCTGGAAGATCTTCGACGAGCGCCTTGAGCTGTGTCACCGCGCTCTGCTGTGCCGCCATGAGCGCCTGATGGGCACGCTTTCGGATGCCGCGCCGATTCTTTGGCAGTACGGCGCCCTGGCACGCCTTAAGAAGGGCGAGACGATCGATAAGCTGCTCGTGGGCGGCTATTCCACCATCAGCCTGGGTTACGCCGGTCTGTATGAGTGCGTCAAGTACATGACGGGCCACAGCCACACCGAGAAGGAGGGTACGCCCTTTGCCATGGCAGTTATGCAGCGTATGAACGACAAGTGCGCGGAGTGGAAGGCCGCGAGCGATATCGATTTCTCGCTGTACGGTACGCCGCTGGAGTCGACGACGTACAAGTTCGCCAAGTGCCTGCAGCGCCGTTTTGGCATTATTCCGGGCGTGACGGACAAGGGCTATATCACCAATAGCTACCATGTTCACGTGTCCGAGGAGATCGATGCCTTCGATAAGCTTAAGTTTGAGGGCATGTTCCAGCAGCTTTCGCCGGGCGGCGCCATCTCCTACGTCGAGGTTCCCAACATGCAGGACAACCTTAAGGCTGTCATTCGCGTGATGCAGTACATCTACGACAACATCATGTACGCCGAGCTCAACACCAAGAGCGACTACTGCCAGGTGTGCGGCTACGACGGTGAGATCAAGATTGTCGAGGATGACGGTAAGCTAGTGTGGGAGTGCCCCAATTGCGGCAATCGTGACCAAGAGAAGATGAACGTCGCCCGTCGTACGTGCGGCTACATCGGCACCCAGTTCTGGAACCAGGGTCGAACCGAGGAGATCCGCGACCGCGTGCTGCATCTCTAATACCGCTCCGGGGCTGAGCCGAGAGGGCCGCTTGGGCATTTGCTCGCTATTTCGGACAGTCCTGCGCAAGACGAAGGCCACATTAAGTGGCCTTCTTTGCGTGCGGAACTCATATCGAGCAAAAGCCCAAGCGGCCCTCTCGGCTCAGCCAAGTTGACGTAGCTGAGATGCAGCATGCGGTCTGCTCGCTTCTCGAAGTTCTTAGCGGAAATGAGTTGAGCTGCAATGACGATCTGCTTGCAATGGCGGTTGAGCTGCAGCTGAGTATTTATTGGACCGCGAACCCTATACTCAATGTTCGCTTCGTTCATTGAGTTACCCTTTGCATGAGGCCGGGACATATCGTCCCGCCCGCAGTTTCGCAGGCCGAAGGCCGAGAATGTTTGAGGACGGGATGATATGTCCCGGCCTCCCGGGAGAGTTACCTATGAACTACGCGAACATTAAGTATTTCGATATTGCTGATGGGGAAGGCGTCCGTACTTCTCTGTTTGTGAGTGGGTGCCGTCGTGGGTGCAAGAACTGCTTTAACTCTGTTGCGTGGGACTTTGCTGCGGGTGAGCCGTTCGATCGCGCCGTCGAGGACAAGATTATCGAGAGTCTCGACCATCCCTTTATCGATGGCCTGACGATTCTGGGCGGGGAGCCTATGGAACCCGAGAACCAGGTGGGGCTCGTTGACTTTGTCGAACGCGTGCGTGCGGCCTATCCTGTGGAGTCGGGGAAGACCATTTGGTGCTTTACCGGCGACGTGCTCGAGGAGCTTGTGCCGGGCGGCCGTCATCATACCGAGGTGACGGACCGTATCCTTGCCTGCCTCGACATGTTGGTGGATGGTCCGTTCGTTCAAGACCTGTACGATATCTCGTTGCGTTTTAGGGGCTCGAGTAATCAGCGCGTGATCGACATGAACGCCACGCGCGCTCGTGCTGCGCGTGAGGGCGTTGCGCTTTGCGATGCTGTGGAGCTTTGGCGAGACGATCCGGTCTATTCGACCCATACTATGTAGCTGGCAGAGGCTGCGTGCCGGCGTGGTACCATAGCGCGAACGCGAAATCGAAAAAAGTGAGGCCCAGATGGTCGATCAGGAAAAAGTCGAGACTGCCATTAAGCTGCTGCTTGAAGGTATAGGCGAGGACCCAACTCGTGAGGGCCTGCTGGAGACGCCGGCACGCGTCGCCCGTATGTATGGCGAGATTGCCGGCGGTATGGACCAGAGTGCCGAGGAACACCTGTCCAAAACTTTTGCCGTCGCTTCGAACGATTTGGTTATCGAGCGCGACATTACGTTTTACTCGCTGTGCGAGCACCATCTGCTGCCGTTTTATGGCAAGGCTGCGATCGGTTATATCCCTAACGGTCGCGTGGCGGGTCTGTCTAAGCTTGCTCGCACGGTTGAGGTCTATGCCCGTCGTCTGCAGCTGCAGGAGCAGCTGTGTGCACAGGTTGCCGATGCCCTCATGGAATATCTAGCTCCCCAAGGGGCGATTGTGCTGATGGAAGCCGAGCATATGTGCATGACCATGCGCGGCGTGCAAAAGCCCGGCACCAAGACCGTGACGCTCGCTCGCCGCGGCGTCTTTGAGACCGATCCCGCGCTCGAGGAGCGGTTCTTTAGGATGTTGGGCCGTTAGCATGGGGGCCGTCAACGACTTTACATCGAAGACCGATGAGGGGACGCCGCGTCGCGGCTTTATGGCTTCGGGCCTGACTCCCTTTGGCGCCATGCCTCGCATTGATTACATTTGTGCCAACGGGCTGTTCCGGCGGCATCTGGGCAATATTGCACAGTTGGAATCGGGGCGCATCTTTTGCCGCCACGGTATTGACCATCTGCTTGATGTCGCGCGCATTATGTGGATTAAGAATCTCGAGGAACAGCTCGAATTTGACCGCGAGGTCATCTACGCTACGGCACTTCTTCACGATATCGGCAAAGATGAACAGTATGAATCGGGTATATCCCATGATGTTGCAAGCGAGCGCGTCGCTGATGCGATTCTCGGCGGCATGCCCGATGACGTGGCGTTTGAGCCGGCCGATGCCGCAGCTATTAAGACGGCCATTCTGGGCCATCGAAAGCTGCGCGTGAACAGCCAGCCGCTCGAGCGTCTGCTTTATGCAGCCGACAAAGCGTCGCGCGCCTGCTTTGCATGCCCCGCGCGCAATGCTTGCAACTGGAGCGATGATAAAAAGAACCTGTCGATTCGCGTGTAGTTAGTTTGCGCGGTCGGGGTTCTAAACGAAGGAGACGATCGCGATGAGTAACAAGAAACTGCCCGAGAATGCAACTAAGACTGAAGGCGCCGAACTCGCCCGCCGTGGAAGGGGCGAAATATCCACTGCAACGGCGGTGCCCCACGTGAGCTATGACGATCTGCGCCATGCCGATCGCATTACTATCGACGGTCTCGAGGTCTTTGCCAACCACGGCGTGTATCCCGAAGAGAACGCGCTGGGCCAGAAGTTCATCGTGTCCCTGGTGCTCTATGCCGACCTGCGTGCAGCGGGGGAGCACGATAACCTGGACGCCTCGATTGACTACGGCTCGGTGTGCCACGATGTCGATGGCTATCTGCGTGAGCATACCTTTAAGCTTATCGAGGCTGCAGCCGAGGGTGTGGCCCAGATGCTGCTACGTCGTTACCCCCTGCTGCTTGGCGTGCGTGTTAAGCTCGATAAGCCTTGGGCGCCCGTCGGTCTTCCCCTGGCAAGCTGCGGTGTTGAGATCGAGCGCGTGCGTTAACCGGTTCTAATACGTCTCTATGGGTGGTTGCTTGAGCCGCTGCGACAAAACTCTATTGTTGGGACAGTACGTGTCGAGCAAGGCGTGAAACCGCTGATTGTGGCTTGGCTCGAGCAAGTGGACGAGCTCGTGGGCGATAACCATGTCGAGGCATTCGACGGGGTAGGCGGCAAGTTCTCGTGCGATGCGAACGGTGCCGGATTTGGGCGTGCATGAGCCCCAACGCGTTTTCATGCTGCGTACGGAAACGCGGGAAACGGCGACACCCATTGCGATTTCGTATGCGTGCACCATATCGCGCAGCGCCGATGTGACTTCGGACGTATAAAGCTGGTCGATGTGGGCTTGGAGCTCGTCGGACGTTAGACCGTCGAGGATTGCGAGCCGCTTGGCCTGTGGGCCTTCGTCCGATTCGTCGGTACCCATAAAACTTGCGAAGGTGGCCTGCTGGGGTCGCGGTGCGGGTGATACAAAGTTGTGATCGAGTGCGTCCTGTACCGTGATGGGCTTGCCCCAAAGCGCAATGATGGACGAGGGGCTGAGCGGCTCCTGTGCCGTCGTCTGACGTTGCTCGCGCTGGGCAAGTCGGCTGATAATCCAGGCGCTGTTGCGCTTCACAAACGCTTCGATACGCTCGCGGCTGGCGCCGAGCGGTGCGCTGGCGTGGACCTCACCGCTCGATGTGACGCGTAGGTTGAAGTTCTTGACGCGCTTTTTGGTAACGACGACGGGGATGGGCATCCCATCCGGTCGGGGTAGGAAAATCGTAA
The DNA here is from genome assembly GCA_019414425.1 of Collinsella sp. Lineage (GTDB taxonomy): Bacteria > Actinomycetota > Coriobacteriia > Coriobacteriales > Coriobacteriaceae > Collinsella. The sequence goes on from DXMB01000062.1 coordinate 6,373, forward strand.
ACTGCTGCGTCAAAAGTTATCCTTTGGATTGGGGACGGGCCGGCATGTCGATCGCTCGGCATACCGGCCCGCTCAAGGGATGTGAAATTAATAACGCTCGAAGAAGGCAAGGGCGTTATCGCTGCAGAGCTTCTGCATCACGGTCTTGCCAAAGTGCTTGGAGAGCATGTTCTGGAATTCGGGCATCTTGCTGGCATCGGAGAGGAAAGCGGGCACCTTGGCGCCGTCCCAGTCGCCGCCGAGTGCGATGACATCTTCGCCGCCCAGGTCGAGCCAGTGTTCGATATGGGCTGCCAGCTGGTCGAAGGTGACGTCTGCGGTGGTCTTGTCGGTCGCATCGTTGGATAGGAACTCGCTGCAGTAGTTGAGGCCGACGATGCCGCCCATGTCGCGAATGGTGCGGAACTGGTCGTCGGTGAGGTTGCGCTTGACGCCGCAAACCGCACGGGAGTTGGAGTGGCTGGCGACGAAGGGGCGCGTGGCGTGGGCGACAACCTCGTCAAAGCACTCGTCGTTGAGGTGGGAGACGTCGAGTATCATGCCGGCGTGCTCCATCTGCGTAAGTGCCTCGATGCCGGCGGCGGTGAGGCCGGCGTGGGTGTCGTGGCCGCTCGCGAGCGGTCCCTGCGCGTTCCAGCTGAGTGACGACATAAGCACGCCCAAGCTCTTGAGCACCTCGATCAGCGCGGGGTCCTCGGCAAAGAACGTGGCGTTTTCGATGGTGTGGATGCAGGCGACCTTGCCGTCTTTGAGCGCGGGGCGAATATCAGCGGCGCTGCGCACGTTGACCATGCGGTCGTGGTTGAGCATTGCCTGGCCGCTCATATGCGCCATGATCTGCGCCTGGAAGCGCGCGGCGTGGGCGGTGGGAATCTCGTCGGGGACAAACGTAGCGAAGCACTGCGCCCACGGCGTGTTGCCGATCTTTGCGAGCGAGATGGCGCAGGCGTTGCCCTCGATAAGGTCGAAATCCTGCGGATGCGTTTCGTCGCCGGGGAAATAACCGTCGGTGCCGGCGGTAAAGCGCAGGTCAAGATCGAGTGTGGCCCAGCCGATACGGTCGGCGGTGTCGCAGTGTAGGTCAAATACGGGATATGCCATGGTTCCTCCGGTTGCAGCGTTTCTTTGCAAACTGTCAATGAATTGTATGACTAGGGTATAGTTAGCGCCATATGTTCACGGCGGCCCGCGTTGTGCGCCGCCCTTATCACGGAGGTTACCATGTCCAACCAGGGCAAGAAGGTCAAGACCCATTATCGTGTCACGCTCGATGACGGCACGCAGTTCGATAGCTCCTACGATCGCGGTGAGCCGCTGGAGTTCACCTGCGGTGCCGGTCAGATGATCAAGGGCTTCGACGCCGCCGTTATCGATATGCAGGTGGGCGAGAAGAAGTCCGTGCACATTCCTGCTGCCGATGCCTACGGCGAGCACAACCCCGAGATGGTCCTGACCTTCCCGGCCGAGCAGGTTCCCAACATCGAGCAGATCGAGAAGGGCATGAAGCTCTTCCTGTCCACGCCGAGCGGCATGCCTGTCCCCGCTGTCGTCATCGATGTGACGTCCGAGGCCGTGACGCTCGATGCCAACCACGAGCTTGCCGGCAAGGATCTCAACTTTGATATCGAGCTCGTTGAGGTCGAGGACTAGTTGATGTCCGTGGACCTGGTAGCTACGGAGCGCTTGGGAAATCTCAACGACCCGTCCTATGAACTCCTGCTTCGTCGGGAGCTGGGTGGCGTCTTTGAGGTTGACGAGCTGCTACTCGATTGGGACCAGGCTGATGCGCGCCTGTTTGTGGGCGTGACGGAGCTGGGGCGCACGGTGAATGCCCGGCTGGATGCCACTGATGGCGAGCGTCTTGCCGACGGTGACGTGCTCGCTGTCGACCGCACGGGCACGGTGCCCGTAGCGGTTGTCGTACGCCTGCGCAGCGCCGAGGTCTATTTGGTCGAAGTCGACCGCATGGATCCGATTGTGCTCGCACATGCGTGCTGGGAGATCGGCAACATGCATGCGCCGCTCTTCCGGGGTGACTCGGACGAGCATACCGTGCGCATGTATACGCCGGTGCAACCGGTTTTGGGTCGTATGCTCCGGGGCATTGGGGGCGTTCGGCTCTCGGTGGTCGCACGCGAGCTCGATGCCAGTCGACGCTTTGCATCGAGCGCGGCGGATGTTGTTGTGAGCATGGCTTCAGACTTTACGATCGTAAAAAAGACGCGCGGCTAAGCGCGCGTATGCGCAAGACGGGCTTTGAGGGATTGCCATTCAAAGTCCGTCTTGCTGTTGATGAGAGGCTTTGGGGGAAGCATATGGGTCTTGAGGGAATCAAGCTGATCGCCTGCGATTTGGATGGCACGTTGCTGCATCCGGGGGAGCGCGAGCCACGCCCTGAGGCATTTGAGCTCATTGATGAGCTGCATCGTCGCGGTATTGTGTTTATGCCGGCGAGCGGCCGTCAATATGCGAGCTTGCGCTATCTGTTTGCCCCGGTGGCCGATGAGCTCGCCTATGTATGCGAAAACGGAGCCCTGGTGATGAGCGAGGGGCATGCCGTTGTCAAGCGTTCCATGGAGCGTAGCCTTGCTATGGATATCGCGAATGCCGTGGTCGCCTATCCCCATGCCGACGTAACCCTTTCGTGTGAGGGGCGCCTCTACACCATGAGCGGCAACGATGCGTTCGTCGATCATTTGCGCTATGAGGTCCACTGCGATGTGGCGGTGGTCGACCGCCCCGAGGACATCGACGAGGACGTCATTAAGATTGCCTTCCAGACGCCCGAGGTGGATCAGCTGGCGGCCCTGGAGTATTTCGAGCGCCTCTTTAGCGACCGTGTTGACGTGATGACGTCGGGAACCGAATGGACGGACTTTATCGGTTTCGGTTCGGGCAAGGGCTCCGCGCTTGCCGATTACGGTCGTGCCCTGGGTATTTCGCCCGATGAGATGATGGCGTTTGGCGATAACGAAAACGATCGCGACATGCTCAACGCGGTGGGCCATCCTTATCTAATGGAGAGCTGCAATCCCAGCATGCGCGGCATCAATGACCGCGTCCGCTACGTGCGCACGGTCGAAGAAGAACTGCGTCGCCTGCTTGCTGAGTAGGCATGTCCCAAAATCTACCTACAGTTGGGGCAGAGGCCCTCGAAGATGGTGTAGTGCGACGTGACGTTCCAGCCGATTTGCTCGGACGCCTTTGCGTCGAGCTGGGCGTCGAAGGGGAGCGGCACATCGATGACGCGGCTGCACGAGGTGCAGATGATATGCGCATGCGGCTCGATCGTGCGATCGAAGCGGCTGCCGCCCGGCGTCTTGATTGAGAGGATCTCGCCGGCGTCGGCCAAGAGATTGAGGTTGCGGTAGACCGTACCGCGGCTGATTTTGTCATCCTGCGCGCGCACGACGTTGTAGATTTCGTCAACGGTGGGATGGTTATAGCTTTGGCGCACGGCGTCAAGAACCAGCTTTCGCTGCCTGGTATTCCTTCTTTGCACCGCCATGCGCCTCGCCTCTTTTCTATTAACGGTCGTAGGTAAATGATACCTTATTTAGCACACAATACTAATAATGAGGACTGAAGCCGTCTTCATTGGTAAGTGGGGCTCGGACCTGGGCGTCTACGAGGCGAAAACGCGTTCCCATGCGCTCGTAGGAGGCATGAAGCGCCTCGAGATGAGATAGGATGTTTGCCGGAGCTCCCTGTATCTCCATCTCGACTGAGCCGTCTTCCATGTTACGCACCCAGCCGGTGAGTGCGCGTGCCTGCGCGAGGTTGGTGTTGGTAAAGCGAAAACCAACGCCTTGGACTTGCCCCGCCCAGCGCAGGAAATAGCGCAGGGGAGTGTCTTGAGTGGCCTCGTCGCTTGCGAGTACGGTAAGCCTGCGGCGCAGCTCGAACTCGACGTTTGATGGTTTTTGAGGCTCTCGACTGCCGCCGGTGACGCTGGAGAAGAACGTATCGAAGAGGCCCATCGCTATGCCTGCTTGACTGAATCGGCGGGGAAGGTAATGCCGGCCTGCTGACGCACGGCATCCATGATGCGCAGCGAGACGAGCGTGACATCGCGGTAGTGGCCGAGATCATGGCGTCCCGCCGGGGTCTCCCAGATCTCTTCCTTAACGTTATCGATGCCTCCGATGGCGGTGATAAAGTCTGCGAGTTCGTATTCCATGGTGTTGCTTGACTTGGGAAGGTCGAGCGCGCGGCCGTTGTCGTCCTGTTCGCGCGGCGCCTCGGTCGCCGAGCCGCGTACGACGTCGCCGCGATAGTCGATGCGGACGTTGCGGGGCGTGGACAGATGGTCGATCTGGATAGTGCCACGCTCGCCTTCGATCTGCGAGGGCAGCAGGTCATTCGTAATTTTGGAGTGCGCGAGCTCGACGGAGATACGGCCACCGCCATAGCTGGCGAGAATGGAACCGCAACCGTCGATGGGGCCATGGGTGAGCTCTTGCGTTGAGGGGTCGAGCAGCGTGGCCATGCTGGTGAGACCGGAGGGCATGCCGAAGATCTCGACCATGGGCTCGACGGTATAGACGCCGATGTCCATGAGGGAACCCGAGGCCATGTGGCAGTCGAAGATATTGGTGGCGCGTCCAGCGAGGATTTCGTTGTAGCGTGAGGAATACTTGCCAAAGCGCAGCGAGGCGCGGCGAATGGGCGCAATTTCGCCCAGAGCGTCCTCAACGACGTGGAAAGCGGGGTCATGGAGCGGGCGCATGGCCTCGAGAGCCACGACGCCTGCTGCCTCGGCAGCGCGAAAGACCTCGAGTGCCTGCGCCTCGGTGGCGCAGAAGGGCTTCTCGACGATAACGTGCTTGCCGCCGGCGATGCAGGCGAGCGCCTGCTCGTAGTGGAGCGCATTGGGGCTGCCGATATAGACGGCGTCGACGTCGTCGGCGGACGCAAGCTCGTCAAGCGCGGTGAAGTTGCGTTCGCCGCTGTGTTCGGCGGTAAAGGCGGCGCCGCGATCTGCATCGCGCGAGAGCGTGCCTACGAATGTAGTCTGGTCGTTGGCGTTGACGACCTGGATAAAGTCGTCGGTAATCATGGATGTGCCGATGGTCGCTATACGCAGCATGTGTCCCCCTCGTGCCGTTCGGTTTACAGGATGAGTGTAGCGCGAGGGGGCAGGAAATAGCGTGCGAAAACGCCGCTACAGGTCGCTTTCGCTAAAGCCGGTGTCGATATCGAGATTGGCTCCGTCGGCCGCGGTGGTGGCGAGTTCGTCGCAGCGCTCATTGAGCTCGTGGCCGGCATGCCCCTTAACCCAGATGAATTCCACCTTATGCTTACTCTTTGCGGCAAGCAGGCGCTCCCATAGGTCGCGGTTTTTGACGGGCTGCTTGTTGGCGGTTTTCCATCCGCGCTTTTTCCAGCCGTCGATCCAGTGCTTGTTGAAGGCGTTGACGACGTATTGCGAATCGGAATGGACCTCGA
>DXMB01000063.1:0-11792 GCA_019414425.1 Collinsella sp.
CAAGTCCATCTCCGTGTCTTCCACCATGGGCCCTGGCGTCAAGGTCGATCCCGCTATCCAGCGCGACTTCCTGGCTGAGTAACTAACAGTTACTGCCTGAGCAAAGCAAGCATTGCTAAAGAGACCCGGTTCTGCCTCGTGCAGGACCGGGTCTCTTGCTTTTGAGTCAACGAAACCACCACGAAGGGGACAGGCACCCTTGTGGTGGTTTTACTTGTGTTGTACTTTAGCGCGATGTAGTACTACCCGAGGCCGAAGGGAGCCCAACATGTTTAAGAACACGCAACAGCTCCTAGGCCTAGCGCTACTAGATTGGATAGCGCGCTAGGGTTGTAATCTCGCTATAACGATTTGTTGTACCCGGGTGCGCTATCGTCTGCCGCTTTCAGGCGTGATGAGCGACACGGGTATTTTTCTATCTCTAGGCCTTCTCTCTCTCCTGAAAGCCATCTGTCATAAAACGGTCAATCAGGAGGAACATATAAGCCGCAAAATCACAATCTTTGACGCCACCCTGTGCGACGGTGAGCAGTCGCCGGGCGCCAGCATGAATACCGAGGAAAAGCTCTTCATCGCCCGCCAGCTGGTGCGCATGAACGTGGACGTTATCGAGGCGGGCTTTCCCATCTCGAGTCCTGGTGACTTTCGCTCCGTACAGGAGATTGGCAAGATTGCGGGCGACCGATGCACGGTATGCGGCCTGACGCGCGCTGTCGACAGGGATATCGAAGTGGCTGCAGAGGCGCTCAAAACGGCCCAGAGGCCCCGTATCCATACAGGGCTGGGTGTGAGCACCAGTCACCTGCGCGACAAGCTCCATATGACTGAGGAAAGGGCAATTGAGTGAGCGATCCATGCCGTCAAACATGCTCGCAAGTTCGTTGACGATGTTGAGTTTTATGCCGAGGATGCCGGCCGCTCCGATCAGGAGTTTCTGGTGCGCATTATCGAGGCGGCCGTAAAGGCCGGTGCCACGGTCGTGAACATCCCCGATACGATGGGCTACAACATGCCGTGGGACTTTGGCGCCCGCATCCGTGACCTGCGCGGGCGCTGCGGGTGCGGCCGGTCAGCGTGCGGTCGACGTGATGGAGTATCGCGAGTACGAGATTGAGCGCATTGCGCGCCAGGCATTTGAGGCGGCGCGCAAACGTCGCGGCAAGGTGACGAGCGTTGATAAGCGCAACGTGCTGGAGACGAGCCGCATGTGGCGCGAGATCGTGCATCGCGTGCAAGACGAGGAGTACTCCGACGTGGAGCTTGAGGACCTGCTCGTCGGCAACGCCGCCATGCAGCTCATCAGTCGACCGGCAGACTTTGACGTCGTGGTGACGGAGAACATGTTCGGCGACATCCTGTCCGATGAGGCGGCTCAGATTACCGGATCGCTCGGTATGCTTGCCTCTGCCTCGCTGGATGATGGCGTATCGCTGTTTGGGCCGAGCGCTGGCAGCGCTCCTGACATCGCGGGGCTCGGCGTGGCCAATCCGCTGGCTCAAATCTTGTCGGTGGCGATGCTGCTGACCTACGCGCTCGACATGGGCGAGCAAGCCGCGTGGATCGAGAGCGCCGTGGCGCGCGTGCTCGACGAGGGCTGGCGCACCCGTGACATCGCCGATGTCAACACCCCGGCAGATAAGATCCTCGGCACCACGACGATGGGCGACAAGGTCGTCGCCGCGCTGTAGGCGATGCCGATTCAAGCTGTCAAATATCTCAATCTGTAACATCTAAGGGGCAAAATCGTTCCTACCTGTTACAGATTGAGATTTTCGGCTGAGCATCCGTGGTCTGTCTCGATCTGTAACAGCTAACCGATTATTTGGGCCCTACCTGTTACAGATTGAGACAAACCGTTGGGACAGGTCGGACGAGTCAGCAAAACCACCACAAAGGTGCCGGTCCCCTTCGTGGTGGTTTTTAGCGCAACGAGGTGTTCCCAGCCGACCATACGGGCGGCCTTGCGCTCACGCTGCTCGATGACAGCGCATCTTTAGACGCGAAGTGCGGAACCGGGTGCATATACGAGCCGCGTAGCGTTACGAATTCATGGGAATGACCGTATCGCCAATTTGTACGCTTGCAATCTTGTCTGTGTCACAAACTTGCGAGAACGGCCAGGTCTTGTGGACATCAGTGGTGCCGTTATCCAGTTTATTTGCGAAATAGCCGCTGTGGCTGGTTGCGTCCTCAACATGACCGTCTTTGAACGTCACGATGAGGGGTATGTTGCCAACGGCATCCATAGACTCCTCCATGTTTTGAGACATCTTGCCGCTGTTGTTGTCGTGTTCGATGGAACGATCTATGTTGTAGCGGACTGAAACGCCAACGCAGGATACGGTGGCCTCTTGAATCGTCGCCTTGGTGCCGTTAAAGTTGACCAATTTGGGCGCGGGAATCGTAACGGATGTATCTTCGTAATTCAGCTGGAACTTAAGATCCCATGGGCCCGTAAGTATTTTCTTATACTCGGGAAGCTCTTTGCCAGCACGTGGCACAACGAGAGAGTTGATATGCGTGCGGACGGTCCTGCCCATAAGGCCGGGTGATTCAACGCTGAACTGTGCAAAGTATTGAATGCTGGAGTCATTGGGGTTCTTGTCAATGAGCCATGATTGGCCTTGGCCGCCATGCTCGCCATCAACGTATACGTTTCCATCGACACTTCCGGCGATAGTTCCGTTCTCGCCCGGCTCGGAAAGCTTTTTCAGGGCAGCGGGATCGTCGAACGTAAGCGTATAGGCGATGGTAACCATATCCTTGTCGCCCATGATGGCGTCGGCGGTCACGGTGACTCCGTTGTTGGAGCAGCTAGCACCGACGGGCCGGCCAATACGGTCGATGATCTCGGTTTGAGAAGCAGGTCCGTCAAAGATGTCGGAAAGCATGTCAGAAGGAAGCGGCAGGACGCCTGTTGCCATAGCCGTGCCAGCGCCTCCAATGACGATAGCGAGGACTGCCGTTACAGCGGCAATGCGAGCGACTGTTCTTACGGGATGGCGGGCGATGCGCGGCTTGCGTCGCGTGCCATTAAAGTTGCTTTGAGCGGTCGCCGCATCGCTCGAGGCGACGGACTGAGCAATCGAGTTTGCCATGTGCTGCTTCGCATTATCGGTAAACGAAATGTGCTCCAGGGCGTGGCGATAGTCATTCGAATTCGTAGTCATTGTGGTCTCCTTTCAAGGAAAGCCGAAGTGACGCACGTCCGCGGCTAAGGTGCTGGGCGGTTGCAGCTGGCGTCGCGTGAACGGCGTCTGCGATTTCCCTGATGCTCATGCCTGCGTAGTAGTGCAAAAAGATGGCGATGCGCTGTGCTTGAGGCAGGGCCGTGACAGCGGAAAGAATGGCGCAGTCGCGTTGCGCGAATTCTTGCTCGGTATGTGTTACGGGTGCGCAGAAATCGGGGAGCGAATCGAGGTCGACAACCGGGTGATTCGCGTGCGTACGGCCGATATCGCGACATGCGTTCAGTGCGACTCGGATCACCCAAGCACGTTCGTGTTCGAGCGAGTCGAACGGTTGAGTGCGTTGGAGAATCTTGATCAGCGTGTCCTGGCAGATGTCTTGAGCGTCGTCAGCGGATCCAAGGGCCGAATAGCACAATCGAAGGATGAGGTCGGAATACGTGTCGACCAAGCGCTTTGCTTCCCGCTCGATCTGATCGGCATCGCATCGGAGCGTGCTATTGCGGTTACGGCGTGCAGGCATAGTGTCACCTCCAATTGGTCGTGGTGGATATAGGGAAGGCGTCTCGCGAGGTCCCTCTACATACAACACGGTCGAGACTGCATAAGTTGACAAAAAAAGACGGCACGTGAGCGCCGTCCTTACAAAACAATGAGTGTTCTCGTTAATTACACAAGCACCGTGATGGACAGGTCGGACGAGTCAGCAAAACCACCATAAAGGTGCCTATCCCCTTCGTGGTGGTTGTTGGCAGTTACCAGGGGGTTCTGGCGGTTGAAGACTCGATTGCTTCGTGGCGTTTGAGCTCGCGGCGCATGGTTTGCGAGTTGAGCCAAGCGGCCTTCCAACCGCGCGTGGGGTAGCGCGCCTCGTCAATTTCGATCTTGGTATAGCCGCAGGCGTTGACAATCTTCGTTCCGCATGGGTGTTGGCGCTCGCGTTGAAAGTTGGGGCCGTAGCTTTGGTGCACATGCCCGTGAATCATATAGTCGGGACCCCAAGACTCAAGAGCCGCATTAAAGCACTCGAATCCTCGATGCGGCAGGTCGTCCAGGTCGCCCATGCCTGCGACGGGTGCATGGGTAAGTAGAATATCGCATCCGTCTACCAGTGCGATTTTTCGCGATAGCTTGCGCATGCGTTTTGCCATCTCGCGCTCGGTATACATGTTCGCGCCGTCGCGGTAGCGCATGGAACCGCCCAGACCCGCAATGCGAATACCTCGGTACACATATACGCTGTCCTCAACACAAATGCACCCGCCCGGTGCATGGCGCGCGTAGCGGTCGTCGTGGTTGCCACGAACGTACACAAGCGGTTTGTTGATGACAGTGACCAAAAACTCAAGATAGTCCGGATCCAGGTCGCCTGCGGATAGAATCAGGTCAACGTCCTCAAAGCGCTCCTTGCGAAAACATTCCCACAGGCAGCGCTCCTCTACATCGGCAATGGCTAGGATATTCATAGGGCACGGACCTCCGGCTCGTTATCGAGCTGCGGAATCGAGCCTATAACGTTGTCAGCCAGCCAGTTCATCTCGACAATCTGCGTACTCGGCAGGGGAGGGAAGCCCTCAATCTGAACCACGCCGTCCTGGCTGTGGAGCTCGCCGCCAAATGGGTTGATGGAGCCCTCGACAATGCCGTTGCGAAGCAGCTGCACAAGTTTACGCGTCTGATAGGGTAGGCCCGGAGCGTAGCGAATATCGATGATGCCGGAGCTCATACCGTACCAGTAGTTGACGGCGCGCACCTGCTGGTCATCGGCGGTCTCGTCCCATGTGCCGTGCAGTAGGCTGCGTACGATGAGTTCGTAGTAACGGCCCCAGTTCCATACCGGCATAGCAATACCGGTAACTTCCTTGCCGTTTACCAGACGGTGAAGCCCGTAGGCGGTGGGGTCCTCGAGAGACTTGGACATATCGGCGCCGGTCATGACGCTCACGCCCTCGCGACACATGGCTTCGGCAAGACCGCCGGCGGGAACATCTCCCCAAGTGAGGATAATCTGCGCACGAGGGTCGAGCAGCGAGGCACCGATAGCGAAGGCGTTGATTTCGCTCAGCGCGCCCGAGGCGAAGACCGACGCATGGTAGCCAATACGGTGGTTGTCGGCCATGCTGGCGGCAAGGGCGCCCAGTAGGAACTTGGCCTCGTACATCTTTCCAAAGTACGAGCGGACGCTTTGGTGGGGAAGGCCGATTGAGCAGTTAAGGAACCGCACCTGGGGATACTCGACTGACGCCCTGAGCGTGTATTCCATGAGCCGGTGTGAGGTCGAGAAGATGACGTTCGCCCCGTGCTTTACGGCTGTCTCGACGGCGGCGTAGAACACGTCCGAATCGTGGCAGTCCTCGAACGCCTCGGTGCGCACGATGCCGCCAAAGTGCTCATCAAGATACCGGCGGCCCTGGTCGTGTAGGCTGTCCCAGCTCGACGTGGCACAGGGAAACTCGTGGATAAAGGCGATTCGCATGGGATTGGCAGTGGAGTAGACGGTCTTGCTCATAAAGAAGTTGAGCACGCCCGAGGTAGCTTTTGTCGGTGCGCCCTCTTTCTCGTTGGGCTGCGGCGCTTCGACAAGATCGACTTTGTCCTCGTCGCTTTTGCCGGCAATGACAAGCTCGCGCCAAATCTTGCACAGACGGTTGACGACGATATCCGTCGGCGTATCCAGCAGACGGTCCTGGTTGTAGACGTTGAGGTAGACGAGCATGGCATCGGCAGGCGTAATGTCCAAGTGGTCGCCGCCCGCGCGAAGATAGGCGCGCTTAAAGAGCAGGAAGGTGTGACGTAGGTAGTCGACCTTCTTTTGAGGCCATTTTTCGACAAGATCTTGGCCGAGCATTTTGGCAAGCATCTCGTAGCTGCCCTCGCGCGAAAACTCAATCTCGTACAGGGGGCATACGTACCAAAAGGCGCAAAACTCACCGTACAGGCGGCTCTCGACGGAATCCCACTTACCGGGGTACAGACGCGTCACCTTGGCCGAAACCGTCGGAGCGTCAAGGAATTTGAGGACGCTGACACGCTTGTTGCCCTCTTGGACGTAAAAGCGGTGCATGAACTCGGTGACGATGATGGGGTCGCGGTAGCCCTCGGAGATTTGGATATCGTAGAGGTTGGACCATTTGCGGGCGAATTCGGTATTCCAGGGGAGCAGCGGCATAAAGTTACACGAAAAGGCGGACTGGCGACCTTTGGTAACCGTGCCGACGACCATTTCGAGCGGAATGTCCCGCAGGCCGATGTTCTCGCGCTGACCGCAGGGAAGCTGGGCGACCAAGCTGTCGAGGTCCGTAAGATATGGATGCTCGCTTTGGCTGATGGCGCGACGGCGTCCCTGTTCGCCGCGCTTGCGCGCTTGACGATAGGCCTCTTCCATGGTGTCTACTCCCTTAGTCGTTTAAACAACGATATGAACCATGGTACCACGATGCGAAACTACCACAAAGGTGCCTGTCCCCTTTGTGGTAGTTTAGGCGATGATGGGGGCGATGGCACGAATGCAGGCGTCGGCTGCCGTGAAGGTGGTGCTATCGTCGCTGACGATAAAGATGATTTTGCCCTTGACGCCAAAGTCGCCGATCTCGCTAAAGAGCACGTACGGCTCCTTGTCAAAGCCAGAGATGGGAAGCACCGCGGCCTTGGTGGCGTCGGTAAGCTCATCTGCCAGCGCGTCCAGCGAGGCCCACTTAGACGTGTCCTTTACGGCAACGGGCACGGCCACGCGCCCAAAGGGCATCAGATGCACGAGCGTGTTCTTGGAGATGTTGGAGTTGGGCACAATGATGGTCTGCCCGCAGGCATCCTCGATGGTCGTGTGGCGCCAGGTGATGTCTTGGACCACGCCCGACACGCCGCCGACCTCGATATTGTCGCCGGGCTTGATGATGCCCATGAAGGTCACCTGCATACCGCCGATAAGGTTCGACAGCGTGTCCTGAAAGCCGAGCGAGATGGCGATGCCGCCGACGCCAAGAGCGGCGACGAGGGCGTTTGCATTAATGCCAAAACAGTTGTCGAGGATAAAGCTGCCGCCGATCATCCAGATGACGGCGCGTGTGATGTTGATGAAGATGCTCGATGCTGGGAGCGGGTTATCATCGCGGTTAAGCAGGTGGTGCAGGGTCTTGGACGCGATTTTGGCGGCAACGGCGGTGCCGATGGCCAAGATACCGGCCCAGATGATGTTGTGGACCCAGCGCTGCTCAAAGAAATGAAGAATCGGTTCAAACAATTCCATGTAGGGAAAACCTCCTAATGATCATTCAACCATGATACCCACCAAAAAGCCCGTCCGATCACATCGGACGGGCCGATAACTTGAGATGGGGTGGCCGCGGTGGCGTAAGCTGGGCCGCCGGCGAGCACGCCGGCAAGGAGTGCGGCGGTCAAGCAAGACGGGGAAGGAGTCTTCTCATGGCAGTTTCCTTAGTTCTTAACCAGTGATTCCTGCTGACGCTGGATTATCGACATGATATGCGAAAACCGTCGCAAAGGTATCTGTTCCTTTGCGGCGGTTTTGACGTTTGCGCAGATAAAACCTGCCAAAATAAACCTGTCCCTTATTGGCAGGTTTTAGCTCAGCAGCATGCGGTCGTTGGCGAGCTCGCCGCCCGAGACCTCCTCGAACTTCTGCAGCAGGTCGGCTACGGTGAGCGACTTCTTCTCGTCGCCGGCCACGTCGTAGATCACATGGCCCTCGTGCATCATGATCAGACGGTTGCCCAGACGGATGGCGTCATTCATGTTGTGCGTAACCATGAGCGTGGTCAGATGGTTTTCGTCGACAATCTCCTCGGTCAGGTTGAGCACCTTAGAGGCCGTCTTGGGGTCGAGGGCCGCCGTGTGCTCGTCGAGCAGCAGCAGGCGCGGCTTGGTGAGCGTGGCCATCAGCAGGGTGAGTGCCTGGCGCTGGCCGCCCGAGAGCAGGCCGACCTTGGCGTTGAGACGCGTGTCCAGACCGAGGTCCAGGCGCTTGAGCAGCTCAACGTACTCGTCCTTCTCGGCCTTGGTGACGCCCCACGAAAGACCGCGACGCTGGCCGCGGCGCTTGGCGAGGGCCAGGTTTTCGGCAATTTGCATGTCGGCTGCGGTGCCGCGCATGGGGTCCTGGAACACACGGCCCAGGTACTTGGCGCGCTGCGACTCGCTCAGACGCGAGATGTCGGTGCCGTCGAGCTCAATAACACCAGAATCGAGCGGATACACGCCGGCGATCATATTGAGCAGCGTGGACTTGCCGGCGCCGTTGCCGCCAATCACGGTTACAAAGTCGCCATCGTTGAGGGTGAGGTCGACGCCGGTGAGCGCGCGCTTCTCGGTGACGGTGCCCTTGTTAAAGGTCTTCTTGACGTGCGAGAGCTTAAGCATCTGCCTCATCTCCCTTCGTGTAGGAGCTGCGGAGCTTATAGCGCTCCCAAATCACGGGCACGCACAGGGCCACGGCGACGATCGCGGCAGAGAGCAGCTTCATGTCGTTGGCGTCCATGCCCAGCTGCAGCACGATGGCGCGGATAAGGAAGTACACCACGGAGCCAAAGACGGCGGAGGCAAGACGGACGCTAAACTGCGTCAGACCGCCGGGCAGCAGGCGACCGAGCACTTCGCCGATGACGATGGCGGCAAGACCGATAACGATGGCGCCGGTGCCCATGCCAATGTCGGCATACTTCTGGCTCTGGCAGATGAGCGCACCCGAAAGGCCAATGAGGGCGTTGGAGAGCACGAGGGCGATCATTTTGGTGGTGTTGGTGTTAACGCCCAGGGCGCGGATCATGTACTCGTTGTTGCCGGTGGCACGCAGCGCCGAGCCGATCTCGGTGCCAAAGAACCAGTACAGGATGGCGACGATGGCCACGGCCAGCACAATGCCTAGGATAATGGCAACAGTGGACTGCGGCAGGCCCGTCATGTTGCTGACGGATGAGAAGATAGTGCCCTTGGCAAGGATGGGCGTGTTGGACTTGCCCATGATGCGCAGGTTGATGGACCACAGACTGATCTGCGTAAGGATTCCGGCGAGGATTGCGGGAATCTCAAAGACGGTGGTCAAGATGCCCGTGACGGCGCCCGCGATGGCGCCGGCGCACATGCCGGCCAGCACGGCGAGCAAGGGGTCGACGTTATTGTTGACGATGAGTACGGCGCAGACACAGCCGCCGAGGGCAAAGCTGCCGTCGCAGGTCATATCGGGGATGTCGAGCAGGCGGAACGTGATAAACACGCCAAGCACCATAATGCCCCAGAGGACGCCCTGCGAAACGGCGCCCTGCAATGCAATGAGCATGCTTCATACCTCCTAGGATAGGGTGGACACGTGATTTTCCATAATAGCGGTACCAATGCATAAAAGAGCTGCGGACGGATGTTTTGTCTCATCCGAAACAAGCAGGGCGAACGCCGGTCTTTAGCGTTCGCCCCAAGGACTCAGATATTGAATAACGCGGCTGTGGCGCGCGTGCGGGCCCTAGACGCGTTACCGCGCATGGCGCTACTCGTCCAGAGCGGAAAGGTCGATACCCAGAGCCTCGGCCATCTCGTCGTTCTTGACGACGACCAGGTCCTTGCTCGAGAGGTGCTTGATCGGCATATCCTCGGGCTTGGCCTCGCCCTTCAGGATCTTAACGGCCATCTCGCCCGCGGCGTAGCCCAGGTCCTTATAGTTGATGGAGAGGGTGAACAGGCCGCCGGCCATGCACATACCCTCCTCGCCAGTCACGAAGGGGAGCTTGTTCTCCTTGCAGATCTGGCCGACCTGCGAAGCACCCGCGGCGATGGTGTTGTCAGTGGGGGAGTAGAGTGCGTCGACCTTGCCCACGGCGGACTCGACGACGGACTGAATCTCGTTGGAGCTCGAGACGGTGAAGTCGGTGTACTCGAGGCCCAGCTTGTTGAGCTCCTTCTTGGCGGCCTTGATTTGGACGTCGGAGTTGGACTCGGCGGTGCAGTAGAGCAGGCCGACCTTTTTAACGTCGGGCAGGACCTTCTGCATCATCTCGAGCTGCTCGGCGACCGGGGTGAGGTCGGAGGCGCCGGTGACGTTGGTGCCGGGCTTGTCGTTGTCCTGGACCAGGCCGGAAGCGGCGTAGTCGGTGATGGCGCAGCCAACGATGGGGATATCAGCGGTGGCGCCGGCGGCAGCCTGCGCGGCGGGCGTAGCGATGGCATAGATCAGGTCGACGCCATCGCCCACGAACTTGTCGGCGATGGACTTACACGTGGACTGGTCGTTCTGGGCGTTCTTCTGGTCGATCTTGACCTTAAGGCCGCTCTCCTTGATGGCCTTGACAAAGCCGTCGTTGGCGGCATCGAGTGCGGAGTGCTCGGTGAGTTGCAGAACGCCGATGGTGTAGTCGGAACCGGCGGCAGCAGAGCCGGAACCAGAGTTGCCGCCGCATCCGGCGAGCGGGGCGAGCGCGAGCAGACCGGCGGAGACCAGAAGGCTCCTGCGGCTGATGGTGATGTCCTTCATATCATTACCCCCAGTATAAAAATGGCTGGAAACACTGCACTGGGACAAAGTGCAAGTGGAACTATAGTAGCGCTGATGTCCATTTTTACAACAGCCTGGCGGGTTTTTTAATACAGAATCGGATGGGCGGTACGGGTAGTCGAATGGGCGGCGGAGGGTCTTATGCGGCGGAGGAGGCATCGTCCTCGTCCAGGGCGGCGAAGAGCTTCTTGCCGTCGAGGAGACGTGTGGTGACGTTTCTCATTCGGCCGATCTCTACGGTACGCAACGTGTCATCGGCGCCTCGCGCGTCATAGACCGTTCCCAGCAAATACGAGATGCCGTCTCGTTGTTTGATGGCAAAGGGCCGGAGTGTCATCCGTGCCACTTCGACCTCTCCGCGTGCCGTGACACTCGAAATATCAAAACTCACCGTGGTTCCGTGGTCGATGGCCTGCTCGATGAGCTCGCAGGCATCGATGCGCTTGACGGGCGTGCGTGTGGCCTTGGTGGATTTGTCGCCTGCGCTTGGAGCAGGCTCGGGTGCATCGAGGTAGCCGCGAACGTCGGCACTCGCCATGGCGACCAGGTGCTGCGCCATGCTTTTTCGAATGGCGATGGGCGTAGAGCGGTTGCGCATGACCATGCCGTGGAGCCGGATGATCTCTTCGTCGGTGAGCGGACGGGTCAAGAGCCGATACCCCACGCCGCGCTTGTATTCAATTTCGTATCCGGCATGGCGAAGTGCGGAGATGGCGGTGTAGATGCTGCGCCGCGCCGCCGAGATGGGCATGCGGGCGGGGTCGTCGGAATGGGCGAGACGCCGGATCAACTCATCGGAAAGCATGGCCTTGTCCTCGCCGGTGTTTTCGCTTAATAGTTGCAGGATGCGAACGGCGCGATAGGCTGCCATCGAGGCGGCGCCCCTCGTCGTGGTCTCGTAAGTTTCAACAGCGGTTTCGGTCATGGCATCCACGTCCTTTCCGTTTTGGGTGGCGACGGTATGGAGCCTAGGGCGCGGGGCTTTCCCAGGGGTGCAGGACGCTCCGGGCGGTCGGTAGTCGTCGGCAAGCGGCGGGTCGAGTTTTCAACAGCCCTGCTCAACTGACCAAAATCTTGACAAAAGCTTGACGGATGCTGTTGAAAAA
>DXMB01000064.1:0-11764 GCA_019414425.1 Collinsella sp.
GGACCATGACGCTCGTGACCACGGTCAAGTACGTGGTTATCGCCATGAAGGCCGATAACCACAACGAGGGCGGCATCTTCGCACTGTTTAGCTTGGTGCGCAAAGTGGCGCCGTGGCTGATCCTTCCCGCCATGATCGGCGGCGCGGCGCTGCTCGCCGACGGCATCCTCACCCCCGCCGTCACGGTTACCACGGCCATCGAGGGCTTGCGCACTATCGAGTGGGGCCATGCGCTTTTGGGTGACGGCCAGACCAACGTCATCATCATCACCATCATCATTATCTGCGGCCTGTTTGCCATGCAGCGCGCCGGCACTTCGTCGATCGGCAAGCTGTTCGGCCCGCTCATGACGCTATGGTTCCTGTTCCTGGCGGGCGCCGGCCTGTTCAACATGCTCGGCAACCTGTCCATCCTACGCGCACTCAACCCCATCCGCGGCATCATGTTCCTATTCTCGCCCATCAACCACTCGGGCATCATGGTGCTCGGCTTCGTCTTTCTGTCGACGACCGGCGCCGAGGCCCTCTACTCGGATATGGGCCACGTGGGCAAGGCAAACATCTATGCATCCTGGCCGTTTGTTAAGGCGGCCCTTATCCTCAACTATCTGGGTCAAGGAGCTTGGCTGCTCGCCAATAACTCCAACCCCCAGATGCTCGCGATGGATATCGTCAACCCGTTCTATATGATGCTCCCCGAGCCCCTGCGCCCCTTTGCCATCGTGCTTTCGGCCGTGGCGGCCATCATCGCCTCGCAGGCGCTCATCACCGGCTCGTTCTCGCTGGTATCCGAGGCAACCCGTCTCAATCTCATGCCGCATCTGCGCATCCACTACCCCAGCGACACCAAGGGCCAACTCTATATTCCGCTCGTCAACAACATCATGTGGGTCGGCTGTATCTTCATCGTGCTGCTGTTCCAAAACTCCGAGCGCATGGAGAGCGCCTACGGCCTCGCCATTACCGTGACCATGCTCATGACCACGACGCTTTTGACGAGCTACATCGCCGGCATCCTCAAACACAAGCTGGGCGCCTGCGTCTTCGCCCTGCTCTTTGGTGCCATTGAGCTGTGCTTCTTCGCTTCGTGCCTCACCATGTTCTTTGACGGCGGCTACGTCATGATCTTCCTGGCCGCGCTGCTGTTTGGCCTTATGTATGTGTGGCGTCGCGGCACCGCCATCGAGCGCACGCAGACGATTCTGCTGCCCGTCTCCAAGTACATCGACCAGCTCGGCCGCCTGCGCAATGACGAGACCTACCCCGTGCTCGCCGACAATCTGGTGTTCCTTACCAACAGTCCCGACCCGCTCACGCTCGACCGCGACGTGCTCTACTCCATCTTGGATAAGCATCCCAAGCGCGCCAAGGCATACTGGTTCATCAACGTGCATGTCACCGATGAGCCCTATACGCACGAGTATTCCGTTGAGACCTTTGGCACGGACTTTTTGTTCCGCGTGCGCTTGGACCTGGGCTTTAAGGTCAACCAGCGCATCAATGCCTACCTGCGTCAGATCGTTGGCGACTTGATGGCATCGGGCGAGCTGCCGCCGCAGCATCACACCTACTCCATCTACGAGACGCGCGGCAACGTGGGCGACTTCCGTTTTTGCATGCTGCGCAAGATGCTTGCTCCCGAGACGGACATCAACCGCAACGACCATCGCGTGATGGCCATCAAGTATGCCGTCCGCCGCGCCTGCGGAAGCCCGGCACGCTGGTACGGTCTTGAGAACTCGGCCATCATCATCGAGTACGTGCCTCTCTTTGCCCGCATGCGCCCGGCCGTTAAGCTCGTGCGCACCCAGGTGCCACTCGAGGTCCAAATCGAGGAAGCCGAGGAAATGGAAGTCGATATCTTCTCGGACGACCTGGTCAACGGCAACGAAGCCGGTAGGAATATGAACGTCGATCCCACCGAGCTGCTCGAGAGCGTCGCCGATACGCCCGAACAACAGCTCGACGGCCTCGAGAGCGACCAGCTCAACGACGCCAACTTCTAGCGACGTCACAAATCAACGACAGCGGCCCTGCATCTCACGGGAGATGCAGGGCCGCTTTGCATTGCAGTAAAGCTAACGGCTACGAACGGCGCGGCTCGGGAACCACGAGCCTATCGGGGCTCGCGCCCTCGGCATCCATCAGGCTCACGTAGCGAATCGACGGATCCCCATACATCGCGTAGTAATAATTGCCCGTGCGCGCGCTAAAGCATCCGGTATAGATAGTCTTCTCGAACTTGCCATCGCCCATCCTGGACGCTCCCTCGATCATCACCACGCCCTCGAGCGAGCGGAACATGCGAACGACGTTTTCGGTCTCGCTCTCCTTTTGCGGGTAATTGGCATTGAGGTACGCCGCCTTTACAAAACGGCTCGGCGAATAGCAATCGCCCGGAATGCCGCGCATGCCGGCACCGGCTCCATAGGGCTTAAGCTCGGCGCCACGCCATGTCGCCGTCTGCGGAAAATCGCTTGTGGCGGTGATATAGGTGCGCAGGTTTTCCATGTGCCACGGGAAGGTCGGCTGGTTGGCAAGGGTGTCGACCGGATCGTCGTATACATGCAGGCCGTCAGCCATCATCTCGACCACGATGCTGCGCTGGCTGTCGCCGATAATCCAATGGAGCAGCGACACGCCCAGCCCCTCTCCGGCAGATTTGGCGACAATCACCGTGTCGCGCAGCGCGGCCTCGACCTCATCGACCGTCGAGAACGTCGCTGCCACCCACAGGGGAAACTCATAGGCCGCGATATTGGTCTTTCCATCAACCGGGCCCTCGGCATACTCGGCATAGCCGGGAAAGTTGAGCCCCGCCACAGCCAGACCCGCATCGTTACCACAGTCGAAAAACATGGGATAGTTCTTGTAATCGATGCACATGCCGATTACCGCGTGTGCCGCCGACGCATCGTCGATAAACGAATACGGGATGTGAAACCCGCGCGGCATCACGCGAACCTGTTGGCCGTAGTCAAAGCTCCAGTCGAGGTTGCGGCCTAGATACATGTGGCCAGAATTATCGGTAAATCGAATGCTCGTACACATAGCGCCTCCTAGCTTTACGTTCTTGCTAAGCTCATTGTCACCAAACAAAAAGGCGCTAAACACAAAAGCCCGGACATGACAACAATGTCACGCCCGGACCAAAAACCACATATGAACGTAATAAAGTCACCCTAACAGGTCGGTCTAGGGTGCCACAGTGCCACAGATCGCCCCGAACGAGGAGCGCCGCGTACTAATGGTACGCAAGCGACGAGTGAGCGGCGAGGTGTGGTGCTGTGGTCACCCTAGACAAGCTTGCCTAGACAGTGGTCGATCATATGCTGGACCATCTGCGCCTCGAAGCCCACAAAGTCCTGCTTGCGCTCGCGCATCTTGCCATCGACGATCTGGTCAAAGGCAACCTTGCACTTGATATAGCGCGTGGACTTGGTGACCTCCTCGTGCGTCAGGCAGCTCTCCTCCATCTTGCTGGCGCCCAGGCCAAACACCAGACGGGGGTTGTAGAGCACGTGGGGCTCGCCGGCGTCGTCCAGGTAGACGCAGACCTTCTTGGTAACGCCGATCTGGTTGGCGGCCAAGCAGCCGGCATCATCGAGCGACTTGATGGTATCGATCAGGTCCTGAGCAACCGACTCGTCCTCGACGGTCGCAACCTCGCAACGCTGGGACAGGATAGCCTTGTCGTGGCAAAGCTCTTTAATCATACGTTCCTCCATAGGGGTCGTTGTAACCGCTTAAGTATACGGTACCCACACATTTTCATGCGATAAATACCGTCCGTCTGTTACAAAGCGCCGAACATCAACATGCGAGGAACAGCAAGGTTGTAAAGGCGATATAGTAAATGAGTTCGTGTCAATCGGCCTAAACTCGGGGCCGAACAAGGAAAGGGTATGCATGGACGAACTTTTTCACGTCAGTGAGCGCAAGTCCACAATCGGGACCGAACTTCGCGCTGGACTGACAACATTCCTGGCGATGGCCTACATCATCGCCGTCAACCCCGCAGTGCTCTCGGGCGCTGGCATTGATGCGGGAGCGCTCGCCTGCGCCACCTGCCTGGGCGCCGGCATCATGACCATCTGCATGGGCATCTTCGCAAACCGCCCGCTCGCCTGCGCGTCGGGCCTGGGCATCAACGCCATGATCGCGGGCATCGCCACCACCATGTGCGGCGGCGACTGGCACGTGGCCATGAGCGTTATCTTCCTCGAGGGCATCGTCATCTTGCTGCTCGTCCTGTGCGGCCTGCGCGAGGCCATCATGGACGCCATCCCCGTGGTCCTGCGCCACGCCATCTCGGTGGGTCTGGGCCTGTTTATCGCCATGATCGGCCTGTGCGACGCCGGCATCATCACCGCTGGCGCCGGTACGCTTGTCGGCCTGGGCGACATCACCTCCCCCACCTTTATCGTCGGCATCATCTCCATCGTCGTGACGGTTGCCCTGGCTTCCCGCAACGTGCCGGGCTCGCTGCTCATCGGCATCATCGTCGCCGTTATCGCCGGAATCCCGCTGGGCGTCACCCATGCGCCCGAGGGCCTCATCGCACCGCTCGACTTCTCGACCTTCGGCGCCCCGTTTGCCAGCACTGCCGACGGCAACCTTGCCATCGTGAAGGTCCTGACCGACCCGATGCTGCTCGTCGTTGCCTTCTCGCTGCTCATGAGCGACTTCTTCGACACCATGGGCACCGCGATGGCCGTCGCCAAGCAGGGCGAGTTCTTGACCGAGGACGGCAATGTCGAGGACATCCGTCCCATCCTGGTCGTCGACTCCGTGGCCGCTGCTGCCGGTGGCTTTATGGGCGTCTCCTCCATCACCACCTTCGTCGAGTCCACCTCTGGCGCTGCCGACGGTGGCCGCACGGGCCTCACCTCCGTCACCACCGGTGTGCTGTTCATTCTCGCCGCGTTCTTCTCCCCCATCGTCACCATCGTTTCCAGCGCCGCCACCTGCGGTGCTCTGGTCTACGTCGGCTACCTCATGATGAGCGAGGCCTCCGAGATCGACTGGTCCGACGTGTCGCAGGGCTTCCCGGCGTTCATGATTGTCGCCGGCGTGCCCTTCACCTACTCCATCTCTGCCGGCATTGGCCTGGGCTTTATCGCCTACGTGGTCGTCGCGCTCTTTAAGGGCGAGGCCTCCAAGATCAAGCCGCTCATGTGGATCGCAGCCCTCGCCTTCCTCGTCTACTTCTTTGTAGCGTAGGCGCAAGATTCGCAATACCAAACAGCAAAGCGCGGAGTCGCATCGAGTGGCTCCGCGCTTTGCTTTTAAAGCCAGGCACCACACGGACACGCGATGTATTGCTTCGCAAGTTTTGGACGTTTTGCTCTCCAAACGGCACTACCGACGGCTACATCCTGCAGATATGCTGGATATAACCGCATAGGCCCTATGAGGATGGGAGTAACCATGGCCGCCTTGTTCACGACCCCCAAGCGCAATGACAAAACCTCTGGAGCCCATTTTGTCGAGCCCGACCTGCGCCGTCGCACGCTGCTCGCACACGGCAGCTGGCGCCGCGTGACGCGCCGCATCGTTGTAGGCGCCGTATGCGCGCTTACGGTAAGCTCGCTGCTCATGCCGAGCATCTCGCTCGCAGCCGAGTGGGTGGACGTTGGCGGCGTCCGCCACGAAGCGGCCGCGGGCCCCACGGGAGACGCCGCCGGTACCTGGTCATGGGATGGCGCCGATGACATGAAGCTCAACGGCTATAACGGCGGCGCGATCGAGGCAGCGGGCAAGCTCAACGTGAGCTACGAGGGCAACAACACCGTCACTAACGACGACGGCCGCGGCATCAAGGTTAAGGATGGCGCGAACGAGAACGCCGAGCTTAATATTCAGGGCGACGCGTCCAGCGCGCTCAACGTGACATCTTCTCGTGACGCCATCACTTCCGTCGGCAACATCAACATCGACGGCGCTGGCACTGTCAACGCCACGAGCACCGAGCACGATGCCATCGATGCCGGGGGCGATGTCACCATCAAGGGCTCGGGAAACGTTAACGCCACGGGCGATTCGGATGGCATCAGGGCCGACGGCAACATCACGATCGACAACAGCGGAACCGTCACCGCCAAGGCCACCGAGGATCAGGGTATCGATGCTAACGAGAACCTCATCATAAAGGGCGGCGGCAAGGTAGAGGCAAGCTCTATCGAGGACAATGCGATTTGGGCCGACGGCAGTATCGAGATCTCGGGTGGCAGCCAGGTCAAGGCAAGCTCCGAGGAAGACGCCGCCATCGACGGTAAAAACAGCCTCACGGTCACGAACGCTTCCCTCAACGCAAGTGGCGTTGGGTATGGCATCTATGTCTACAAGGGCATCACGCTCGATGGCGCGACCGTGACGATCCGCGCAAGCTCAGATGGCGGGGAAGTCAGCGCACTCTTCACCGATGAGGACGACATCGTCATCAAGAACGGCTCGACTGTGGATGCGCTCGCAGAAGGCAGGTTCTCGGTTGCAATCTCCACCAGTAATTTCTACTCCGGCGAAGCGGGTGGCCATATCTACATCAGCGACTCCGTTGTCAAGGCC
The DNA here is from genome assembly GCA_019414425.1 of Collinsella sp. GTDB lineage: Bacteria > Actinomycetota > Coriobacteriia > Coriobacteriales > Coriobacteriaceae > Collinsella. The sequence goes on from DXMB01000064.1 coordinate 6,568, forward strand.
ATAGTCCGCTATGCCGAGACCGGCGGCGACGGCCCCGACCACTACAGTGGAGACCAAAACGACGAAATCATCCCTGAGTCCGAGGGCCTGAACATCGGCATCTTCGCGCAGACCAGCGAGGGCATCACGCCCGCGACCATCTCGATCGTCCGCAGCAGGGTCACGGCCGAGGGAGACACGGCGGCAATCTTCGCCCTTGCCATGAGCGCGGACGGCAAGGCGATCGGCACCATCGAAATCGAAGGAGCCACCATCCAGACGCCTGAAGGCGGCAAGGTCATTGACTATCGCAACAAGGAAGAACTCAGCGACGGCATCGTCTACGAGGCGGGTCAAACCATCGGCACGGGCGACGCCGTGATCGACTCCCCCTACAACGAAGCAGTCGCCAAGAGCACGGTCATCGTGCCTCCCGAGGAGATCAAACCCGAGGAAAAGTCCGGCGAGACCAAGCCCGAGGGTTCCAAGTCCGAGGTCACGAAGACAACCAAGACCGTTGCAGTTGCAGCCACGGGAGCCAAGATCGCCGGCAAACTCGCAGCAACCGGCGACGCCTCGAGCACAGCCATCGTGGCAGCCGCCCTTGCGGGAACAGCCACCATCGCCGCGGGCGCCGTGGTGAGCCGCAAGCGCTCGTAAACACTTTTTCGCACAGGACGGGTGGATCGCGGCCCTTGCCTTCCTCGTCTACTTCTTCGTAGCGTAAGGGCAAGGCTGCAAAAGCTGAACAATAAAGCGCGGAGTCGCCATGCGGCCCCGCGCTTTTCTTTTAGCGCCGGTCCCTGCGCCGGCGTGCGGCCTATTTCTCCCCCATTTTGGCCATTTTGCCCTCCAAACGGCACTACCGCCGGCAACATCCAGCAGATACGCTGAATCTAGTCGTACAGGCCCTATGAGAACGGGAGCAGCCATGGCAGCCTTGTTCACGACCCCCAAACGCAATGACACTACCGCCGGAACCCATGTTGCCGAACCCGACGTTCGCCGTCGCATAGGACTCGCGCACGGCAGCTGGCGCCGCGTGACGCGCCGCATCGTCGCGGGCGCCGTGTGCGCGCTCACGGTGAGCTCGCTGCTCATGCCGAGCGTCTCGCTCGCAGCGGAATGGGTCAAGGTCGGCGGCAACAAGTACAACACCGCGGCGAGCGACGAGGCCGGTACCTGGTCGTGGGACGGCGCCGACGACTTGAAGCTCAACAACTATAACGGCGGCGAGATCCAGGCCGCAGGCAAGCTCAACGTGAATTACTCGGGAACCAACATCGTCACTGCCGACTGGATCGAAGGCATCAAGGCTTCTCATGGCAAGAATGAGAACGCCGAGCTCAATATCCAAGGCGACGCGGGCAGCACGCTCAGCGTGATATCTACTGAGGACGCTATCCTCTCCACGGGTAATATCAACATCGACGGAGCCGGATCCGTCAACGCCACGAGCACTGGGTTTGATGCCATCAATGCCGGGGGTGATCTCGCTATCAAGGGTTCGGGCAACGTCAACGCCACGGGCGTATCGGATGGCATCAGGGCAAACGGCAATATCACGATTGACGACAGCGGAGCCGTCACCGCCAGGACTACCGAGGACAAGGGTATTGGAACCGACAAGAACCTCACCATCAAGGGTGGCGGGACGGTCGAGGCAAGCTCAGCCGATGGTGAGGCCCTTTGGAGCGGCGGCAATATCAACATCTCGGACGGCAGCCAGGTCAAGGCAAGCTCCGAGAAAGACGCTGCCGTCGAGGCCAAGGGCAACCTCGCAGCCACAAACGCCTCCCTCAACGTAAACGGTGTTGAATATGGCGTCTATGCCCACAAGGGCATCACCCTCGATCATGCAAACGTGACGGTCCGTGCAGGTAAAGGCAGATACGGTGGCGCCATCGCCCTCTTCACCTACCAGGACGACATCGTCGTCAAGAACGGCTCCACCGTGGACGCGTTTGCGGAAGGCGAGGTTTCGGCTGCATTCTCCACCAGAAACGATCGACCCAACGAGGAGGGTGGCCACATCTACATCAGCGACTCCGTTGTCAAGGCCATAGCCCGCTATGTCGAGAACGGCGACGGCCCCACCCCCTACAGCGAAAACCAAGATGGCGAGACGAGGCGCGAACCCCAAGGCGAGAACATCGGCATCATCGCCCAGACCAGCGAGGGCATCACGCCCGCGAGTATCTCGATCATCCGCAGCAAGGTAACGGCCGAAGGAGATACAGCGGCAATCTTTGCCCGTGCCATGAGCGCTGACGGCAAGACAATCGGCACCATCAAGATTGAGAACGCCGCCATCCAGACGCCCGAAGGCGGCAAGGTCATTGACTATCGCAAGCTCCGTGACGGCATCTACGAGGCAGGCCAAGCCATCGGCACGGGCGACGCTGTGATCGACTCCCCCTATAACGAAGCTGTCGCCAAGAGCATGGTCATCGCACCTCCCGAGGTAGCCAAGCCGGAAGACCCCAAGCCCGACGAGACCAAGCCCGCAGAAAGCAAGCCCGCGGAGTCCAAGCAGAACCCCAAGCCTGAGGGCTCAAAGCCGACCAAGGCCGTTGCGGCTTCAACCACGAAAGCCAAGACTACCGGCGTGCTCGCGGCAACCGGCGACACCTCGGGTGCGGCCATCGTGGCAACCGTCCTTGCGGGAACAGCCGCTATCGCCGCAGGCACCATGGCGAGCCGCAAGCGCTCGTAGACGCCTCTGCGCACATGGCAGCTCCCGCGAAGGCCCCGAGCCCCAGCACCGTTTAACAACGCCACCGCCGAGCTCCCCTCCGGCGGTGGCGTCTTCCATATGCGTCCGCAGGGTATGCACGAGATTGTCTTTTGTCTAGCCCAACCTGCATGAGCCGGCGTGCGACAATGGGGGCCGTCGATATCACAACGTCGAGAGAAGCCCGTCATGGAAGCGCATCAAAAGCAGATAACCGTTCATGCACAGCATGCCGAAAGCGCACCCGTCATCTATCTTCCCGTGGTCATGGGCGACGGCACGGAGGTTTATGAACGCTGCCGAGAGCTCAACTGTCCGCCATTCACCCTTGTCGCCATTGGCAGCCTCAACTGGAATCGCGAGCTGAGCCCCTGGGGATGCGACGGAACCGTGCGCGATGCCGAGCCCTTTGGCGGTCAGGCATCCGGTTTTCTTGATGAGCTGTTGAACTGGATAATCCCAGAGGCCGAGTCGTCGCTTCCTCAGCCGCCCACCTGGCGCGGCATTGCCGGCTACTCGCTGGCAGGCCTCTTTTCGCTTTGGGCCCTCTGGCAGACCGATGCCTTTGACCGCGCCGCAAGCGCATCGGGGTCCCTGTGGTTTCCCGGCTTTATCGACTATGCGCATAACCACGCGATGACAGCTACGCCCAGCGCCGTCTATCTGTCGCTCGGCAAAAAGGAGACCAAGACACCCAACCGCATGATGCGGCACGTACTCGACGATACGCACGCAATGGAAAAGCTGCTCGGCGACCGAGGCATCCCCGCGGCCTTCGAACTCAACCCCGGCAATCACTTTGCCCAGACCGACCTGCGCATGGCGCATGGCATCCACTGGATACTCACGCACTAAAAATGGCTCCCACACGTTGCAGCACGCACGGGAGCCATAGTAAGCCCTATCGACAGCCGGCCTTACTCGGCGGCTTCCTCGAGTTCGGAAACATCGAACTCAAAGTCGTTGCCGGGCAGAATGGCATTGAGTACAATGCCCACCAGCGAACCCACGGCAAGACCCGAAAGCGAAATGGTCACGCCGCCCAGCTCCAACACGATAGCACCGGCAGTGCTGTACGCAATGCCGAGTGAAAGCACCAGCACCAGAGCGGCCACCAGCACGTTGCGGTTGTTCTGGAAATCGACCTGGTTCTCGATGAGGTTGCGGACGCCCACGGCGCTGATCATGCCATAGAGCACGAGCGACACGCCGCCGATCACACACGCCGGCATGGCCGCAATGACAGCCGCGAACTTGGGGCAGAACGAGAGCACAATGGCACAACATGCGGCAATGCGAATCACGCGCGGGTCAAACACACGCGTTAGGGCAAGCACACCGGTGTTCTCGCCATAGGTGGTGTTAGCCGGAGCGCCAAAGAGCGATGCGAGAATGGTCGCCAGGCCGTCGCCGAGCAGCGTGCGATGCAGGCCAGGATCGGCGATGTAGTTACGCTCGCAAGTGGAGCCGATAGCCGAGATATCACCGATATGCTCGATCATGGTCGCAAAGGCCAGCGGCATGATGGTGATGATGGCCGTCGTGGCAAGACCACTATCGAACTGCGGCCCAAAGAGTGCAAACACGGTGTTGTCCCACACGACGGGCAAGCCAACCCAGGGAGCGGCTGCGACGCCCGAGAAATCAACCTCGCCCAGCGCAGCCGCAACGGCATAGCTCACCACAACGCCCAGCAAAATCGGCACGATCTTGACCATACCGCGACCCCAAATGTTGCAGATCACGATAACGGCAACGGCGACAACGGCAACAAGCCAGTTGGTCTGGCAATTAGCGATGGCAGAGCTTGCCAAGATCAGGCCGATGGAAATGACGATGGGGCCGGTCACCACCGGCGGAAAGAAGCGCATAACGCGCTTGGCGCCAAACGCGCGGAAGAGCGCCGCCAACACCGGATAGAGCAGGCCGGCGCAGGCTACGCCCAGGCAGGCGTAGGGTAAAAGCTCGGCCTCACCGTTGGGCGCGATGGCGGCATAGCCCGCAATAAAGGCAAACGAAGACCCCAGAAACGCGGGCACCTTACCGCGCGATAGGAAGTGGAAGAGCAGTGTGCCCAGGCCGGCAAACAAAAGCGTTGCCGAAACCGAGAGACCGGTGAGCACGGGCACCAACACCGTGGCGCCAAACATGGCAAACAGGTGCTGCAGACCGAGCAAAAACATGCGCGGGCGACCGAGCGACGACGCATCGTAGATGGCATCGGCGACGGCGGGCGTCGAGGATTGGGACATGGATGTCCTTTCATAATGGAAGGGCGCCCGGGCATATCGGATAACCTGCCCGAACGATACGATCCGAACCATTGTACGCGATACGCAATGCCTCGCACGCGCCGTCCCCGCAAACGGTACTGCTACTTCCAAACGCGCTCGGCAATGCGCCTAACCAGCGCAATCTTTGCCCACTGTTCGTCCTCGGTCAGCTTGTTGCCAATCTCGCAGCTGGCAAAGCCGCACTGGGGAG
>DXMB01000065.1:0-11671 GCA_019414425.1 Collinsella sp.
CTCCTTTCTGACAAAAATCAGTGTATCGAGAACTTTTGACAAAAAAAGGGGACGTGGAAACCACGTCCCCTTAGCATAGACTCGAGAAGATTATCGAGCAACAATCACAACATGGCGATCGGAGTCAGAGCCCTCAGAATGCGTGTCGACAGCATCGTTACCACGAAGGGCAATATGAACCAGTCGACGTTCGTAGGCATTCATAGGCGGCAAGGAAACACTTTTATGAGTGCGAATAGCGCGCTCGGCAGCGGACTGGGCCATAGAAGCAACCTTGTCCTGTCGACGGCTCTTATAACCTTCGACGTCGACGACGACCGGATACCTAAAGCCAAGCTTGCGACTCACCAACAGGGAGAACATAACTTGAAGAGCATCGAGGGTACGTCCATGGCGGCCAATGAGAACAGCAAGATCAGGAGCAGTTACGTCCAGGATCAACTCGCCCTCGTCACCCTCATACTCATCGATGGGTGAGTTCGCCGCATCGAAGTGCGAAAGGATGGAACGCAGAATGGAAATAGCCACATCGGCAATGGTGTCGAGCTCCTCATCGGTCAGCTCTTCACCAGCCTTGTAACGCTGTGCAATCTCGGGATAATCGCCCGCGACCCGCGGGGCAACCTCCTCAAGCATATCCTCGACGATCTCTTCAGACATAACGAACTCCAAAAGTTAGGTACCTAAATAAGAATACTATCCCACTACTTCTTCTTGTGCGGGCGCGGCTTCTTCTCGCGACGAGTAACCTCGACCTGCAGCGGAGCGTTCTTAAGACGCTCTTCCTCATCGGCCTTGGCCTTATCGATAACCTTCTGCGTCACGAAGATCTGCTGGACAACCTGCCAGGCGGAAGACACGTCGTAGTACAGCAGAACGCCGACGGGCAGGCTCCAACCCATCCAAAGCATCATGACGGTCATGACAACGGCCATCATGCGCATGCTCTGGGCCTGCTGACCAGTCTGATTGCGTGACATATACAGCTGCGGAATCAGGGTCAAGACAGCGAACAGAATCAGGCAAACCAGCGCAGGCAGCGCAACCATAAAGCCATCGGCAAAGGAAGCGCTCGGCGTGGTGGTAAGGTCAGGCAGGATATTGAAGAACGAGAACGTGCCGTCGCTAAAGTAGTTCGGCAGGTTACGCAGCAGCGTAAACAGGGCGAACAGGACAGGCATCTGGATTAACAGCGGCAGACAACCAGCCATGGGGTTGAACTTGTTCTCGCTGTAGAACTTCTGCATCTCCTCGGCCTGACGCTGGGGATCGTCGGCATAGCGCTCCTGGATCTCGAGCATCTTGGGCTGCAGCACCTGCATGCGAGCCGTCGACTTGGTCGACTTGAGCATAAGCGGCGTCAGCAGCAGACGGATGATGACCACCAGGATGATGATGGACAGGCCCCAGTCGACCGCAAAGGTCTGGATGAGCTTGAGCAGCTCGAAAAGGATGTTAACGATCCAATCCCACATGTAAGTTTTCCTCCGATAGCGAGTGCCCGCTAGGGCACAGGGTCATAACCGCCGACGTGCAGGGGATTGCAGCGAGCGATGCGCCTCACGGCAAGCCAGCAGCCTCTCAAAACACCGTACTTCTCAATCGCCTGAACGGCATATTGCGAGCACGTTGGGTAATAAATGCAGGCGTCAGGCAATAAGGGCGAAATAACCTGTTGATATATGCGAATAGGAGCGATGGCAACACGTCGCAAAACGTGATTGCTCATCGCTCCTCCCCGGCAACGCCGGCGCGTTTCATAAGCGAACGCAATGCCTTGTCCATCTCCTGAGGCGAAGAGATCCTCGTCTTGGGAGTAGCGAACAAGATGATGTCATAACCCGCAACGGGAAATCCGCAGCTGCGGGCGGCCTCGCGCATCACACGCTTAGAACGGTTGCGCACGACTGCGCAACCGAGCCGTTTAGCACCAACGAAGGCGACCCTTCCGGAGTCGCCTTCGCCAACCGATTCACATATGGTCATTCGAATCAGAGGGTGATTGAAACGACGCCCCTGACTGAACACATGCTCGAAATCTTGCCGAGACTTAATAGTCTTCATGCGAGATGTGTGTATCGCTGCTAGACAGTGAGACGCTTGCGGCCCTTGGCGCGGCGACGGGCGAGCACGGCACGACCACCCTTGGTGGCCATACGGGCACGGAAGCCATGGGTCTTGGCACGCTTACGCTTATTAGGCTGATACGTACGCTTCATCTTAAGTTCCTCCTGCTGCATTTCGAGTGTCCGCGGGAGCGCGGACGCAGATATAGACACGTGAGCTTGAAGATTGTAGGGAAATCAATGTTCAAATGTCAAGAAATCAAAGGTAAAAGGTCGCGCAGTTCACACGGTTCCCCCATAAGCTCAACCGAAATTTGCGCCACATTACAACTTTTCACGATATTTCATCGAGTTTTCGACAGGTCATGTTGGCAATGTTGAGAACTTTTCGCCTGTTTTCCAAAGTTTTCAACAGGTTTTGAAAAGTTGTCGAAAGATGAGAAACATTGCACGGTGAGCTACTATTTGTTCGAAACCTTTTGAAAGATTGCGAGCGGCATGTCTGACGACTTTTACACCATGGTCGATTCCGGAGACCCGGCACCCGACAACGAGCACATCACCGGCGTGCGCGAAAAGCGTGGCGAGGAAGAGCAGGCCGCTGCGAAAACGCAGGCTGCCATGTATGCCGCACGCATCGCGGTCTATGACGACATGCTGTCGACGCCGCGCGTCATCGTCATCGAACCTAAGGACGTGCGCACCTATCTGGAAGAGACAACCAACACCGTCTACCAGTGCATGAAAGAACAGGGCGGGCACATCTCGCTCATGGTTATCCGCGAGATTGTCGAAAACTTTATCCACGCCCACTTTGCAGAGCCCATCATCTCGATCCTAGACGGCGGCGACACCATCCGATTCGCAGACCAGGGACCGGGGATCGACGACAAGGAGCGCGCGTTCGACTTTGGCGTTACCAGCGCAAACAGCAACATGAAACGATACATCCGCGGAACCGGAGCCGGGTTTCCCATGGTGCAGGAGTACCTGGAAAACGCCGGCGGCGCTGTATCCATCGAGGACAACATGGGCAACGGCACCGTGGTCACGGTAAGCCTGAATCCCAAGCGCGTACAGGAAATCGAGCGCGCCGGAGGGCGAGGGGCCGCCGTGCGCCCCGAGACGGAGCAGCCGGCGTATCCCCTATCCAGCACGTTTGCACAGCAGCCCGTGGCGCAGCAGATGCAGCAGCCTGGAAGTTTTCCCATGCAAGACCCCCAGACACCGCTGGGCAACCCAGTGCAAAACATGCCGGAGGGGATAGGCTCGGCAGATCCGGACACAGGCGCCGTGCAGCAGACGGCGGCCATGCCAAACGTCGCGCAAATGGGCTACCAACCGTACCCACAAGGGTATCCTCCCCAATATATGCCGCAGCAGGGATATGCCCAGCCGTATCCACAGCAGTATCCTCAGCCGTACCAGCAGCCGTATCAGCAGATGCCGCAGGGAAACCTCAACCCCTGGACTCAGCAGATGCCGCCGCAGCCTTACCAACAGTGGCCGCAAAGTTTTCAACAGCAGATGCCGCCCATGCAGAGTTCTCAACAACCAGCAGCTCAAATGATGTATCCTAATGCGGCGAATCAATACGCACAACCGCAGTCGGACGTGTTTATAAGCGAACGCGGCAACGCTGCATTAGGGTATCTGGCCCAACATCAAGAGTGCGGCGCGACGGACTTGGCGCGGGCGTTTGGAAACTCTGCACCCACCTGGTCGCGCACGCTCAACGATTTGGCGCAGACGGGCTTGATAGTCAAACATGGGCAGAAATACCATCTGACCGAAATCGGAAGCGCTCGCGTGCGGGCCCAAGCTTAAGGAACGGGAGAGACAGTGGACGAGGAAGCAAGCATCATCCTGGGGGATGCCATCGCCTTTTGTCAGCGCGACGGCCAAGATGCGCGCCTCATCAACATGCTGGGGCAATCGCGTGCTGTGAGCCTGACCGAGGACACCTTGACGATTGAGGCCCCCTCACGATTTGCCATCGCTCAGCTCAAAAAGCATCAGCCGACCATCGAGGCGTACCTGGAAGAGATCGCCTTTGCACCGATTGCGCTCAACATCGTGGCACCACAGGGCTCCGCGGCAGATAACGCCGCACCCGCGGCACCCGTCGTTCCCCCGGCGGCGCCAGCTACCACCACAGTGTCGGCTCCCGAGCATCAAATCGGCGATGTTTCCCGTGAAACCATGCCCACCGTCTCGACGCCGGCGGTCCCCATGTCCGCTGCCACGCACATGCCTATCGCGCACGACGCAACACCGGGCGAGGATTCGGGCATCGCAATCAAAAACACGCTTTCGGCCGACGATTTCCGCCGCATGATGAACCAGATGAAAGGCGAGGCGCCTGCAAAGAGTGCAAAACCAGCCTCCACATCGCCCATGAGCGTCCCCGCAGCTGCGGCACCGATCGAGCAGAACACCGACGGCGCGCCGCTCGCGGCCAACTCGAAATTCACCTTCGAAAACTTTGTCTACGGCCCAGAAAACAGCCATGCCTATCGCTCAGCCCTCAAGTTTGCCGCGCTCGCGGACGAACGCGGCACATGCACATCCCTGTTCATCTATGGCAAATCGGGGCTGGGCAAGACCCATCTGCTGCTCGCCATCAAAAACGAGCTCGCCGAAAAGTCGCCCGAGATCAAGGTAAAGTACGCCAACTCACAGGCGTACCTCGATGACCTGATGACGGAGTTCGACCGCCAAAAGAAGAGCAACGCCCCCATCATGCAGGCATACCACGACGTGGACGTGCTCATCATCGACGACATTCAAAACATCATCGGCAAGCGCGCGAGCGTGGACTACTTCTTCCAGCTCATGGACGAGTTTATCCGCAACAACAAAAAAGTCGTCATCGCAGCCGACCGTGCGCCCAAAGACCTGAGCATGGACGAGCGCCTTACCAGCCGTTTTAATGCCGGTATGCTCTGTTTGGTGGCGGAGCCCAGCTACGAGATGAAATACAAGATCTTGCAGCGCTACTACGAGAACACGATAGCCGCCGCACCCGAGGCGGGTGACGACTCGCTGCTGGCGGCCTATGGCGGCGATGGTGGGCATCTGACCGACGAGCACTTTAAGCACATGGCAGAAGTCTCGGGAACCAACATCCGCGAACTCGAGAGCTTCTGCGAACGCTGCGCCGGCGAGGCAGGAGACCGCGAACGCGAGGGCAGCGAGCTCAGTTTCGACGACATCGACGCCATCGCAAGCCAGTACTTCGATACGTCGGCCAAAAAGATCAACGTGCAGACGGTCCAGTCTGTCATTGAAGAGCAGTACGGCGTGACGCACGAGGAACTCATCGGCCCGCGCCGCAACGCCAACATAGCCAAAGCCCGCCATATCGCCATATATCTGGCCATCGAGATGTGCGAGATGACGACTACGGCGGTGGGCGCGGAGTTTGGCAACCGCAACCACTCAACCGTCAGTACGAGCTATAAAAAGGTTCAGAAGATGATTCAGGAAGACCGCACCATAACCGAGGATCTCAAATCGCTGCGAGATAAAATTACACTGCGCTCGTAGGGAAATAGAGACACCTGTTGAAAACTTGTCGAAACGCCGGGCATAACATGTCTAAAACTCGCCACAAGGCGATGAAAAGTTTTCCGCAGGTTTTGAACGTGGAAAACACGGTCGGTTGCGCACAGGGCGCTGTCGATTCTCTTTTTGGGGTTGACCAGCGCTTTTGGGAGTAATCAACAGTTTCGTCAGTGCTATTACTATTATTAAGATATTTATATCTATAGAAAGGTATTAAAAGATGAAGTTCACCGTCAGCCAAAGCTCGCTCACGCAAGCCATCGGCGTCGTTATGAAAGGCGTCGCTTCGGCATCTACCCTTCCCATCCTGTCGGGCGTGCTCGTTAAGGCGCAGGACGGCATCTTGGAATTCCAAACCTCTAACTACACCATCTCGATTCGTCATCGCATTGCCGCGCATGTCGAAGAAGAGGGCGAGATGGTGATTCCCTGCAAGATGCTCTCGAACATTACGAAGACCCTTCCCGACGCCCCGGTTACCTTTGAGCTCTCGGAGCGTCAGGTGCTGATCGGATGCGAGAAGAGCTCCTTCCGCCTCAACACGCTCGACGCCAACGATTTCCCCGAGTTCCCCGCCTATGCCATCGAAAGTGCGGTGGAGCTCCCGACCGATATCCTGTCCGAGATGGTCGGCCGCGTGTGGCGCGTCACTTCGACCGATAAGGCCCGCCCCATCCTGGGCGGCGTGCACATGAAGGTCGAGAACAACACCGTGCGCCTGGTGGCAACCGACTCCTTCCGTCTGGCTGTATGCGACACCCAGGTCGAGACCTCGACGCTCGAGGGGTCCTTTGAGCTCAACGTTCCGGCCGACGCCTTCAACGACGCCCTGAGCATCATGGCCAGCCAGGCGACCATCATGATCGGCGCCGCGGACACCCAGGTTGTCTTTGAGGCCGGCAACACCACCTACGTGTCGCGCCGTATCGAGGGCGTGTACCCCAACTACAAGCAGCTCATCCCCGATTCGTGCGTGACGAGCGTCAAGATCGACGTGGCGGCTTTTAATGCCGCCCTCAAGCGCGTGGCGGTCATCGCGAGCGCGAACCCCGCAGTCAAGTTCGAGATCGATGTCGAGAACGGCCAGATGGGCCTGTCCTCCATCTCCAATGACCAGGATCTGGCGCAGGAGACAATCGATGTCGAGGCCGAGGGCGAGTCGGGCACCATCGCCTTTAACTACCACTACATCTTTGGCTGCCTCAATGCCCTATCCAAGGAGAAGGAGATCACGCTGGAGCTCAAGAGCTACTCGCAGGCGGGTATCTTTAAGTCCTACGACAAGATCAACTATCTGTACCTGGTCATGCCGGTTCGCATCTAGCGCTGCGCCATGACCATGTTTGCCCGCAACCTTTCCGTCGCGCGCTACCGCAGTTTCGATAGCTACCGTCTTGACCTGGACGAAGGCGTGACGGTGCTTGCGGGACCCAACGCGGCGGGAAAGACCAACCTTATAGAGGCGCTGCAGCTTTTGACGAGCGGCGCCTCGTTTAGGCATCCCACCGCTACCGAGCTCGTGCACGACGGCACGGGCTCGTGCAGGCTCGAGTTGAGACTCGAGGGCGATGGCCGCGTGCTCGATATGGGGCTGGGCGTTGAGGACGGCAAGCGCTCGTTTAGCCGTAACGGCAAGAGATGTTCGGCCGCCGGCGTGCGCGGGGTTTTGCCGAGCGTGCTTTTTTGCCCCGATCATCTGGATATGGTCAAACGCGGTGCCAGCGTGCGTCGGGCCGCCCTCGACGACTTTGGCGTGCAACTGAGCGCCCGTTACGCCGACCTGGCGAGCACCTACGGGCGTTGCGTGACGCAGCGCAACGCCCTGCTCAAGGAGTCCTGGTGCTGCCGCGAGATGCTCGGCGCATGGAATGACTCCATCGCTCGCGCCGGGTCCGCCCTGCTCGTGCATCGTTTGGCCCTGCTCGACCGACTGGCGGGCCATGTGCGCGCCGCGTATGGGCAGGTGGCGTCCGGTGAGGACGCAGGCGTGTCCTATGTGTCCACACTGGGGGATTTGCCTCAAACCGAGGGGCGCGAGGAACTTAAGGGCTGGGCGTACGAGCATATGCTCGCGGCCCTCGATGAGCGTGCCGATGAGGAGATGCGCCGCGGCGTGACGCTTGTGGGTCCGCATCGCGACGAGATTGAGTTTACCGTTGCGGGTCGATCTGCCCGTTCGTTTGCCAGCCAAGGGCAGCAGCGAACGCTGGTGCTTGCCTGGAAGGTGGCAGAAGTGGCCGTGGCGCGCGATATCCTGGGCACCGCGCCACTGCTGCTTTTGGACGACGTGATGAGCGAGCTCGATGCCGGGCGCCGAGGCGCTTTTCTGCAGCTGATCGGTGATGACATCCAGACGGTCATAACCACCACCAACTTGGGGTACTTTACTGATGACCTGCTTGAACGAGCCAAGGTGGTGAGCATGGGTGAGGCGTGCTAATTACGAGCGCGAGAACGGAACGGTTGCCTTTGGCGGCTTTTTGGATGCCGAGCGTCAGCGCATCCTGGCGGCCGCGACACCTGAGCGCCGCGCGCAAATGGAGGCTGCCGAGGAGTCGCGCGCGGTCTATCGTGCCTGGAATGCGGTGTGCTCGGGCACGCGCGAGGGACGCCACGTGACGGGCCTGCGCTACCTGCCCGAGTCCAATGAGCTGCTGGTGTATCTCGATTCGCCCTCGTGGACGCAGGAGATGACGCTGCTGCGCGAGATCATCCGGGCGCGCATGGAGCGGGCCGGCGCGCATGTGGACGGCCTGGTGTTCAAAACGACCGCGCCCGGTCACACGCCGCCGGCTGCCAAGGAGCGCCTGCGCCCGGCCGTGACCGAGCGACCGCCGGTTCCGCACGCCGATCTAAGCGAAGCCGAACGCGGCGAGATCGAGCGCCAAGTGGCGCCCATCGAAGACCAAAAACTGCGCGAGGCCCTCGAGAATGCCATGAGAGCCAGTGCCGAGTGGGCCAAGGGCGTGCAAAGCGAGAAAGAGCCTTAAATCGCATCTGGTGGCCTTGTAGAGCCAAATACCCTCGCTCCCGAGGGTATTTTTTTACGATAAACTAGTAAGGCTGTACACATTTTCTTAGCTGAAGGAGGACGTGTGGCAAACGAAAACGATTACGATGGCGGCGAGATTAAGATTCTCGAAGGTCTCGAGGCCGTTCGTAAGCGCCCGGGCATGTATATCGGCTCGACGAGCGCCAGCGGCCTGCATCACCTGGTGTGGGAGATCGTTGACAACTCCGTTGACGAGGCCATGGCCGGTTTCTGCACCGAGATTCACGTGACGGTCCACGCCGACAACTCCATCACGGTCGTCGACAACGGGCGAGGCATCCCCGTCGACGAGCATCCCATCAAAAAGATCCCGACGCTCGAGGTCGTTATGACGATCCTGCACGCCGGCGGTAAGTTCGATAACTCGGCCTACAAGGTCTCGGGCGGACTGCACGGCGTGGGCATCTCCGTCGTCAACGCACTGTCCAAGCGCGTGGTCGTGCAGGTGCGCCGTGATGGCAGCGTCTACGAGATGGAGTTCTCGCGCGGCAAGACCGTCAAGAAGATGGAGGTCGTGGGCACCTCGGGTTCGACGGGTACCACCGTCAGCTTCTGGCCCGACGACGAGATTTTCGAGACCTGTGTCTACGATTTCGATACGCTGCACAACCGTCTGCAGGAGACGGCGTTCCTCAATAAGAATCTAAAGATTGTGCTGACCGACGAGCGCGAGGCGACTCCCCACGTGGAGGAGTTCTGCTACGAGGGCGGCATCATCGACTTCGTCAAGTTCCTCAACGACGGCAAAGACGTTCCCGAGGCCTTCAAGGAGCCCATCTATATCGAGGGCAAGTCGGATCCGGATGCGCCCGTGACCAAGATGGGCGAGGTCGAGGTGTCCCTGCAGTGGAATGCCGGCTACGGCGAGAACGTCATGTCGTTTGCCAACGACATCTACACCCCCGAGGGCGGCATGCATCTCGAGGGTTTCCGCACCGCTCTCACCCGCGTGATCAACGATTACGCTCGCAAGCAGAACCTACTCAAGGAGAAGGAGGCCAACCTGAGCGGCGACGACGTGCGCGAGGGGCTTTCGGCCGTCATCTCGGTCAAGCTGCCCGACCCGCAGTTTGAGGGCCAAACCAAGGCCAAGCTCGGCAGTTCCTACATGCGCGCGCTCACGCTCAAGATCGTGACCGATGGGCTGACCGATTATCTGGAGGAGCATCCCAAACCCGCCCGCGAGATCGTCAAGAAGGCCCAGCAGGCATGCAAGGCCCGCAACGCCGCCCGCAAGGCGCGTGAGGCGACCCGCCGCAAGAGCCTGCTCGAGACGGCGTCGCTGCCCGGCAAGCTCGCCGACTGCTCGGTACGCGATGCCGAGCTGACCGAGCTCTTTATCGTAGAGGGCGACTCGGCAGGCGGTTCGGCCAAGGACGGCCGTCGCCGAGACATCCAGGCGATTCTGCCCCTGCGCGGCAAGATTTTGAACGTCGAGCGCGTGGGTGACCACCGCGCGTTCTCGAGCGACACCATCCAATCCCTGATCACCGCGATCGGCTGCGGCGTCACGACGAGCGCCGGCGACGGTGGCGACTTCGATATCAGCAAGGCGCGCTACCACAAGATCATCATCATGACCGATGCAGACGTTGACGGTGCGCATATCCGCATCCTGCTGCTGACGTTCTTCTACAAGTACATGCGCCCGCTGATCGATGCCGGCTATGTCTATGTTGCCTGCCCGCCCATCTTTGGCATTAAGGTACGCAACAAGATCCATTACGTGTATCCCAACGGCCGCCAGCCCGAAGACGAGATTCTGCGCGACACCATTCAGAGCCTGGGCCTGAACCCCGACGACAACGACGAGGACGGCAAGGCCAAGGACGGCAAGATCACCAAGAAGCGCAAGGGCTATACCGTTCAGCGCTACAAGGGCCTGGGCGAGATGGACCCCAAGCAGCTTGCCTCGACGACGATGGACCCCAAGACCCGTATCCTGCAGCGCGTGTCGATCGAGGACGCCGTGGTGGCGGACCGCGCCGTGCGCGAGCTCATGGGTTCCGAGGTCGGCTATCGCCGCGAGTACATTGAAAAGCATGCGCATGATGCTCGGTTCCTTGACGCTTAAGAGGAGGTAACGTGGCAGACGATATCAACAACAACGAGGGTATGGACGAGGCCGGCGACGCCGGCATGCCCGATGATCTGAAGCGCCTACTCGCCCGCGCCGAGCAGGGCGAGGACGGCGATCCGGATTCCTATAACCCCGACGCCGAGGATGAAGATGATGAGGATGACGACGCCGAGCTCGAGGAGAGCTTCGGCGCGGTCGATCGTGGCGCTTCGGCCGGCGAGGACATCAACGGCGGTCAGCTCCAGATTTCAGAGTTCGGCCGCGAGATGAAGCAGTCGTTCATCGAGTACTCGATGTCGGTCATCACGGCGCGCGCCCTGCCGGACGTGCGCGACGGACTAAAGCCGGTGCACCGCCGCATCCTGTACGCCATGAACGAGAGCGGCATCTACCCCAACCGCCCGCATAAGAAGTCGGCCTGGACGGTCGGAGAAGTTATCGGCAAGTACCATCCGCACGGTGACTTCGCGGTTTACGAGGCCATGGTTCGTCTGGCGCAGTGGTTCTCCATGCGCACACCGCTCATCGATGGCCACGGCAACTTCGGCAACATCGATGGCGACGGCGCGGCGGCCATGCGTTATACCGAGAGCCGCCTGGCAAAGCCTGCCATGGAGCTGCTGCGCGACCTGCAAAAGGATACCGTCGACTGGCAGCCCAACTACGACGAGTCGCTCGCCGAGCCCGTGGCGCTGCCCGCGCGCTTTCCCAACCTGCTGGTCAACGGTAGTCAGGGCATCGCCGTCGGCATGGCCACCAATATCGCCCCGCATAACCTCACCGAGGCGATCGAGGCCACCTGCTACCTGATCGACAATCCCGACGCCACCGTCGACGAGCTTATGCAGATCATGCCCGGTCCGGACTTCCCCACCGGCGCCATCATCATGGGCAGCGCCGGCATTA
>DXMB01000066.1:0-11592 GCA_019414425.1 Collinsella sp.
TTCGGAAAAGGCGGGTATGGTCGGCCCTCTCGAGTTAAACGTAGTAAATAGGCCCTTTTCTTGGCGCGCGGTCAGCTCAATGCTAATCTCCGTGCCGGAACTGACCCAGTTGTTTGTAAGTTGCGGTGATATACGGACTGTTTGGCGCTTTGGAGCTTCAAAACAGTCCCTATCTCACCGCAACTTAGGAGAAGGGCGGGGGCGGTTGGGTGCTGGTGGGTCGGAGCGTGTTAGGCCTGTTTGCGGTGCTTCCATTGTTTGCGGCACCAGCGCATGAGCGCCTTTATGACGGGAATCGTGATGAGGATGATCCATGCAGGATGGGGCTGTCCCAAACAGAGCCACATGTAGAGGAACCAAGCGATGGCGGCTGCCGGGTAGATGGCCTCGATCAGCTTAGACAGGTGGCGCCGATCGATGAAGTCACCAATCGCGTAGTAGACGGGAACCAGAAAGACGAGGAAAAGCCCCATGCCCCATGTGCCGTAGACAATGCCGAGCACCAGATAGGCGAGAGTGACAAGTGCGGGGAAGGGGAATTTGTTCCATGCACGTCCGACCTTGGTGTGGAAATGCTTGCCATGATGGTCGAGCTTGTCGTGCGCTTCTTTCCAGTTGGAGAACGTCTCGCCGTCGATGGTGACGGTGCCGTCGTCATTGGTACGCACGCTATGTCCATCGTCCTCAAGCGTATCGATATGCACGCCGCCCGGCCCCACATGCACCTCTTCGCCCTTGCGCTCGTTGGTCACATGGATGCCGCTCCAACCAATATGGACTTCCTCGCCTTTATTGGGATCAATGACGTGGATACCGCGCACGAGGGAAATATCGACAAGTGGTTTGTCGCCGCAATCGGCGTGCTCGGCAGAATCCTCGGCCTCGTCAGCCACATCCGCCGTCTCGGTGTCGGCGCTACCGTCCTCCAGGTCGTCGGCATCGTTGGCCGCCTCCCCATATAACAGCTCGTCCAACGACACGTCATACAGCGCGGCGAGCGCAATGAGGTTATCGGTATCGGGTGAGGACTCGCTGCGCTCCCATTTACTGACAGCCTGACGACTCACACCCAGCTGGGCGGCAAGCGCCTCCTGAGAAAGCCCGGCAGCCTTGCGGCGATCGACGAGGCGCTGTGCCATCGCAAGATCCATGGTGGTTCCTTTCGTTTGATGGTCGAATCGAATGAGCCGAGTATGCCGAGAACAACCGGTAGCGACCACCATTTCTAGTTAGAATCTGCCCCAACCCTACCGCAACTACCGGTAGCAATCCCTAACGACCAGCCATTTCAGGACAAATGTCAGTGCAAGTAGCAGCCAAGAGCCCCCACTCAGTAAGTTGCGGTGGAATAGTTTTTGGATTCAGCCATTTGCGGACTAAGCAGGAACTATTTCACCGCAACTGAATTTCAGACCAGGCACCCGCAGCAAGAAGACGAATAGCCTCGGCGAGTATGTAAACGCAGGGCCCTCCGACCCCGCCCGACGATTTCGATTGGCGACCTTTGACGGAGTCAAGGGAGGAGCCAAATCGAAATACGTCGGGCGGGGTCGGAGGGCCCGATGGGGTGGATTCCAGCCGAGGCTATTCGTCGCCGAAGCTGATGCCCAACGCCTTGGCCTCGCGTACCAGGTCGCTCTGGGGATCGACATACTTGAGCTTGCCGGCGACATCCTCGAGCGGCATGTGGCACATCTTGCCATCGCGCAGGGCAATCATGTAGCCAAACTCGCCGCGCAGGCAGCCGAGCGCCGCCTCGACGCCGCACTGGGTCGCAAAGATGCGGTCCTGGGCGTCGGGCTGGCCGCCGCGCTGCGTGTGGCCGGGGATGGCGACGCGGGTCTCGCGACCGGTCTTGGCCTCGATCTCCTTGGCGATGTCGTAGACGATCGACGGGCTCGTGCGCTCGGCGAGTTTCTTCTTGTACTCCTTCTTGGACAGCGCCGCGTCTTCCTTGGAGATGGCGCCCTCGGCGACGGCCACGATAGTAAAGCGGCTGCCGGTCTCCATGCGATGCTCGATGGTCTTGATGACGTTATCCATGTCGTAGGGGATCTCGGGAATCAGGATGACGTCCGCGCCGCCCGCGACGCCGGCGTACAGCGGGATCCAGCCAACCTTGTGGCCCATGATCTCGATGACAAACACGCGGCCGTGACTCGAGGCAGTGGTGTGGATGTCGTCGATGCACTTGGTGGCGACGTCGATGGCGCTCGTAAAGCCAAACGTCAACTCGGTGCCCCAGGTGTCGTTATCGATGGTCTTGGGCAGGGCGATAACGTTGAGGCCCTCTTCGCGCAGGCGGTTGGCGGTCTTGGTGGAGCCGTTGCCGCCCAGCATAAACAGGCAGTCGAGCTGCAGCTTATGATAGGTGTGGACCATTGCGGGCACCTTCTCGACGCCGTCGGCCTCGGGAATGTCCAGACGCTTGAACGGCGTACGGCTCGTGCCCAGGATGGTGCCGCCGCGGGTGAGGATGCCGCTAAAATCGGCGGGCGTCATGACGCGGAACCTGCTGTAGATAAGGCCCTGGTAGCCGTCCTCAAAACCATAGATCTCAATAGGCTCTTCGCTATTGGTCATAAGCGTTTTGACGATGCCGCGCATGGTGGCGTTGAGCGCTTGGCAGTCGCCGCCACTGGTAAGAAGACCGATCCTAAGCATGATGAATCCTTCCGGGCAAGTTATAACATGCGCATAAGTTTACCCCCGCACACTGTTGATACGGGGGTAAAACGTGTTAGCTCAAGCGTATAGAAATGTAAGCAACGTCAGGGAACGTAAGGCCGACGGGCCTGGCTCCTTACAGTGCGAAGGCATCGACGTTGCCCCAGTGGCGGCGCAGCGTGATGGCGGCAGCGGGCTCGGTATTGTCAAAGACGACCGACCATTGCGTATTGCTGGTGATGTCTTCCGGATTGGGCTCTTGCGCTGCGGCTCGCAGGGCTTCCCAGGCAATCGTTTCGTCTTGGGCGCCGACATGGGCGTCAAGGACATCGGCGATTGCGACGGCGCGCTCTTTACCATGGCCCAGCTCGCCATTCTTTTGGTTGAGCAACACTTCGTTGCCATAGCAGGCGTAGAAGTTCGTAACCTGGCGTACAGGAGTCGCTTTGAAAGCACGGTCCGGATCGCGCGGATCCCACTCTACTACGCGCGCGTCACCGGCGGCGTCGTTGATAAAGAAGTGGTAATCGCGTCCGGCCATGGCGTGCATGTCGTAGACGGAAAGCAGGTCGACGGCCTCTTGCGTGGTAGCCGCGCGGTCGAGTACCAGACGGATGGCGAGCGAGGTATTGATGACGGGGCGCTTTGTGTCCTGGTCACAGGGCTTGGAATCCAGGGTGAGTACGGCAATGGACACGCCGCATTCGTTGACACCGTCGAGCTGGGCAAACGGGCCCATGAGTGCGGCGGCGCGCCCGGCGACGGAGTCAAGCGGAGTGTTATCGCCCAGGTTGTTAAGGGCGGCAAACCCGATGGAGGCATAGCCGTCGCGCGGGTGATTGCGCACCAGCAGCGCCGAGGTGTCGTCCTTAAAGTCGTAATTGCGACCGGTGCGCACGCGGCCTTCGGCATCTACGGCGACAAAAGCGCTGCAGGCAAACTGGGGCGCCTGGACATGTGCCGGCACACCGGGCAGCACCTGCGCCACTACGGCATCAATGTAGGCCTGGTCGTCGCGTACGCCGGCGGCGATGATGCGATCAAGATCGTAGTCGTAGGCGATGTCGATTGCGTACAGGTCATAGCCATCCGCGTAGCCGGTCAAGCGTTTGAGCGACGCGGCGGACTTGATTTGCTTGTGATAAACGATACCGGTGGCAGCGGCAAGGCCGACGGCGACACCCGCGACACCGCAGGCGATGGCAATGTTACGTGGCTTCATGACGGCTCCTCTCGTCCTGTTAGCGCAATTGTCGCAAAAGGAGCGCGGGCATGATGGCTCAACTTGGTGAGCGGCGCGGAATTAAGCACGGAATGAAGAGTGCGGCGCTGGCGTGGCGGGGTATGCTGGAGGGGACCATCAACCCAGCGAAAGGGGAGAGCATGACGGATCAGGAAACGATCGAGCGCGTGCACGTGACGGCCGACGATATCGAGGCCTCCAACGACCTTATCGACTTTATCGAGGCATGCCCCAGCATGTTCCATACGGCAGCGACCATTATGGCCGAACTCGACGAGGCGGGCTTTACCTACCTGCCCGAGAACGCAGCGTGGGACATCGAGCCGGGCGGGCGTTATTACACGCAGCGCAACACCTCGAGCGTCGTTGCCTTTAAGGTGGGCGAAGACCTGGCCGCTACGTGGGGCGAGGACGGCGTTGCCGGCGACTATCATTTTCAACTCACGGCGTCACACAGCGATTCGCCGACGTTTAAGGTTAAGGCCGTGCCCGAGCTCGACGGCGCGGGCGAGACGCTGCGCCTGAACACCGAGGCCTACGGCGGCATGATCGACTACACCTGGTTCGATCGCCCGCTGGCACTTGCGGGCCGCGTGCTGGTGCGCGAGGGCGACCGTATCGAGAGCCGCTTGCTCGCTACCGAGCGCGAAGTTGCCATTATCCCGAGCCTTGCCATCCATATGAATCGTGGCGTTAACGAGGGCTTTGCGCCCAACCGAGCTGTCGACCTGTGCCCGCTCATCAGCGCCGGCGAGCTTAAGCAGGGTGACTTCGATGCCCTGATCGCCGAAGAGCTGGACGTTGAGCCCGAGCAGATTCTGGGCCGCGATCTGTTCCTGGTCAATCGTCAGGATGCGCGCATTTGGGGCTGGGCCGACGAGTTTATCTCGACGCCCAAGCTCGACGACCTGGCCTGCGCCTACACCTCGCTGCAGGCATTTTTGGGTGCCGAGAATGCGCACGACGTTTCGGTCTTTTGCTGCTTTGATAACGAGGAGGTTGGCTCCGAGACCAAGCAGGGCGCCATGTCGACGTTCTTGGCCGACGCGCTGCGCCGCATCAACGGGTCGCTGGGCTTCGATGACGAGTCGTACCACCGCGCACTTGCCGCTTCGATGCTCGTGAGCTGCGACAACGCGCATGCCGTGCACCCCAACCACGCCGAGAAGTGCGACGCCCGCAACCAGGTTGTGCTTAACGGCGGCATCGTCATCAAGGAGGCCGCCAACCAGCACTACTGCACCGACGCCTTTAGCCGCGCGGTGTTCCAGGCCATTTGCGATGACGCCGACGTGCCCACGCAGGCCTTTGCCAACAAGAGCGATATGGCCGGCGGTTCTACCCTGGGCAATCTGTCCAATATGCAGGCGAGCATGCATGCCGTGGACGTGGGCCTGCCGCAGCTTGCCATGCACTCGAGCTACGAGACCGGCGGCGTGCGCGACGTAATGTACGCCATCCGCGCCCTCATCGCCTTCTACGAGCGTGACCTGACCATCAACGGCGCCGAAAGCGTGGAACTCTAAAACCTGCCAAAAAGGGACAGGTTTATTTTGGCAGGTTTTATCTGGGCGAATGCAAAGGGTGAAACCGAACTAGATCTGCGATACGTGGCCGCCGAGGTGCAGTGCGCCTCGGCGGCTTTTTGTGTACAGAGTACGGCTAATGCTTATAAATGCTATACATGCTTTACGTATCTACCATAGAGCTTTATGATATTTTGAAGTATTAAGGAGGGGTCATGACCACAACAGCCGCTCAGATCAACGTACGTCTCGATGCCGATCTTAAAAGGAGTGGGGACGCCGCTCTCTCCAAGGCCGGTATGACGCCGAGCCAAGCGGTGCGAGCGCTCTGGCAGCTTGCAGCATCGCTGGCCGATCGCCCCGGTGCGCTCGAGGATATCCTGCTGCCCAGTCGTGCCCGGGCGGAACAGCGCGAGCGCGAAAAGGCCGCCAAACGTAAGCTCGAGCTTATGGATCAGGGGTCGAAGCTGTTCGCTGCCGCTTGCTGTGAGTCGGGAATCGATATGGTCAAGGCTCAGCCATCGGACGACGAAGAGCTCAAACGGAATGCCTATGCGGATCGCTATGGCGAGGAGATGAGCTGGCTCTATGAGTGAGACTCCAAAGCGCATCTTGGTTGACACCAACGTGTGGCTCGATTACTTCATTCCCTCACGACGTGGTCGTTCGGTGGCGATTGAGTTTTTACGCGATGCATGCACGGCGCAGGTTGATTTGCTGTATGCGGCGACATCGTCCAAAGACCTGTTTTATTTGATTTCAAGCGAACATAAGGCATGGTATCGGCGAGAGCACGGTTCGCTTTCCCAGTATGCCGCTACGGTAGCGACTTCGCTTGCATGGGATTGTCTTAGCGTGCTGTCGCAGCTTGCCACGCCAGTGCCCTGTGACCTGAGCGACATCTGGATGGCGAGCAGACAGCGTGAGCTCCATAGCGATTACGAAGACGATTTAATCATTGCGGCAGCGATACGCGCTCAAGCAGATCTACTGGTCACCAACGATGTCAAACTCTGTTCGCATGCGCCCGTCGCAGCAATGAACGTCGAAAACGCAAAGAATTACTTAGCAACGCTCTAGCAATTTGAAGACCCTGCAGGTTGAGCAAACGTCAGCGAGAGCCCGCCAGAGTGAGCAAGGTGACGTGAAAGAGGAGGGCATAGGCCTTTTGGCCATGCCCGACGATTGAACGTCAGATTGCCGCTCTGGCGGGCTCGCAGCGTCGAGGGGTTCCGGCGTTTGGCAAAACGCCGGAACAATTAGTGCTCGATCCAGCAGCGCAGGGTCTCGCCGGCCTGCAGGTGACGCAGATTCTCCGCGGCGATGTCGACCACGTTGTTGAGCGTGGCGGCCAAGTGGAACCAGCCGGAGACGTGCGGCGTGATGAGCATGTTGGGCGCATCCCACAACGGGCTTGTCTCGGGCAGCGGCTCGGGGTCGGTGACGTCGACCGCGGCGCCGGCGAGATGTCCTGATTCCAGGGCGGCAACTAGGTCGTCGGCAACCACAAGATCGCCGCGGCCGCCGTTGGCAAAGAAGGCGCCCGGCTTCATCGCGGCGAAGAACTCGGCGTTCGCCAGGCCGCGGGTCTCGGGTGTGCTGGGCATAAAGGATGCGACGACGTCTGCCTCGGCCAGGCGCTCGGGCAGGGCATCCATGCCGTCCATGTCCTCAAACACAATGGGGTAGACGAGCGGATGACGCTTGATGCCGCGGACGTGTGCGCCCATGCTGCGGCAGAGCGTGGCAAAGTGGCCGCCGATATCGCCCGCGCCCAGCACCAGCACGTTGGCATTTTTGAGCGAGGTAACCGGCCCCAAATCCTCCCAGCGATGCTCGCGCTGCAAGTCGTGATAGCCGGGCAGGCGCTTCATCATGGAAAGGACCATGGCAAACATGTGCTCGCTCACGGCCTGACCGTAGGCGCCGATTGAGCAAGACAGCTTGGCTTCAGCCGGCACGGTGCCGGCGGCAAGGTAGTCGTCATAGCCCGCGGTCTGCAGTTGCAGCAGTTGAAGGTGCTCGCATGCGGGGAGCATGGCGGGGTCAACGTTGCCCAGAATCACGTCGGCGTCAGCGACTTGCTCGTTCGTGACAGCGTCGGCGCTCGTGTAGATAAAGTCCTCGCCCGGAGCGCTCGACTCAAGAATTGCGCGATGGCGGTCATTGACGGGCAACAAAACCAGGATGTTCACAAGCAGTCCTCTCCGCTCAACCTGCCAAAAAGGGACAGGTTTATTTTGGCAGGTTTTATCAGGCAAAACGCTCAATTAAAACGCCGGGCGCTCATGGACGGTTATAAGTCCATGAGCGCCCGGCGTCCGTGCGGCTACCAGCTGAGCAGCTCGTAGCCGTCCTCGGTCACCACGAGCTGTACCTCGCATTGGGCCGAATCGCTACCGTCTTTGGTGCGCACGCACCAGCCATCGCCCTTGCTAATCTTGATGTCGGGCGCCCCGGCGTTGACCATGGGCTCGATGGTAAAGACCATGCCCGGGGCCATGATGGTGTCCACGTCGGGCGCCTCGGTGGTAAAGCCCACAAACGGGTCCTCGTGGAACTCCTTACCGATGCCGTGTCCGCCGTACTCGCGCACCACGCTAAAGCCGGCGTCCTCGACCGTCTTTTGCACGGCCTCGGCCATAACGGACAGCGGCAGCCATGGCTTGACGGCTGCCAAGCCCGCCTCCACGCTGGCGCGGGTGACATCGACCAGGCGCCGGCGCTCGGCCGAGACCTCGCCGATACAGAACATGCGGCTCGAATCGCTAAAGTAGCCGTCCAAGATCGTGGAGCAGTCGACGTTGATGATGTCGCCCTCGTGCAGCACGTCCGTATCGCAGGGGATACCGTGACAGACCACGTCGTTGATCGAGGTGCAAACGCTCTTGGGGTAGCCCTCATAGTTGAGGTCGGCCGGCGTGCCACCGTGCTCGACGGTGTAGTCGTAGATCATCTGGTCGATCTGGTTGGTGGTCATGCCCGCGGCGATGTGTTCGCCTACGTAATCGAGCACACCCACGTTGATGGCGGCCGAGCGCTTGATGCCCTCGATGTCGGCGGGTGTCTTGTAGAGCGTGCGGGGCAGAACCTCCCAGCCCTCTTCCCACAAGCGCTCGAGGCGCTCATCAAAGGCGCTATGGCATTTCTTGTATTTCTTGCCGCTGCCGCACCAGCAAGCGTCGTTGCGGCCGGGCACGGATCCATTGTCAAACATGGCTAACTTCCTTTCATTCGCAGCTAGTATAGCCCACTCACAGGGCAGCTGCGCGCTAGTAGCTCACCTGGCAGGGAATGCCGAGGGCTTGGACGCGCGCGGCAATGGCGTCGAGCACCTCAGGCGCCGCTTTGGCAAGGCCGGCGATCGGTGTCTCGCGCGCCACCGTGTAAATGGTTGCTTCTTGTGGACGAATGCGCTCAAGCGCCACGAGCCAGGGGGCAACGTACTCCTCGCCGGTGTTGTCGATGGGCTTGCTCTGATACTCACCGGTCAAAAAGATCGTCTGGATAATAACGTGACCGTCAAAGCTTTCGAACGTCTCAATCTGGTGCTCGACGTCGTAGGGGCCAACAGGCTGGTCGAGCAGCTGGATAAACGCCGGGTCGACGGTATCGAGCTTAAGAATGTTGTCGTCGACCATCATGAGCGCATCGTGTACCTGGGGACGGTCGGCGCGTGTGCCGTTGGAGAGCACGGCGATCTTGGAGTTTGGGGCAAGCTCGTCGCGCAGCGCGACGGTGCCGGCGATGGCCTGCGGAAACTCCGGCGCGGCGGTGGGCTCGCCGTTGCCTGCGAAGGTGATCACATCGGGGAGCTCGCCCTCGGCTGCCATCTCGCGCAGCTTTGCCTCGAGCGCGTCGAGCACCACGGCAGCCGTGTTATACGGCTCGTGGCAGGGGCGCTCGGCATTGAGGCCGTTTTCGCAGTAAATGCAGTCGAACGTGCAGATTTTGCCGCTGGCCGGCATCATGTTGACGCCGAGCGAGAGACCAAGGCGACGGCTGCGAACGGGCCCAAAGATGGGGCTGGCATTCAAAAACGTAGACATAGACATATGCTCCTCAAGACAATTGTGCCTAAGCATAGCATCGGCTCCGAAGCAAGGTGCGGGCTCTTGCTTTACAAGTTTCGTTTTTGCACGTCGCCCATTATGCCGTGCCATGAAAAGCCTCAGGTCGGGTACAGTTAATCTGTTAACAAAGCGTAAAGCAATGCGGGTCTATCCAACCGTACTGACGGGCAACTGGATGGGCATTGACGATGGGAACACAGTATGGATTTTACGGTTGAGAATGCGGGCACCACGATCGCCTGTCGCGAATATGCCGGCCCGGATGTGTCGCCTGATACTCCTGCCTTGGTGTGCGTGCACGGCGCTTGTGTCGACGGCACATTTTTCGACAGCATCGCTTGTGAGCTCAGTCGCAACTACCGCGTCATTGCCTACGACCGCCGCGGCTGTGGTGGCAGCAGCGATGCGGCAGGCGGCAGTTATGATCTTGCCGCTCAGGCCGCCGACCTGCAAGCCGTGATCGAACACGTTGGCGCTCCGGCAAATGTGCTTGCGCACAGCGCCGGTACGTTGGTGGCGCTGGAGCTTCTTCGCACCGAACCCCATCTCGTCGCTCGCGCGATTCTGCATGAGCCGGCTGTATCGGCCGAAGGCGTCGGCATGGGCGCGGCTCCGGTTTTGCTCGATATGATTGCGGCTGGAAAGGTTTCAAGGGCGCTCCGGCTTTTCTTGGGAGCCCTCGGCGACTTGGACCCCGAGGCTCCTGGGACGACCGAGGCGGAAGTCAAACATGCCCTGCGCAATGGTCGTTGCTTCATGGCCAATGAATACGGAACAAATATGACATATGCTCCCGACTGGGATCGCGCCCGCGCGTCAAAGGCGGTGTCGGCCGTGTTTTTGGGGGAGCTTTCGGTCGGTACGCCCCGCGAGGCTGGTACGCGAGCGGCTGCCGAATATCTCGATTGTCCTCTCGTGACGATCCCGGGCGCGCATAACGGTCTGCGCGATCGCCCCGTTACGGCGGCAAACGCCGTTCGCGATGTCTTGGAGCGTTAGCACGCTCGATGACCTGCGGGGAGGGGGACTGCTAGCGTTTCGTCATTGTTAACGAATGCGCCCATAACCGTGCGCCCGCGGCTCCATTACCGCCATTTGCCAGGTCATAAAAATGTAACGATAATCGCGCGTTTGCCTGCAGTTGTCAGATGTTACCCTTGTACCATTTGATATGCGCCGTTGCCGTGCGTAACGATAGAAAGGGCCCCATATGCTCAATAATCACGAGGTCAATCTAACCGACGAGGAGGCTGCCGCCGAGGTCGCCCGCGTCGCGAAGACCTACCCCGTGGTGCGTTTGCTGTCGGCCGATCAGATTAAGAGCGAGCCTAACTGCTTGCTCGCTGGCGATCGCTGCCCTTGTCTGCGTCAGTCGAGTCTTGAGGCCTTGGCAGACTCCGATGAGGTGTCGGAGCAGCTGCTCAATGATGGTATTGAGTACCGCGCCCGTCTGCGCCCTCTAAAGGTCGAGGGTGAGCCTCACGTTCTGCTGATGGTGCGTCCGATTGATGAGCGGGAGGCCGCAGAAGAGGACCTTGTCTACACCGACGTGCTGACGAGCGTGCGCAATCGCCGATATTACGAGGAAAAGCTTCGTAGCGCCCGTATGCAGGCCGGCGTGGCCATGATCGACCTTGATGATTTTAGGGCCTTCAACGATACGTATGGCCGCCATGCCGGCGACCTTGCGCTTGGTGCCGTGGCGACGGCCATACGCAGCGGTGTTCGTTCGACTGACGAGCTTGTGCGTTTTGGCTGCGATAAGTTTGTGGCCGTCATGCCCAATATTCCCTCTGATGACTTTGCCCGTCGCCTGCGTCAAGTATCCGATGCCGTTCATTCCACGATTATTCCGGGGCATGAGCGCGTTAGCTTGACGGCATGCGTTGGTGGCGTTCGCATTAATGGCGAAACGGTCGATGAGGGTGTTAGCCAGGCTGTCCAATTATTGAGCCGCGCTAAGGCAAAAGCCGGTACAGTCGTGACCGATGCCGAATCCATCGAGGCCTTCCAAAGCGAAAAGCCTACGGTGCTTATTGTCGATGACTCCGAGATGAACCGAGTCATTCTCAACGAGATGCTC
>DXMB01000067.1:0-11004 GCA_019414425.1 Collinsella sp.
ACAGTCCTATGCAAGACGAAGGCCACATTAAGTGGCCTTCTTTGCATGCGGAACTCGCGACAAACGTAATGCCCGCCCGCCTCCGACCGACTTCCAATCTAATTCTTTTCAGCCCAGGCCCCTGTGTACCGCGCGTCGAAGATCTTCAAATTCAACTAACCTGACAATCGATTCTTATAGCAGAGGTCCCTTGGCCTTTAGTTTGATACAAGTTCCGCACGAGCCGGAAACAAAACATCACAGGTTGAAATCACGAAAGCGAGCGGCCCTCAGATGGAGCAAGGTGCCTTGAAAGAGGAGTGCGCTGGGCTTATTGCCCGCGCACGACGATTGAAAGGCAGATTGCCCATCTGAGGGCCGCGCAGCGTCAAGTCAACCGCCGTTCGTTAGAACGGCGGAACAGAGTGCAGGACTGTTCGCAGTAGCAAACTAAAGGCCAAGGGGCCCAGTCAACCTATCAGCAGCGATTACTCAGCAGCTAGTTGAATTTGAAGATCTTTGAGGCAAGACGGTATAGGCCGAGTGTGGTTTTGTCTCCGGCACGACCGCGGAGGTTGGTGAAGAAGCCGACCACGCCGTAGCGAGCACGACGATACATGCGCTCATCGTAGGCCTTCAGGTCCGCCCACAGCGTCTTCAGGCGCTCGTCGGCGCAATCCTCGTCGGAAAGCTTGGTGAGCACCGAGCAGATCGCCATCATCATGGTGAAGTAGCCCATCATGTACGAACGCAGACGCGACGACTCGACATCGCTGTACAGGTGGTACGACTCCATCATGATACGCGTAACACGGAACTGCTGGTCCAGACGCTTGACCATCGTGGCCTCGTTGACACTCTGACCCTCGCGACCGATAAAGTAGCGATAGAGGTCGATGTCGGCGTAGTACATGGTCTTGCAACGCGGCAGCGGCACGTAGGCGTAGATGTTGTCCACATAGAACGTGTGCGGCGGCATGGGCAGGTTGGACTCGCGCAGCACATCCGTGCGATAGCACAGGCTGTGCATGAGCAGATTCTGGTCCAAACGGAAATGGCCGATCTGGTCCCAGGTAAAGATCTTTTTTCGAGGCAGGGCAAACTTGTAACCAATGGCCGTATGCGTACCCTCGTAAACCTTCTCGTACACGTAGTTCGAGATAAACAGGTCAACGCGCTGGTCGCGCTCTTCAAAGCCGCGCAGAATCGACAGCATGGTCGAAAGGGCAGCGCCGTCAAGCCAGTCGTCCGAGTCGACGACCTTGTAGTAGGTGCCCTGCGCCTCGCGCAGACCCGAAAGGACGGCAATACCGTGGCCGCCATTCTCCTGGTGCACCGCGCGGATGATTCCAGGATAACGGGCCTCCCACTCGTCGGCCTTGGCGGCCGTCTCATCCTTGGAGCCGTCGTCCACCACGATAATCTCGATATCGGTGGCATAATTGCTCCCCTCCAAGATGGAGGTGATGCAATGGTCCATGTCCTTAGCGGCGTTATACGAGGGAATACCGAATGTTATGACTTTATGCATGGCAGGCGATAATCTCATCCGAAAGATCGAGGGCGGAATTGGTCACGGCATCCATATCGTAGTAACGATACTCGGCCAGACGACCCACCGGGTGGAAGTTTGTCAGGTTCTGGACGCGCTCAAGATAGCGCTCATAGAGCTCACGGTTCTCGGGCTCAAGAATGGCGTAATACGGCGTCTCGCCCGAGCCGGGCGTATAGGCCTTGGAGTACTCCTTCATGATGGTGGTCTTGCCGGGCAAAACCTGACCGGTCATGTTCTTGAACTCGGTGATGCGCGTGTAATCCTCGCTCGTGGTGTAGTTGACGGTGCCCACGGGCTGGAACTGGTCCATATCGAGCGTCTCGAACTTCATGTCGAGCGTACGGTACGGAAGAGCGCCCAGGTCGAGGTTGAACAGCTCATCGAGCGGACCGGTATAAACGATCTCGCCGCCGTAGACCTTGCCACCGATCTTGACGGTGGTCTCGTCGATCTCAAAGAGATCGCGGGCGTCCACGTCGCAGAACACGTCGATCAGGTCGTGGTCGAGCATATGCTCGAACAACGCCGTGTAGCCGTCCTGCGGCATACCCTGGAAGGGAGCCTGCGGGAAGTAGCGGTCATCATCGCCCACAAAGATGGGAACGCGGCCGGTGATCGAGGGGTCGATCTGATCGGGCGTCTGGCCCCACTGCTTCATGGTGTAATGCAAAAAGACGTTCTCGTAGACGTAATCGGCGACCTCGGCAAGATCCGGGTCGTTCTTCTTACGCAGCTCCATGATGGGCACCTTGACATCCTTGCCAAAGGTCTCCACGAGCTTCTGATACAGCTCCTCGCCGCGCTCGTCACCAAAGGCGAGCTTGAGACTCGCATGGTTGAAAGGCACGGGCATAAGGGTGCCGTTGATGTTGGCGAGCACCTTGTGCTGATAATCCGTCCACTTGGTAAAGCGCGACAGGAAATTGTGCACGCGCTCGTTAAAGGTGTGATAGATATGCGGACCGTACTCGTGGACCAGGATTCCGGCCTCGTCAGTGCAGTCATAGGCATTGCCCGCAATGTGGCTACGGCGCTCCAAAACGGCAACACGATAGCCGATGGTCTCGGCAAGACGGCGGGCGCAAACGGCACCGGCATATCCAGCACCGACGACAATCATGTCGTACGCGCCGGCGTTAAAGCCTTCAGGCAGGCCTGAGGTAATCTGCATCGATACTCCTTGTCAAAAGCCACGGGCTCGTTAGCTGGGCTTTTCTCGAACAATCTTCGAGACATATTTATCAGAGCGATTATAGCGCTAATGCGTCCTATAATGAGCTTGCCACACAAGGAAAGCTCAAGCACCGCGGCGTACATAATTGAAAGGTAAACCCGCTAGCAGCGGGTTTATTCGTGAACAGCCGGGCGCCTGGAGCTTAGCGAAACGCTTGCAAGGAGTAACATGAGCGATTTCCTAAACCGTATGAAGTCTGCCGCCAAGGCCGACCTTAAGACCATCGTCTTGCCCGAGGGCGAGGATCCGCGCACCATCGTCGCGGCCAATAAGATCATCGAGGAAGGCCTGGCCAACATCGTCATCCTGGGCGATCCCAACGAGATCAACGTCCCCGGCGCCACCGTCATCGATCCGCGCAACGCCGAGAAGCACGAGGAGTACGCGCAGAAGTTTGCCGAGCTCCGCGCCAAGAAGGGCGTTACCATCGAGCAGGCTCGAGCCCAGGTGATGGACGCCACCTACTTTGGCACCATGATGGTCAAGATGGGCGATGCTGACGGCCTGGTCTCCGGCGCCTGCCACTCTACCGCCGACACCCTGCGCCCCGCGCTGCAGATCCTCAAGACCGCCCCGGGCACAAAGCTGGTCTCGGCCTTCTTCGTGATGTGCACCGACACCCCGCAGTTCGGCACCGACGGCACGCTGATCTTCGCCGACTGCGGCCTCAACATCAACCCGTCCTCCGACGAACTCTCCGAGATCGCCATCGCCTCCGCTCACTCCTGGTCCACCTTCATGGGCAATGTTGAGCCGCACGTGGCCATGCTCTCCTACTCCACCATGGGCTCCGCCGGCGGCGAGGTCGCCAAGAAGGTCCAAGAGGCCGTGAAGTTCTGCAAGGAGAAGGCTCCCGAGCTCGCCATCGATGGCGACCTGCAGCTCGACGCCGCTATCGTCCCCACCGTCGCCCAGCTCAAGGCTCCCGGCTCCTCTGTCGCCGGCAAGGCCAACGTGCTCGTGTTCCCCGACCTCGAGGCCGGCAACATCGGCTACAAGCTGGTCCAGCGCTTCGCCGGCGCCGACGCCTACGGCCCCATCCTGCAGGGCATCGCCAAGCCGGTTAACGACCTTTCGCGCGGCTGCTCTGCCGACGATATCGTGGGTGTCGTAGCCATCACCGCCGTCCAGGCTCAGATGGCTGAGTAGCGGACGTATCCCTTCGGGACCCTACAGGGTAAACCTCTGAAGACGTCCTCGGACATGCATGAAACCCCCGCTGCGCACTGAACTGCGGCGGGGGTTTCATGCGGAATGTTTTCAGAGCTTTACCCTGTAGGGTCCCTGCCGCCACGTGGCAATCAGGGCATCTGGGGTGAACGGCGGCTTGGCTACGAGCTGGAGCTGAGGATCTGAATGATTGGATGCCGTTGTTGGGAGCGCAGGCGTTGCCGGCGATGATCACTTTGGGACTGGAATTTCCGCCTGCTAGCAAAAAGGCCTCCTGAGCTGCTGCTCAGGAGGCCTTTCGTTCAATCGCAAGCGAACGCACTAGTTATTCGCGGTCAGACGCTCGACGTCGTGGGCGATCATGTATTCCTCGTCGGTGGGGATGACCATGACCGTGACGGCGGAACCGGCGGCGCTGATGACCTGCGGGCCGTTACCCACGGCCTCGCGGTTCTTGTTGTTGTCGATGCGCACGCCCAGCCACTCGAAGCAGTCGCAGAAAGCCTTGCGGATCGACCAGTCGTTCTCGCCAATGCCGGCGGTAAAGGTAATGGTGTCCACGCCCGCCATGGAAGCGATCATGGAGCCGGCCTGCTGCATGGCCTTGTAGGCGAACATATCGAAGGCGAGCAGGCAGCGCTCGTCGCCCTCGGAGGCGCGCGTACGGATGTCACGGGCGTCGTTGGAGATGCCCGAGATGGCAAGCAGACCAGACTGCTTGTTCATCATGTCATCGACTTCCTGGTAGCTGTAGCCGCCCTCGCGCTGCAGGTAGCACACGGTAGCCGGGTCAATGGAACCACAACGGGTGCCCATCATCAGGCCGTCGAGCGGCGTGAGGCCCATCGTGGTATCGCGGCATACACCGTCCTCGATGGCGGCGAGCGAAGCGCCGTTGCCCAGATGACACGAAAGCAGACGGTGGCAGCGCGAACCCAGGATCTCCTTGGCCATCATCCACTCATAGCGGTGGCTTGTGCCGTGGGCGCCGTACTTGCGCACGTGATACTTGTCACGCACGTCCTTGGGCAGGGCGTAGGTGTAGGCGACCTCGGGCATAGTCATGTGGAACGAGGTGTCGAAGACGGCCACGTTGGGCAGCTCCGGATACTTCTCGCGACAATACTCGATTGCCGCTGCCTCGCCGTAGTTGTGTAGCGGGGCAAGCGGTGCCACCTCGAGGATCTTAGCCATGACCTCATCGTCGACGACCGCGGAATCATCGAAGTGCCAGCCGCCCTGAACGATACGGTGGCCGATGCCATCGATCGTAAAGTCGGTCTTC
This sequence comes from Collinsella sp., assembly GCA_019414425.1. GTDB lineage: Bacteria > Actinomycetota > Coriobacteriia > Coriobacteriales > Coriobacteriaceae > Collinsella. The sequence continues at coordinate 5,224 of DXMB01000067.1, forward strand.
TCGAGCTCTTCGAGCACGCGCGCAATAGCCGAACGGTGATCCGGGAAGGGGGCCTCCTCGGTTTGCTTGGCGCCGCCGTTCTCGGCGTGACCAAAGATGCCCATGTCCGAACCGATACGTTCGCAGTTGCCCTTGGCGAAAACCTCGCGGGTACCGGTATCCAAAAGCTGATATTTAAGGCTTGAGCTACCGGCGTTGACAACAAGTACGTTCATGAGACTCCTTTGCAGTGCGATACGGTCGGCGCAAACCCCTTAAGGCGGCCGCATGTTAATAAGAAGTTATCACAACTTGATAAATAGCTATCAGGCATATCGCCCAACGAGCACAAAAGAGGGGCCGAACGGCGCTCGGTCGTCCAGCCCCTCCCCTCTTGCAATTACTTGCCGTTGACGATGCGCTCGACGTCGGAAGCGATCATGAACTCCTCGTCCGTGGGGATGACGAAAATCTTGACCTTGGAATCCTTGGCAGACAGGCACCAAGCGCCGTCACCACGCAGGGCGTTGCGGGCATGATCCATCTTGACGCCCATAAAGGCCAGACGGTCGGCAACGCCGGCGCGGACGGCCGGAGCGTGCTCGCCGATGCCGGCGGTAAAGACCAGGGTGTCCATACCGCACATAGAAGTGACCATCTCGGCAGCCTTGGCGGCAATCTTGTAGACGAACATATCGAAGGCGAGCTGAGCCTCGGGGTCGCCAGCGGCAGCGAGCTCCTCGACATTGCGGCAGTCGTTGGTCTTGCCACCGGTCACAGCCAAAAGGCCGGACTTCTTGTTCATCATCTCGTCGACCTCGTCGAAGGTGTAGCCGCCCTCGCGCTGCAGGTAGCACACGGTAGCCGGGTCGATGGAGCCGCAGCGGGTGCCCATCATGACGCCGTCGAGCGGCGTCAAGCCCATGGTGGTGTCCATGCACTTGCCGTCCTCGATGGCGCACAGGGAGGCACCGGAGCCGATATGGCACACGACGACCTTGCGGGCCCCGCCGTTGGTCATCTCGGCGACCTTCTTGGAGATGTAGCGGTAGCTGGTGCCGTGGGCGCCGTACTTACGGATGTGCAGCTTGTCGCAAACATCCTTGGGCAGAGCGTAAGTCTTGGCGACCTCGGGCATGTTGAAGTGGAAAGCGGTGTCATAGACCGTGACGTTGGGCAGGTCGGGATACTGCTCCAGGCAGTACTCGATAACGTTGGCCTCGGGGTTATTGTGCAGCGGGGCGAGCGGAGCGACCTCGCGGATCTTGGCGAGGACGTCCTCGTCGACGAGGGAGGAATCACCGAAGTACCAACCGCCCTGAACGATACGGTGGCCGATACCCTCGATCTTGACGCCGTTGGCCTCAAGGTCCTTCAGGACGACCTCGATGGCGACCTTGTGGTCGGGGAACTCGATGTTCTCGGTCACCTTCTTGGAGCCGTTGGCAGCGTGGGTGAAGGTGCCGCCGGTAAAGCAGACGCGCTCGCAGGAGCCCTTTGCGGACACCTTGTGGGACTTGGTATCGATGACCTGATACTTAAGGGTCGAAGATCCTGCGTTGACGACCAGAACGTTCATGTGTCTCCCTACTAACAGGCGGTGTGGCGCCGCCAGGTTACATACGCTTCAATAATAAACCCAAACGCCCTCGCGCTCGGGTTTATTGCGTTGATATATAAGTTATCGGCGCCCAAATACTCATGACCTTTGGCGTGTAAGACGAAATAGCGCGGGGATATACACAAGGGAAGAAATCCCGAGCGCGACAAGCAATACGACTCGAATGCCCGCAACGCTACTCAACACAGCGTTGAGCAGATAGAAAAGAACGGCACCCACCGCCACCATCTGGCTTTGAACCGAAATCAGTGAACAGCGCATCGAAGAATCGGCTGCCTTTTGAAAAATTGAGTATTTAATTGGAGCAAATAACGAGTACGCAACCGTCTGCAGCACATAGAACACGGGCAGCAAATTAGCCGGAGTAAGGGGAATCAAAAACAAAGCTGTCAGGAAAAGGCGCACGATGCCGCAAATACGCGCAAAGCGGCCCTTGTCGACATGAGCAATCGCACAGGGCACAATAAGTCCCATGGAGGCCGAGGCAAGGAGCTGGACCGCAATGGTCACACCCGAAGCGACGGCATTCATTCCGCGACCCGCAAGCAGCAGCGAGAAAAAGTCTTCCAGGGCGACAAAAGCAAATGCCTGAGAACAGTCCATGATGAACGCTGAACGAAGAATGCCATTACCCGCAATAGCGGCACCGATCATCTTCGGGCTAATCCCATGTTCAGGTGTCGTCGCAGTGCCCCCTCTTCGCATTTCAGGAATGCAGACAACGACAACCAACGTCAACACCATTGCGATGATATCTGCCGAAAGACCAATGAGATATGCACCGACGGACGAAATGAAACCGCCCACGCAAGCGGAGATGGCATAAGAGGCATAGAAAACAAATCGCTCAACGACATTAAGTCTTACGAGCTGGTCCTGAGAGACGCTGTCAATGTAAATCGCTTCGATGGATCCGCTCACACACGCAACGGCAAAACCCTTGAGAGCGAACGCACCGATTAAAAGCAGGGGAGAACGGACGAGAAGCAGGGCGGCGTAGTATCCAAGCATTCCCACGACGCCAACGAGACCGCTTGTCTTTCGTCCAAACCTATCAGCAATATAGCCAGTGGGAACTTCAAGGATGAACTTGCTCACTTGATATGCACTCATCATGCTAGAAATCGATACCATCGAAAGTCCGACGAACTCAAGGTAGACAGTTAGAAAATACAAGATGGTGCTGAAGTTCGACAGAAAAACGAACGTCATATAAAGCAAAACCGTACGGTTTTTCATGCTCCACCCTCCAAGAGTCAGCAATCTAAATCGGAATCTTGGAAAAGCATGAGGGCAAAGCTGTCAGCTATGTGTTACAAGGCGTCAATAATCACTTGATGCCTCGAAGCCAATTAATCTCACGAAGCAAGATGACGCAATAGGTGCAGAAAAACCGTCTGGTGTCGATCAGTCCAGGCATTTTGTCGATAGCAAAAGTAGATGGGCAAGGCTACGTCACGCGAACCTTCAATGGAGCACTCGCTCACTTCCAATACATCTGATGCGAGAGAAGAGCCAGAAAAACTCAATATCAATCCCCCGGCTTGAAGAAACTCAGTCTGCGCCCTGTTTCCGTATTCAACATCACGGAAGCGAAAATTGACGAGCTGGGCTTCGGGACATTGATTGATTGCATTGAGACAGGGCGACAAATTAATGGGAACAGCGAGCCTGCCGCCCAGTAACTCGCGAATGGTCATGGCGCCCACAGATTGATGACCCGCTGGGCATGAAAGAACCTTGAGCTCCTTTTCACCCAAATATTTTGAAGAAAGGACGCTATCCCGTGGTTCCTCGAATGAGATAGCCGCATCCGAAATGCCAAGCACAAGTGATTCAAAGCATGTAGCCGTTGGCTGATGCCACACATCGAGGTGAATCTGAGGGTGCGAGCGTTCAAACGAGTCATACCAGCTTTCGGCAAAAAGGCGCCCCCGCCCATGAAGGCAGGGGGCGTAAAGACGAAAGTGGCCATCGGGCGAAACGCCGTCGCCCCTCGATTGAGCGTACTTTTTGAGATCGTCGACTTGTGCCAGGATCACGCGCGCACGACGCGCAAATTCTCTGCCCGCCGGAGACAAAACAGCCTCCCCCGCCGATCGGTCGAGCAAAACAATCTGATACTCAGATTCCAGCTTTTTGATTGCCGACGAAACGGCCTGCGGACTCACATGAACGGCGCGAGCTGCTTTGCGCACGCCGCCATAGTTCGCTACCGCTTGAAGGTATTCGAGTTGAGAAAGCTGCATAGATTACTCCAAAGGCAGCCAAGTCGACGGGCCAAGCGCCCTCAGATGAGGTTCTCGCCCAGGTTTTTGCCGCCGAGGACGTGCATGTGGAAGTGCATGACGGTCTGGCCGGCGTTGACGCCCTTGTTGGAGATGACGCGGAAACCGTCCTCCAGACCCTTGGCCTTGGCGACCTCCTGGATGGCGTGAGCTATGGCGCCCATGGTCTCGGCAGGCACGCTGTCGGCGATGTCGCTGTAGTGCTTCTTAGGGATCACGAGCGTGTGGACCGGCGCCTGCGGGTTGAGGTCGTCGAAGGCGATGACCTGGTCGTCCTCATAGACAACGGTCGAGGGGATCTCGTGGTTGGCAATTTTACAGAAGATGCAATCACACATAGCTGGTTCCTTTCTTACAGACCAGGGTAATTATATTTGGTCGGGATGGTTAGAACGAGAGGTTGTCGTCGGTGTTGGCGGCCTCGCCGTCGGCGAGCACGTCGTTGCCGTCGACGTCCTTAAGGAGCACCGAGACCTTCTGCTCGGCATCGGACAGGCGGGTGCGCAGGCTTTTGAGGAGCTCGACGCCGCGGGTGTAGCTCTCGAGCGACTCCTCAAGCTCCATATCGCCCGACTCCAGGCTGCGGATGATGAGCTCCAGCTCCTGCGAGGCCTGCTTGTACGTAAGCTGCTCGACCGGGGTCTTCTCTGCCATATCTGTTTCCTTTCCTAAGGGTCTATCACTGCGAAACGCGGTCTACTCGACCGTATCGACCGTTGCTGCCACGTTGCCGTCTGCCATGCGCACGCGAATGGCGTCGCCAGGCTTAAAGGTCTTGGCACTCGTAGCCACACCATCATCGCTGTACGCGATGGAATAGCCGCGAGCAAGCACTTTGAGCGGCGACAGGGCATCGAGCGACGCTGCCGCACGGCTCAGGTCGGACGCTGGCTTGCTGAGCATCGTGCGCCCTTGATGCTCTAGGCGGGAACTCGCAAGCGTGAGCGCATGGCGCTTACCATCGAGCCCCGAGGTGCTTGTAATCAGACGCTCGGGCAAGCGCTCAAAGTTGGAGCGGAATGTCCCGACCGAGCGTACTATGGCGCCCGACAGGCGATCGGCAGTCAGTGCAAGCTCCGATTCGCGACGCTCGACCATAAATGTGGGGTCGTTGAGGCACGGGCGACACGCAGCGGCATCGAGCGCATCACCCAAGCGAGCCGTATAGGTATCCCAGGCACGGCGACCGCGCTGATCGAGCATCTCCAGGTCGACCTGGGCCGACCCAATCATCGATGCCATCGCGGCACCCAGACGCTGATGGCGCGCCTCGAGCACATCGGCCAACTCCGTCATAGCCGGCGCCACCGATTCTGCCGCCGCCGTGGGCGTGGAGGCGCGTCGGTCGCTCACCATGTCGCAAATCGAGGTATCGGGCTCATGGCCAATGCCGGTCACCACGGGCACAGGACAAGCCGCCACCGCGCGGGCAAGCTCCTCGTCATTAAAGGTCATGAGGTCCTCAAAGGAGCCGCCGCCGCGCACCAGCAAAATACAGTCGGGCGCCGGCGTAATGGAAGCGGCGCGGCGCAAGCCATCAATGAGCTCGGCCGGCGCACCCTCGCCTTGAACCTTGGCGCCCACGCAGACAAGCTCGACGAGCGGGTTGCGACGGCGCAGCGTACGCTTGACGTCGTCGATTACCGCACCGGAAAGCGAGGTGACGACCGCCACGCGTGAGCAAAACACCGGGATGCGGCGTTTGCGGGACTCGTCCATCAGTCCCTCGCGGCGTAGCTTTTCGGCCAACTGCGCCACTTGTTGACGCAGCAGACCCTCCCCCGCCAGCGAAAACGAGCGAGCGACAAAGCTCATGCGGCCCGTGGCCTTATAGAGATTGAAGCTGCCCTTAAAGCTCACCTGCATGCCGTCACGCAGATCGAAGGTACGCTT
>DXMB01000068.1:0-10958 GCA_019414425.1 Collinsella sp.
GACTCCGGTGAAAGGTCCGTTCCAGTCGTTTCCGTATTGGGCCGTGTGCTGGCTGCTGTTCTTTTTGCTGATGTTCCTGTTTGGTGGCTCCTTTGCCGCGCTGATCTTCTTTACAATCCCCATCTATCACTGGGTGGCGCGTGCGCTCGATGGCGATTGGGCACGCGGGGATATTCAGGTTGGTCCGGCGCCGGAGGCGGCTAAGGCTCAGGATGTTTCCGCTGCGGTTGATACTGACGTGGCTTCCTCGACCGCCGCTGAGCCGAGCGCCAAAGAAGGTGATGAATGATGAAGCTCTCGCATGAGTCCAAGGTCCGCCTGGGCGTCGGTATCGGAGCGTTCGTGCTCATCATCGGGCTTATCTTTGGCACTTCGCGGATATTGTTTCATTTTGATGGCCCGTGGGATCTCGGCGATATTGCATCCGGTTTGTCCGGTATGGACGATGTGGTTGACGGGGACGATTCTTTGGATGGCGGTAACTATTCCGCTCAGTCTCGGCAGCTTTCGAGCGAAACGTTTGATGCCGACTCATTCCAGTCCCTTGACCTGGATGTGACATCGGGTGAGGTTGAGATCAAGTGCGTTTCCGGCGGGCAGGTGCGTGTCATCGAGAGCGGTCGTGTTGCAAAGGGGGTAGCTACCTACGATGCTGCCACTCAGAATCTGGCCGAGGTTAAGGGTTCTGCGCTCAAGATTCGCCAGTTCGATTGCGATGACGAGCGCGCCATTGACCGCACGGTTACCGTCGAACTGCCGCGCGAAGTTGCCGATAACATGGTGGGCATTACAGCGAATGTAGGATCGGGCGATCTGACGGTCACGGACATTGCGTGTCATGACCTCAACTTGACTTTGGACTCGGGAGACATCGAGTTTGCGGGCACCGTAACCGACACCTTGGATGCCGAGGTCGGTTCGGGCGATGTGGCGTTCGAGCTCTACCAGGCCCCCGCGAAGTCGATGGACGTAAGCGTGGGCTCGGGCGATGTGGAGATATCGGTTCCGAACTCTACGGGCTTTAAGGCGAGCCTCACCGTGGGCAGCGGTGACTTTGAGAGCGATTTCCTTCCGCTTGGCTACGATGGCGAGACCATATTGAATGCTGAATTCGACAACGGTGACAAGTCTGCAACGTATCGTTTTAAGGTCGGTTCGGGCGACATGTCGTTCGAATCGGTGTGACATGCGGTTTTCGGAGATCGGTGCATATAGGCATGCTCTTTGATGGAGGCGCCGGGGCCGTGACTGGCTCCGGCGCCTTTGCCTTTACAATGGGGGCATGGAACAGATTATTTTGAACATACTCGAGGCTCTGCGTCGCGGCGAGACCGTGGACGACAAGGCACTCGTCAAGCTGATACATGCCGAGGCGCGCCGTGAGGGCGCCGACAAACGCGATTTGGCCAAGCGCCGCCTGCTGCCGTTTTACCAGCGGGTGAAGCGCGAGGAGCCGGCTCGTTGGGCTGGATGGAATGTCGATGCCGATCTGGAACGCCAACTGCTGCAGGTGCTGCGTATGAAGCCGCGCCGAACGGCCTCGGGCGTGGCGACCATTACCGTCATCACCAAGCCCTGGCCATGCTCGGGCGATTGCCTGTTTTGCCCCAACGATCTGCGCATGCCCAAAAGCTACCTGCACGCCGAGCCGGCGTGCGCCCGTGCGGAGCAAAACTGCTTCGATCCGTATCTGCAGGTGAGCGCTCGCCTGACCGCACTTTCGCAGATGGGGCATGCGACCGACAAGATCGAGCTTATCGTGCTCGGTGGCACCTGGAGCGACTATCCGCAAGGGTATCAGACGTGGTTTATGTCCGAGCTTTTCCGTGCGCTCAATGACGATGCCGTCGCCGGCGTGGCGGCAAACCCCATGTTGGCGCGTCCGGGCATCAGCCGTGCCGAGGCGGGGCGCCTGCTCGATGACGCTCCCGCCGATGCCCTGCCGCCGGTGGTAACAGAGCGCCGCGAGTGCTATCGGGCTGCCGGCATTGCGACAGACGAGGCCAAGCTCGCTGCCGGCGTTGCCGACGAGCAGGAGCGTGTGGATGCTGCCGTGGGCGGCTATAACCGCGCGGTGCGTCGTCTGTACGGCCCCGGTACGCCGTGGGGCGAGGTCACCGAGTGGCAGACGGCAACGATGGAGGAGCTCGAGCGTCAGCAGCGCATCAACGAGACGGCGAAGCATCGCGTGGTGGGACTCGTTATCGAGACGCGCCCCGATACCGTAACGCCGCAGGCGCTTACGCTCATCCGCCGTCTGGGCTGCACCAAGATACAGATGGGCATCCAAAGCCTTGACCAGCATCTACTCGATATCAACGAGCGTCGCATTTCGGTGGCGCAGATTGAGCGGGCGTTTTCGCTTGCGCGCCTGTTTGGCTTTAAGATCCATGCGCATTTTATGCTCAACTTGCTGGGCGCCACACCCGAGGGGGACAAGCGCGACTACGAGCGCTTTATGACCGAGGGGGCCTTTATGCCCGACGAGGTCAAAGTCTACCCGTGTGCGCTCATCGAGGGCTCGCGCCTGGTGGGCTGCTACGAGCGCGGCGAGTGGCGCCCCTATACCGAGGAAGAACTGCTCGATGTGTTGGCCGATGACATCGTGGTGACGCCGGCATTCTGCCGCATCAGCCGCATGATTCGCGACTTTAGTTCCGATGACATCATGGTGGGCAACAAGAAGCCCAACCTGCGTCAGCTCGTCGAGAACCGCCTGGCTGCTCGGGGTGACGGTGCGACGGTGCGTGAGATTCGCTATCGCGAGATCAGCACGGCGGGTGCCGACTTGGATGAGCTATCTCTTGATGAGGAAGTAGCGTACGAGACGCCGGTGACTTACGAGCGCTTTTTGCAGTGGGTGATGCCGCGGGGCAAGATCGCGGGCTTTTTGCGGTTGTCGCTGCCCGATCGCGCTTTTGTTGCCGCACATGCGGACGAGCTGCCGACGATGCCGGACGAGGCGATGATTCGTGAGGTGCACGTTTATGGTATGGCGGCACGTGTGGGCGATCAGGGCCAGGCAGCGCAGCACCATGGATTGGGACGTTTGCTCGTGGAGCGTGCGTGCCAGATAGCTCGGGACGCTGGCTATACGTACATCAACGTGATCAGCGCGATCGGTACGCGCGAGTACTATCGCCATCTTGGATTTTATGACCATGGCCTTTATCTGCAAAAGGAGCTCTAGATGAACAAGCCGAGTGTTTCTGCCGGCGTCGTTGCCGGCGTTGCTCTGGGAGCCGCGGCGCTTGGTGCGGCCGCTGTCGCTGTTCGTGCTGCCTGTCTGCAGGTCGCGAGGACCCGCAATGGGCTGGCACGTGTGAAGCGCGTGCACGATGAGGGCGGCGACGAAGTTCGCGTATTGGTGCAAGGCGGCGTCTACCAAAGCGCGAGTTACGTTGGCGAGCGCTGGGCGGAGCCCGTCTTTGCGTACTATCGCGCGTTTGACGACGTGTTTGAGGCCGAGGATGCGATGCGCGACGCTTATGGTCACGGTATCAACCGTATGCTTATGCTAGGTGGCGGCGGGTTTGCCTATCCCAAATTTGCGCTGATGTCGCACGAGGGCCTGCGCATGGACGTCATCGAGTATGACGGAGAGATAACTCGCTTGGCGCGCCGTTGGTTCTATCTGGATGAACTGGAGCACGCGGTGGGCGATCGCCTGCGGGTGATTACCGCTGAGGCTCGCTCGTATCTGGGTGTGACGAGCGTGGGCCATCGTCGCTACGACGTGGTCGTGAGCGATTGCTTTGGCGGTGCCGAGCCCGTGCGCGAGCTGGCGACCGTTGAGGCGCTGCGTCTGGTGCGGGGCAGCCTGAACCCCGGGGGTATCTACGTGGCCAATATCGTGAGCGCAAACGAGGGGAGCGATGTGACGTTCCTTCGCGACTGCGCTGCCACGGCACTCGAGGTATTCGTCCACGCCTGGGTGGTCCCATGTGGCGATGCGAAGTTCAGCGGCGAGGAAAACTACCTGCTCATCGCCAGCGACGGCGACTACGCCTTTGCCGAAGCCGTGCCCTTCGACACCGACTTCCTCGGCACCGTCCTTCACGACAAGTAAGTCTCCCCGTCCCAAAAAAGACTGGTCTTAGGCGTGGTCGCGCCAGCCGTGAACGCGCTGCTTCATGCCCTCTATGTCGAGCACGCCTTCCGCAAAGCCCTTGCGCACGAGCTCTTCGGGAACAAACTCGTCGTAGCGGTCAAAGTAAGGCACCTCGCCAGGATAGACGAGCTCGATGGGATCGAAGTCCTTTTCGGCCTCGGCGGCGAGCACCTCAAAGAACGTCTCCTCGTCGGCCTTCATCTTAAACTGCATAAAGTACGGGCGTGACGGGTCGAGTCCGCGAAGGCCCAGCTCAGCGGCGCATTTGATTTTAAGCATGCGCTCGAGTGCTAGGAAGGCGTAGCTGCCCAACCAGGGGAAGAGCACCCAGGTGTCGCCACCCAGGTTGATGAGCGGCTTAGTTCCCGCGCCCGAAATCTCGGCGGTATGACGAGCCTGCGCCAAGCGAGCCCGTGCGTTACCCATAAGGTACGGATATGCTGCGTGCTCAGTGAGCGCTTGGCGCATGCGCTCGAGCACATGCGTGTTAATGTCGCCGGGGCAGTCGCCAAAGTAGGCCGGCACCCGGCCCTTGACCTGCGTGGCAAAGACAGTGTGGCGCTTCCAGTCCACTTCCTCGACAATCCAGCAGTGTCCGGCGATGGCGATGCGCTCACCGGGCGGGGGCGGATTAACGATCGTGCCCAGCTCAGCCGATTCGCTCCGGACGGTAAACTCCTCGTTTTCCTGGAACACGGCGTAGAACTTAAAGTTGTTGATGATGCGCTCGCCCGCGAGACCCACGATGAGCCCGCCACCTTCGGTGACCTGGATATGGTCGATCTTAATGAGGTGACGTAGCAGCACACGGTAATCGTCTGCCGAGACACGGTGGAAATAGCTGAGCGTGAGCACGCGCTGGGCAAGTTCGGCCGGCGTGAGCTCGCCGGTGCTGGCGAGGGTCGACATAGTCTGGTGATAGAGCAGGCTGTAGGGGAGACGATCGAGCTCGGGTGGCTCGACCCACTTTTCCTCGCGATAGAGTTGTACGAGCGCGATGCCCTGCAGGAGCTTCCAGGGAATGGTTTCGGGCATCGTCGTGCGCGGCTCGGGCTCTTCCTCGCGCATGACAAACCACATCTCGGGCGGAAGATCGCGACGGCCTGTGCGCCCCATGCGCTGCAAAAAGGAGCTGACGGTAAACGGCGCGTCAATCTGGAAGGCGCGCTCCAGGCGGCCGATATCGATACCGAGCTCCAACGTAGAGGTGGTGACGGTTGTCTGCGTCTGCTCCTCGTCGCGCATGAGCTCCTCGGCCGTCTCGCGTAGCGATGCCGAAAGATTGCCGTGATGGATGAGAAAACGGTCGGGCTCGTGCCGGCTCTCGCAGTAGCTGCGCAGCATGGAGCACACGGCCTCTGCCTCCTCGCGCGAGTTGGCAAAGACCAGGCATTTGCGGCCGCGCGTATGCTCAAAGATATAGCCCATGCCGGGGTCGGCGTTTTCGGGCGCCGTGTCGGTGGGGTTGAGAAGCGCCTGCTCGGTCGCTCGTGGGATGTCGACTTCGCCCTCGGGGGCCGAGGAAGTGCGACGGTCTTTGGGAGCGGCCTTGCCCCGCGCCTGCTCACGACGTTGACGGTGTTCTTCCTGTGTAAGCTGTCCGCTGTGGCACATGTCTTGTCCGGATGCGGGCAGCGCCGCGGGCGCCGCCGTCTCAATACGCTCGCAAGCAAGCACCTCGGCTTCTTGTGGACCTGTGCCTACGAATCCTCGTTGCTGAGCCTGGGGGCCCGAGTTGTAGAAGTGCTCCATGGAGATGCGCCACACGCGACGCGGTTCCTCAAAGCGGGGGATAACGCAGTCGCGCCCCGTTCCCTGCGAGAGAAAGGCGCCCGTGTGCTCGGGGTCGCCGATGGTGGCCGAAAGGCCAATGCGGCGGGGCTGCACGCCTGCCATGCGCGAGAGGCGCTCGATAAGACAGAGCGTCTGCCCGCCGCGGTCGCCGCGCATGAGCGAATGGACTTCGTCGATAACCACATAGCGCAGGTCGCAGAACATGCGCGGGATCGCCATGTGCTTATGGATTAAGAGCGCCTCGAGCGACTCGGGCGTAATCTGCAAGATGCCGCTTGGCTTTTTGATGAGCTTGGCCTTGTGCGACTGCGAGACATCGCCATGCCAGTGCCAGACGGGGATGTCGGCTTTTTCGCACAGGTCATTGAGACGGACGAACTGATCATTGATGAGCGCTTTGAGGGGGCCAATGTAGAGGGCGCCCACGCTCGTGGGCGGGTTCTCCCAAAATTCGGTCAGGATGGGAAAGAAGGCCGCCTCGGTTTTGCCGGAAGCCGTGGATGCCGTCAGGAGCACATTATCTTGCGTGTTAAAGATGGCATCAGCTGCCGCAACCTGGATAGAGCGCAAGCTCTCCCAATCGTGGGAGTAGATGAAGTCTTGGATAAACGGGGCGTAGCGGTCAAAGGCGTTCACGAGGCCTCCTTTCAAAAGCGAATCTCTCAACGCGGCGGGCAGTGGCTTGCTGCATTACTGCTTCAACGTTTGCCCAGATAGAGCCCGCCAAAATAAACCTGTCCCTTTTTGGCAGGTTAGATGGTGAATTCGGCGAAGTTACGGTCGCCGCCTGCGGTATCGGTGTCGCCTGTTGCGGCTGCCGGCGCCAGCGCGTCGCCGCCGACGCTTTGCAGCAGCTCGGCCACGTTGGCGTCGGGGTTTTGGCATAGGATGTCGAGCAACTCGATAAAGTCACGAATGACTTCACGCGGCGTCAGATGCGTGTCGGCTCCCACACGACCGAACTCGATCTTGAGGAAGTCCACCAAGTCGTTCTCGGTAAGCGTGGGCGTCCAGCCAAAGTAGCCGGCGTGAATTTGCATGAGTTTTTCGATGAGCACCAGTAGCTCCTCGTAGGTGAGCGGCTGCAGGCGGATGATGGGCGCGAGCATGTCCTTAAGGTCCTCGCGCGCAAAGCGACCCTGAGCGAGTCGGCTGCGCAGAGCCTCGTAGGAGAACACGCCGCGGCGGCGGTCTTCGATGGAGGTTGGCGTGCCGCCCATGATCATGCCCAGGTACTGTGCCTTGCCCTGAAGTGTGTCGTTGTACATGGTCAGGATCTTCTCGTAGTTGTACTGGCGCGTGATGGCATTGGGAATCTTATACAGATTCACGAGTTCGTCGATGAGCACCAGCATGCCCTTGTAGCCGCTGCAGACCAAAAAGCGCGCAATGAGCTTAACGTAGTCGTACCAGTCGTCATCGCTGATGATGGTCGAGGAGCCCAGCTCGGCGCGTGCCTCGCTCTTGGTGCGGTATTCGCCGCGAATCCATTTGGTCACGCGGCTCATGGTCTCTTCGTCGCCCCCGGATGCGGCCATGCGATAGCGGCGGAGCATGCGGGTGAAGTCGAAGCCGTGGACCATCTCCTCGAGCGGGGCCAGTTGGGCATTGACGACCGACTCGTCGACGTCGGCGCACGAGGCGACCCAGCGATCCAGAATAAGGTTGAGCGCACCGCCCTCGGGGCGCGTCTTGGTCGATATATTGCGGATGAGCTCGCGGTAGGTGGCAAGGCCCTGTCCCTGACCGCCCTGCAGGCGGCGCTCGGGCGACAGGTCGGCATCAGCGACGACGAACCCCTCGCCCATGGCGTGCGTGCGGATAGTCTGGAGCAAAAAGCTCTTGCCGGCGCCGTAACGACCGACCAGAAAGCGGAAGCTCGCGCCACCGTCGGCGATGAGACTCAGATCGGTGAGCAGGGCGCGGATCTCGACCTCGCGCCCTACGGTGATGTAAGGAAGGCCGATGCGCGGGACCACGCCGCCCTTGAGCGAGTTGAGAATGACGGCAGCGACGCGCTTGGGCACGCGAGGTGCTGCGGATGCGGTATCACTCATGGTCTAGGTATCCTCTCACGTCTGCTTCGTAGTCCTCGATAATCTGCGGCCCTGCTGCGCTAAATTCAATTACGGTGTCGCCCACCAGGTCAAAGAGCGCCTCGTTGATGGTATCGACGAGCATGTCCTCGCTCTGCTCCGATTGCACTACCGCCGATTCCGCCTGTACTGCGTTGTGCTCGAGCAGAGCGCGGAGATAGGCGTTTGCGGCGGGCGCGAGTTCGTTTGTGGCGTCAGCGGGCGTAGCAGCTGCGAACGCGGGCGTCGGCGCGAGAAGCGGTGCCACGACACCAAACTGTTCGGTGGATATGGTCGGCTCGTCGGACTCGTCCTGCCCTGCAGCCGCCGCGACCGCCTCGACCATCGCGTCGGCTACGGGCTCGGCTTCCGGTTGCCCTGAGTCCGCTACCTCGGCTTCTGCGGACGCGCCGTCCTCGCGTTCCTCGTCAATCAAAAGCGCCTCGCGCGTTTGTGCGGCGGCGCTCCGAATATGCCCCAGCTGACTCAGATCGATATCGATCTTGACGGGCTGGTGTGCGGCGTCCCACGAAAGCCATGCCACAATCTCGTCATCGATAATCTTGGCCAGATATTTGGGGACCTTTTCTTCCTTAAGGGGATGGGCAGGGTCCAGGGCTAGACGCAGGCGTTGGTCGCAGGCGCGCATCATCTCGCCAAGTTTGCTGCTCTTTTGTCTGCTGCCGTGAATCCGCATGCATTCCCAAAAACCGTTTTGGCAACGGTAGATATGGATGGGGTCCAGACGGTATTCGCAGTCCTCGTGGCGCTCGGGCGCAAAGAATACGGCCGAGGCAAACATGGTGTAGGGCATTGCCGTCTCCTCCCCAAATAAACTTGCCACGATGCCGGTCTTTCGGTGCGTGTCGTAGTAGCGCGCCATGCGGACATACACGGCGCACGCCACGTGGCGCAGATCGCGGTGATGGCTGCGGTCGAGCCGCGAGCTACTTAGGTTGTACGTGGAGAGGGCGTTGATGGCGGCCATGAGTCGCTCCTCGCGCACCTCATCGGGCGGAAGGGGGAGCGTGGGCTCGGAGGTTTTGCGACGCTTAGGGGTCTGGCCGGACGGTGCCGGTACAAGGTCTCGTGCCGCGCGCCGCAGTTCGATAAGGGCGTTATCGAACATGACGGTTTTAGAGTCGCGAAGCAGCTTGGGGTCGAGCCCGTGGAACACGGCGTAATCTTGCAGCCACACGCGCGCAAACCGGTCGATGCCGGGCTCGAAGGCGCGATAGACATCCCAAAAAGCCTTGATCTTGTTAAAACCATCGAGTGGATTATCTACGCCAATGCCGCAGATCAGCTCATAGAGATACAGAAAGGCAAAGGACGTAGACGTTTCCTCGACGGTTCCGCGGCGCACTTGGGCACGCCAGGTAAAGTAGCCGCGCAGTTGCCGGTCGCTCATGGCGTTGTAGGTGGGAAAGTACGACTTAAAGGTGCCGTTGTAGGGACAGTCGTCCTCAAAGTCGGCCATCAGCAGGCCCTGGCGGTAAAAAAGCTCGGCTTCCGAAAGCCAGCGGCCCGCACCGCCCTTGGGGTCATCCTGCCAGCGCGATATCTCGCGCATTTTACGGTACTGGTCGGGGAGGAAATTCTGCATCTGTCGGCCGGTTTTGAGAATCGGCTCGTCTGCGTAGGTTTCGTTTGAGAAGCGGGCGGACTGATGGGTCCGGGCCTCGGCCATAATGCGCTCGATGAGCATCTTGATGTCCTGGTCGGCCACCGCTCCTCCTCTCGAACGCAGCTACGGTGACCTCATATCATAGCACAGCATCAAACAGATGTTCGAGATACCGCTGCGTTGATAGATTTAGAACAGGAGGGCGTATATGACGGCGATGACGACGGAGGGAAGCATATTGGCCGTGTGGAAGGTCTGAGGACGGATGAGGTTGACGCCGACGCAGAAGATGAGCATGGAGCCTACGAGCGAAAGGCTGTTGAGGGCTGCTGTGGTCATGATGGGGGAGAGCGCGCCGGCAAACAACGTGATCGTCCCCTGGAACACGGCGACGGGCAGGGCCGAGAAGATGCAGCCGCGGCCAAGCGAGGCCGTCATGGTGCAGACGATGATGCAGTCCAGTGCGCCCTTGAGGGCAAGCGTTGACCAGTCGCCGAGCAGACCGTCCTGGATCGATCCCACAATGGCCATGGCGCCAATGCACACGGTGAGTGAAGTCGAGACAAAAGCGTTGGTGAACTCGTTATCGCCCTCACTGCCAGTCTTGCGCTTGAGCCATTCGCCAAGGTTCTCGATGGAGGCCTCCAAGTTGATGGCCTCGCCGATGAGCGAACCGAGCGCAAATGAGACGATGAGCATGGTGGTACCGGTGGTCGCTAGCGCCTTTCCATCGATGATGAGCATCTTTTGCATGGTGCCGCCCAGGCCGATAAACAGGACGCACAGCCCCGATGCTTTCATGAGCGTGTCTTGGATGCGCGGTGTAATGAAGCGGCCGCCCGCTAATCCCAAAAGACCGCCCGCAACTAAAAGCGCAACGTTGATGATTGTTCCCAAGCCCGGCATGAGCCCTCCTGTATTGATGCCAACGTGGCAATCGTAGCAGAACGAAATGCGAGGCACATCGCGACTCATCTAATACGTTATATAAGTGGTATTAGGAATGATGCGCAGCATTTAAGCCTCAGGTGGTTGTCGGGACATAGGGGTAGTAGTCAAAGCGCAGTGTCATAAGCCGCTGCGGGGATTCAATAGCCGCGGCGATGATATTGGCATCGCGGGCACGATCAAACCCTTCGAGTTCGATCTGATACGAGACGTCTTGCATAATGTCCAGACGTCGCCAGGCTAGAAGTGTGTCGCCATCGAATTCCAAGGTCTTGCCTCCGTCTGGGGCAACGGCGTATAGACGCAGTTTAGCGGTGGTTGCAGGGTCGACAACCGTGACCTTTTTAATTGGCTCTGTTAGACCAGGATTGACATTCCGCCCCGTCATCTTCTTGCGATTGCA
>DXMB01000069.1:0-10843 GCA_019414425.1 Collinsella sp.
ACGAAGTTCTGTTGAAAACCCCATTTTTTCTCATGCAGAAGCTTTGCGCGACAAGTGAGTAGACTTTTTTGAACATCCCGAGCAGCCCAGTCATCCTGCTTTTCAAAACCGCAGGTAGATAGCTTGTTACAAAACTGCCTGGTCGCCAAAGTGCTAAAAGTCTACTCACTTAGGTTGCAGAGTGCCCCCCATTAGCTGCAATTCCAAGGTAGTTAGTACTTTTGGACTCAGATCGTCATACTGAACAAGAATTTGAGTTGAGTTTTCAGGGACAGATGCGCCATCGGCACACCAAAAACAGTCACCGATATCGATAAAAGGGATGCTCGAGCGCGTGAGGGCCCGTGCAAAAGTGCTTCCGCCCGTTCCACGCTCCGCAACCACGATACAGTAAAGGCCCGCGTCTGCATGATCGATCGAAACCTCCCCTGCCGGAAACGTTTTCCGTACAAGCGCCGCCAGGCCATCACGCGCCCCACGAGCACGAACGCGCACGCGGTTCACATGTCGCACGTAATCACCCGATTCCAGCAAACGCGCCAAGGCAACCTGATCAACAGAACTTACCGACGAGGCGTAGAAACCAAGGTTGCGTTTAAACCTCTCCATTAGTTCATCGGGCAGCACCATGTACGCCAAACGTAACGCCGATGAAAGGCTCTTCGAAAACGTGTTGGTGTAGATAACCGACTGGGCGGCATCGATCGACGCGAGCGCGGGAATCGGCTTGCCGGCAAGGCGAAACTCACAATCAAAGTCGTCTTCGATGAGATACCGACCTGGCCGCTCGGCAGCCCAGCTCAGCAACGCATAGCGACGTGCAATGCTCGTCACAAGACCGGTCGGATACTGATGAGACGGCATCAGGTGAAGGACATCGGTCCCGGTTTTCTGCAGAGCGCTCAAGTCCACGCCCTCAGCATCCAACGGGACATGCCGCACTTCGCAACCCATGGCCTGATAGATGCGCGTCAAGCGCAAATAGCCTGGATCCTCGACGGCATACACCTTGTCCGCGCCAAGCAACTGAACCAACATGGTATCGAGCAGCTGGGCGCCCGCACCGATAACGATATTGTCGGGATTGACATTCATGCCCCTTGTCCCGCGCAGATGGTGCGCAATCGCATGTCGCAGTCGAGCGGTGCCCTGCGCCGGTGCGGGCGAAAAGATTTCACGCTCGTCTTCGGACGTCAGCGTCGCCCGTAGCGCACTTTGCCAAAGCCGCGCCGCCTCCAAAGCGGAAGGAGAAAGTGCGTCGAATCGCTCTGCCTGCCCCATGGCATCATGCGCGCTGGGACCAACAGGGACGGCATCTCGGTCGATATCCCCCGCAGCCAAAGCCAAAACCGGCGCATCCGGAAGCTCGCACGCGTAGTAGCCACGACGCGGCATTGAGCAAATATAACCCTCTGCAAGCAACTGGCTATATGCATTCTCGATGGTAATGACACTGATACCCAGATGACTCGCAAAGGCGCGCTTAGACGGCAGATGCTCCCCTGCCGCAATGCGCCCGGCAACAATATCATCGCGAATTTGCTGGTAAACATACTCATAAAGCGATGCTTCGCCGCGATTTTCCAAATTGTAGTCAAGCATGGGTCTATCACCTGACCTTATCGAATCATTCAATCTGGCATTAGTCTGACCTTGTTATTATCTCGAAAACTGAGTATTTCGCCATACCCAGCTCCCCGATAGGATGTTCCGTCAAGCAATGTACATGCCAACCAAGGGAGCAACCATGGCAGAACAGACCAGCAAGGCCGATCGCGTCAAACTCAATCGCGAGCTCGCGCAGATGCTCAAGGGCGGCGTCATCATGGACGTCACCACGCCCGAGCAGGCACGCATCGCCGAGGAGGCGGGCGCCTGCGCCGTCATGGCACTCGAGCGTATTCCGGCCGATATCCGTGCCGCAGGCGGCGTCTCGCGCATGAGCGACCCCAAGATGATCAAGGGCATCCAGGAGGCCGTCTCCATCCCCGTTATGGCCAAGTGCCGCATCGGTCACATTGTCGAGGCGCAGGTCCTGCAGGCCATCGAGATCGATTACATCGACGAGTCCGAGGTTCTCTCCCCCGCCGACGATGTCTACCACATCGACAAGACCCAGTTTGACGTGCCGTTTGTCTGCGGCGCCCGCGATCTGGGCGAGGCGTTGCGCCGTGTTGCCGAGGGCGCCACGATGATTCGCACCAAGGGCGAGCCGGGCACGGGCGACGTCGTTCAGGCCGTGCGCCATATGCGCAAGATCCAAAAGCAGATCCGCGACGTTGTTGCTCTGCGCGACGACGAGCTCTTTGAGGCAGCCAAGCAGCTGCAGGTTCCGGTCGAGCTGGTGCGCGAGGTCCATGCCACGGGCAAGCTCCCCGTCGTAAACTTTGCCGCCGGCGGAGTCGCGACCCCCGCCGACGCCGCGCTGATGATGCAGCTGGGCGCCGAGGGCGTCTTTGTTGGCTCGGGCATCTTTAAGAGCGGCGACCCCGCCAAGCGCGCCGCCGCCATCGTCAAGGCCGTGGCAAACTTCACCGACGCCAAGCTCATCGCCGAGCTTTCGGAGGACCTGGGCGAGGCCATGGTGGGCATCAACGCCGACGAAATCGAGATCATCATGGAGGAGCGCGGGCGCTAGTCCAGCAGAAAGGATCGCACATGAGCGATTATGCAGACCAAACGGTCGCCGTGCTGGCGGTCCAGGGCGCTTTTGCCGAGCACGAGGCAAGACTGTCCGAGCTGGGCGCACGCTGTATTGAGCTGAGGCAGGCGGCTGATTTGAAGCAGAACTTTGACCGTCTGGTACTTCCCGGCGGCGAGTCTACCGTTCAAGGGAAACTGCTTGATGAGTTGGGCATGCTCGAAGAGCTTCGTACCCGTATTGCTGAAGGTATGCCCGTCCTGGGCACCTGCGCCGGCCTGATTCTGCTGGCTCACGACCTTGCCGCTCATGACGATAAGGGCACGTCGCGTTTGGCAACCATGGATGTACTCGTCGAGCGCAATGCCTACGGCAGGCAACTCGGCAGCTTTCGAGCCAAGGGGCAGGTAGCCGGCATCGACGGTGAAGTGCCGCTGACGTTTATCCGCGCGCCCCGCATCGTCGAAGTGCACGGCGACACTGAGGCCCTAGCCGAAGTCGACGGTCGCATCGTCGCCGCCCGCCAAGGCAACCAGCTCGGCGTCACCTTCCACCCCGAGCTCGACGAAGACACCCACCTCCACGAACTGTTCCTGCAAATGTAGGCAGAATTTAAACGAGCGTGGATTTTCGGACATACAACAAATGAGAGTGGATAATCTCCCACTTTGAGCTTGAATGCAGGCTCAAACCGGGAGATTATCCACTCTCATCCTATGTAGTCGTTGGGGACGTTCTTAAACGACTAGTCAAACAAGAACGTCCCCAACGACCATATTGCGATAGACGACCACGTTTGCCCAGATAAAACCGACCAAAATAAACCTGTCCCTTTTTGGTAGGTTTGGATCAAGGCGACGCCGATGTCTTGGCAACGACAGCGAAAACCCGCCAGAGCGAGCAAGGTGCCTTGAAACGAGGCGGCATTGATCTTTTGGTCATGCCGCCGAAGTTGAAAGGCAGTTTGCCGCCCTGGCGGGTTTGCAGCGTCGAGCAGTTACGGCGTTTGGTAAAACGCCGTAACTCAACTAGAAGCGGTTGCCGCGGAAGCCGCCACCGTTGCGGCCGCCACGGTCGCCACCGCGACCGCCGCGGTCGTTACCACGGTTGCCGCCGAAGCCACCACGGTTGCCACCGCGATCGCCATAGCCACCACGGTTGCCACCAAAGCCGCCGCGACCGCCACGGTCGCCGCCACGGTCGCCAAAGCCGCCACGGCCACCGCGATCGCCACCGCGACCGCCACGGTCGCCGCCACGGCCACCGCGATCGCCAAAGCCGCCGCGACCGCCACGGTCGCCGCCACGGCCACCGCGCTCGTCACGGCCGCCGCGAGGACCGCGGTCCTCGTCCAGGCCCATGGCGACGAGCGGAGCGATAACCTTATCGAGAGCGGCCATCAGCTCGGTAGCCTCCTCGTAAGAAAGCTCGGGCAGGAGCTTCTCCTTCTTGTTGGCAAGCTCGACCAGGCCCTCAGCGGCATCCTCGGCAGCGAAGACAACGATCTTGCGCATATCGCCCTCGGCGTCGTCGATGCGGCCGACCAGATCGGCAGCCTCGGCCTCGGCCATCAGGCCATCGAGCTCACGAAGGCGCATGCCCAGCAGGTCGGACATTTCCTTCTGCTCCATCTTGGGCTTGAGGTCAAGAAGCTTGATGGCGCGCTCGATGTTCGCCATGCGCTCGGCCTTGGCCTCCTCCTCCTTGGAAATAGCAAAGCGACGGCTGCGCAGCAGGCGGGCGGCCTTCTGCATCTTGTCCATCAGCTCTTCGTCATCGTAATCAGCGGCGGCCTCGACAACCTCGGCCTCCTCGGCGGAAACCTCGTCAGCAGCCTCAACCTCGGCAGCTTCGGTCTCCACAGTCTCGACTGCCTCAACCTCGGCAGCCATGGTCTCGTTCTCGGTCTCGTTCATGATCTCTTCGTTCTCAGACATGAGACTCCTTCTTGGCCCTCTCGGGCATCATCGCCCCATTCGCGGGGCCCGTCGCGCACTCTTTGCGCTTTATACATTCATGCCTCTCGGCAAAACGTCCATTAGTTTATGGTGTCGCCATCCAATCTAGCTGCAGAATCTATGTGCACACATTAATGCGACATGTGCGACTCGCGGCGAGCGTACACCAGCGACACCGCGAACCCGACAACGGCAATCACGGCCGCCACGCGCACGGCGGCTGCAAATCCTATCGCCTGGGCAACGTCCGACGCAACGCCCGCGGCGCCAGCAGCCACCGCAGAACTCGAAAGCAGGCCGATAAACAGCGACGGACCAAACGACGCGGCAATCATGTTCCACGTGTTAAGCAATGCCGTTCCGTGAGGATGCTCAGCGGCGGGAAGCGTCTCCAAACCGGCGGTCTGCGAGGGGCTCAGTACCAAACCGACGCCGGCATACACCACAACGGTCAGCAGCACGACAACGCCGATGTTCATGCTTGCCGCGGTCATCGAGATTGCCGTCTGCCCCACAGCGATCAGGGCAAAGCCGACCGGCAGCAGCGGCCACGCACCACGGGCATCCATCACGCGTCCGCCCACAATCGAGGTCACGGCGTTGCAGGCGATCGCCGGCAAAATGAGCAAACCCGCGACAAGTGCGGTCATGCCGTATGCGCCCTCAAAATAGAGCGGCAACAAAACGCTCATCGAGAACGTCGTCATCATCGACACCACCACAAGCAGGCATGCAGGCCAAAAACGAACGCTCGCCATGGGACGCACGTTAAGCACCGGATGCTTGAGCTTGAGCTGACGAACCGCAAACAGGCCGAGCACCACAACAGCGGCGAAAAGCGTCGCGATACCGGCCATCACATTGGTCGAGAACTCGCCTACGGAATACACGAACGCCGTAATGCCGGCAGCGAGCAAAACAACCGACAGAATATCAAGCGTGGTGTTCGAGCGCTCTCCGACATTCCGAACGAGCTTTGCTGCCGCCGCGGCGACCACGACACCGCCCACCAGCGGCACTACGAACACCGCCCTCCAGCCAAACAACGTGCACATAAGACCACTAATCACGGGCCCAAACGCCGGCCCTAGCGTAATGCAGGCACCGCCCAGGCTCAGATACAGACCGAGCTTCTCGCGCGGAGCACAAGATAGCACCACATTCATCATGAGCGGAAACAAGATGCCCGATCCCGCAGCCTGCAAAATACGACTTGGCAGCAAAACGGTAAACGACGGGGCGACCAGGCACAGAACTTCTCCGGCGACCATGCATCCGCATGCGAAAAACAGCAGCTTGCGCGTCGAGAAACGACCGGACAGAAAGGCCATGATGGCCGTAAAGATCGACGTCACGATCATGTATCCCGAAACGAGCCACTGCGCCGTGGTGGCACTCACCGAAAAGGCCGCCATGATATCGTGCAGTGCCACGTTAATGATGTTCTCGTTAAACGCGGCGACAAAGGCTGCAATATACATTACGACGAGAAACGCCGAAGTGGCCGATGGCGTTGCTTGAACTTGTTGCTGAGATTTGCTCCCCATGCATTTCCTTCCTCTTGGAACGACAGTCGCATCGCCCCAGAGGAACAGTCCAGGGCGAGCATGAGCCCTAGACTTACGTCAGACGCCGCACGCGACGGATCCGACAACATGGTCCAACGTTGAAAGATTGTAACGCTGACGCGCAGCTTTCCTTCCGCGCTATTATTAAAAGTCCACGAAAGCACGAGACATGAGGAGCCCGCCATGATTAAGCCCATCATGAAATCCGAGTTCTTTTTGCGCCTGCCTTCCGAAGACGCGGGACCCGACGATGCCGCGACCGGGCAGGACCTCCTGGATACGCTCCATGAGCATGAGCACGAGTGCGTGGGCCTTGCCGCCAACATGATTGGCGTGCGCAAACGCATCATCTGCGTAAAGGACGGCAACAGGGCGCTGCTGATGTACAACCCTCAAATTCTTGAGCAGGTCAATTCCTATCAGACGAGCGAAGGATGTCTCTCGCTTTCCGGCGAGCGCCCCTGTACTCGCTATCGCCGCATTAAGGTTGAGTATTTGGACGAGAATTTCGTCCACCGCATCAAAAACTTCTCGGGCTACACCGCCGAGATCATCCAACACGAAATCGACCACTGTTGCGGAATCGTTATTTAGTTCCGCCGATTCAAGAAAGCTCCCTGCAGCAAAACAACTGCAGGGAGCTTTTCATAGTGCGGAACTTCTATCCCACTAGCTCTGGCGGTAATGATCGAAGAAGTCGGCGAGATCTTCGAGGGACTCTTTGAGCACTTCCATGCGCGGCAGGTACACGATACGGAAGTGGTCGGGCTCAGCCCAGTTGAAGCCGCCGCCGCGCGTGATCAGAATCTTCTTCTCGTGCAGCAGGTCAAGGGCGAACTGCTCGTCATCGGTAATGTTGAACTTCTTCACATCCATCTTGGGGAAGATGTAGAACGCCGCACGCGGCTTAACCACCGAGATGCCGTCAATCTTGTTGAGCGCCTCATACACAAAGTTGCGCTGCTCGTAGACACGGCCGCCGGGGCGGATGTAGTCGTTGACGGACTGATGGCCACCGAGCGCCGTCTGAACGATCGACTGAGCCGGCACGTTGGAGCACAGGCGCATGTTGGAGAGCATGTTGATGCCCATGATGAAGTCGCTCATGCAGCGCTGGTTGCCCGAAAGCACCATCCAGCCAATACGATAGCCCGCGATCATGTGCGACTTGGACAGACCGCTAAAGGTGACGCAGGGCAGATCGGGAGCGAGCGAGGCAATCGAGACGTGCTCGTAGCCGTCCATGCACAGGCGGTCGTAGATCTCATCAGCAAAGATCATCAGCTGATGCCTGCGTGCAACCTCGACGATGCCCTCGAGCACCTCGCGCGGATAGACGGAACCCGTGGGGTTGTTGGGGTTGATGATGACGAGGGCTTTGGTCGCGCTCGTGATCTTGGACTCCATATCCTCCAGGTCGGGATACCAATCCGCCTGCTCATCGCACAGATAGTGCACGGGATGACCGCCGGCAAGGGTTGCGCACGCCGTCCAGAGCGGATAGTCGGGGCTGGGGATCAGAATCTCGTCGCCATTGTCGAGCAGCGCGTTCATCGAAAGCTGAATGAGCTCGGACACGCCGTTGCCCGTGTAGATATGCTCCATCTGAACGTTGGGCAAGCCCTTGATCTGCGAATACTGCATGATCGCCTTGCGCGCGGAGAACAGGCCACGCGAGTTGGAATAGCCTTCGCAGTCGGGCAGCTGCTGGCGCATGTCCTTGATGACCTCGTCGGGCGTGCGGAAACCGAAGGGCGCCGGGTTGCCGATATTGAGCTTGAGGATGCGCTCGCCCTCGTCCTCCATACGGGCGGCCTCGTCGACGACGGGACCGCGCACGTCATACAGGACGTTATCGAGCTTGGTGGATTTAGAAAAAGTACGCATGGTGGTGCTCCTTGCAATTTGAGCTGAGGGATGGGGTTCGGGCTTGGAATCGTTGCGGGGTGATGATGCCTCGCCTTGATCGGCGTCGCCGGCAAGCAGCCAGGTAACATCGACCTCCAAAATACGGGCGAGCAGCTCAGCCACATCGCGCCGCGGAATCGTCTTGCCGCTCACATATTGGCTCATCTGACTCTTGCCGAGTTTTTTGCCGAGCATCTCCGATGCGCGGATCACGTCCGACTGGCGAACGTCGCAATCGGACATAGCCTGTCGCAGACGATCGCTAAACGTCTCTTGGGCCACTAGAACCTCCTTGCTGGCAAAGTTCAATTTATACAACACGAATTGAACCTGAGTTCAATTTAGGCAGCAGTATAGCGCCGTGCTATTTCGAAAAGTTCAATTTCAAAAATATAATGAGCAAGACCTCGAGATTTATCCCAAGGCGATAACGACGTGCACGCATTTAGAGGTATTCGAGGAAACGAGCGGCGGCAAGCGAAACATCGGCCGTTCGATATATGGCGTTGATCTGCCGATGGGGATGCCCTTCGAGCGGACGCACAGCAACATCGAACTGGCAGCGACGCAAGATGAGCGCGGGAAGAATGCTCACGCCCAGGCCATCCTCGACCATAGCCATAATCGCATAGTCATCCCAAGTCGACAGTTTTGAGCGCACCGCCAGCCCCGCCCGACGGAATAGCGGCGTAATCTCGTCATCAGTGCCGCGTTCTAGCAGAATAAACTGCTCGTTGGCTAAATCGGCAAGAGAAACGACCTCCGCCGTGGCAAGCGAGGAGTCCGCTGGCACCACGGCCATCAGCTCGTCTTGCACCAACGGTCGCGACGCCATGCCGGCGCCGCGTGGTTCGCGCGGAATAAAGCCCAGGTCGCAGCGGCCTTCCGCCACCCATTGCTCAATCTCGGAGTAATCACCCATCAGCAGCTCGTAATCGACATCCGGATGATCGGCGCGAAAGCGCGCAATCACCGGCGGCAGTACATGGGTCGCCACACTCGAAAACGTACCAATGCAGATCTTGCCGCGCATGAGCCCACGCATCTCGTCCACGTGTCGCTGCAGGCGGCCAAACTCCTCGCAGAGCGCCTCAACCGCCGGCATGATCTGCCGCCCATCGGCAGAAAGCACCACACCCTCGCGGCTGCGGTCGAGCACCTTAAAACCCCAATCGGTCTCAAGGTCGCCCACCATGCGGCTCACGCCCGACTGCGAATAGCTCAGCCGCTCGGCGGCGCGCGTAAAACTGCCGGCCCGCACGGTCTCGAGCAGCACCTGCATCTTTTGAATATTCGTTTCCACGGCACCCCTCCACCTTTACATGAGTTTTTGTCATGTTATCCATGCATTATATTCGCTTTTCTTCTAAAGCCAGTTCACCCATAGTGAACATGCTCGGATATAGAGGGGATGTCAGCACATGAACAACGGATTGTTTACGTACTTAGCAGCATTGCTATTGTTTGGCTCCAACGGCATCATCGCCGCTGCCATCGCGCTGCCGAGCTCCGATATCGTACTGTTGCGCACGTTTTTGGGCGCTCTCACCCTTGCCGCCATCCTCTTCATAACCAAGCGCCATAACCTGCAGGCTCCGTCTCGCCCCCGCGAGGCCGCAGCGCTCATCGTCTCGGGCGCCGCGCTGGGCGCCAGCTGGATTTTCCTGTTCCGCGCCTATCAGACGATCGGCGTTGGTATCTCCTCGCTGTTGTATTACTGTGGCCCCATCATCGTTATGGCCCTCTCCCCGCTCATTTTTGGCGAAAAGCTGACCGGCGGCAAAATCGCCGGCTTTGTCGCCGTTGCTTGTGGTGCTTTTCTCATTGCAGCGCAAGGTCTAGGCGGCAATATGCCCATTGCGGGCATCGTCTGTGGAATCGCCTCGGCCTTCTGCTATGCATTGATGGTCATCGCCAGCAAGGGTGCGCCGCACATCGAGGGCCTCGAGAACTCCGCACTCCAAGTGAGCGCCGCCTTTGGGACCGCGCTGGTCCTCACGCTCTTCACGCAAGGTGCCCCCTCATTCCTGTCCGCCGGCGTCGCCGCCGGTATTGATTGGCGCGCCGTCGTCATGCTCGGCGTCGTCAACACCGGCATCGGTTGCCTGCTCTACTTTAGTGCCGTCGCCAAGCTGCCCGTGCAGACCGTCGCCGTCGTCGGCTACCTCGAGCCGCTTTCGGCCGTCGTGTTCTCGGCCGTCCTTTTGGGCGAAGCCATAACGCCGGTCCGCCTGATGGGCGCCGCACTTATCATCGGCGGCGCGATCTTTTGCGAGCTCGCCGGCAAACGCGCAAACGCCAAGGCTAGCATCGCCCAGACAGCACGTGCTTAAAAGCCTCTGCTTTGAAATGCTACCTGCGTATATAAATAATCCCCAGCTGGGGATTATTGTCTAAAACACCCCGATGTGCCAAACTGCTCTTATATGTATAAAGATGGCATAAAGGTCTACTGCCCTTGGCAGAGGCCGGATGTCCAAGGGAGTCCACGTGGCACACAACAAACTGGAGGCAAGCCTCCAAGACCAGCGTAGTCAGAGCGGACATGGCGCCATCCCCCTCTCCGCTGGCATGCTGCTCGTAACGCTCGGCGTCGTATACGGCGACATCGGCACGAGCCCTATGTACACCATGAAATCAATCGTCGCCAACAACGGCGGCATCGGCACCGTCAGCGAGGACATGATTTTGGGCGCACTCTCGCTCGTCATCTGGACCATGACGCTCGTGACCACGGTCAAGTACGTGGTTATCGCCATGAAGGCCGA
>DXMB01000007.1:0-21481 GCA_019414425.1 Collinsella sp.
GGGCGCAGGCGCCTGCGCCCGAGCCGCTTCGTCTTGTCGTGCCCTGCATCGTTGCGGGTATAGGGTGCCGTCGCGGTGCGTGCGCCGAAGCGATCGGGGAGGCGTTTCTTCTCGCGTGCGGGCAGGCGGACATCTCGCCTTCGGCCGTGCGCGAGGCAGCGACGATCGACGTGAAGGCGCACGAGGAGGGTCTGCTCGTCTTCTGCCGTGCGCGCAATATCCCGCTCGCGACGTATTCCGCAGAGGAGTTGTCGCAGGTCGAAGGCAGCGTTTCGCCATCTGATTTCGTGCGCGCGACGGTGGGGGTCGACAACGTGTGCGAGCGTGCGGCGCTCGTGGACGGGGGCAAACTTATCTTCCCGAAGTTCGCTCACGGCGGCGTAACCGTCGCGTTTTCCAAGGTAACTATCGAACTATCGTTTAAGGAGCGGTGATGGGAAAGCTCTTCGTGGTGGGGATCGGCCCGGGCGGCCCCGACGGCATGACGATTGCGGCCCGGCGCGCGCTCGAGGCGGCCGACATCGTTGTGGGGTACACGAAATACGTGGAGCTCGCGCTCGCCGCCGTGCCCGACGCGGCGCATCTCGCGACGCCGATGATGCACGAGGTCGAACGGTGCCGCCTGGCGCTTTCACGCGCGCAGAGCGGAGAAGCCGTGGCGCTCGTGTGCAGCGGTGACGCGGGCGTGTATGGCATGGCGAGCCCCGTGCTGGAGCTTGCGGAGGACTACCCCGATGTAGACGTGGGAGTTATCGCCGGGGCCACCGCGGCTCAGAGCGGGTCGGCGGTGCTCGGCGCCCCGCTTGCCCACGACTTCGCGGTCGTGTCGCTCTCCGACCTGCTCACGCCGTGGGAGGTCATCGAGCGCAGGCTCGCCGCCGTGGCGAGCGCCGACTTCTGCATCTGTTTGTACAACCCGCGCAGCAGAAAGCGCGCCGACAGGCTCTCACGCGCGGCGAAGATTATGCTCGAATGGAAGGCCCCCGACACGCTCTGCGGCTGGGTACGCAACATCGGGCGCGAGGGGCAGCAGTCGGGCATGTGCAGGCTCTCTGAGCTGGGGGAGATCGACGCCGACATGTTCACCACCGTGTTCGTCGGCAACGCGGACACGAAGCTCGTAGGCGGCCGTATGGTCACGCCGCGCGGGTATCGGGAGATTCCATGCGAAAGGTAACGATCATCGGGGCGGGGCCCGGAAACCCCGACTTGCTCTCGCGCGCGGCGCTCGACGCGATCGACATCGCCGACGTGGTCATCGGCGCTCATCGCGCGCTTGTCGGCATCGACGTGCCGCCCGACGTGGTGAGATGCGAGCTCGTGAAGACGGCGGACATCGTCGCTGCGCTCATCGATGCGGCGTCGTGGCAGCGCGCCGTGGTCGTGATGACGGGCGATGTGGGGCTGTTCAGCGGCGCGCGCCGCCTGGTGGAGGCGCTCTCCGGCGACGCGCAGGTGGACGTGCGCGTCATTCCCGGCATAAGCTCAGCGTCGTATCTCGCCGCGCGCCTCGCGCGTCCATGGCAGGATTGGCGCTTCGCGAGCGCTCACGGCGTGGCGTGCGACATCGTGGCCGAGGCCGAGCGCGCAGGTGAGCTCTTCCTCGCCACGTCGGGCGGGGAAGACCCCTCGCGGCTTTCGGGCGAGCTTGTGCAGGCGGGCTTCGGGGACGCGCGCGTGACGGTGGCCGAGCGCCTGTCGTACCCCGACGAGCGTATCACCTGCGCGACCGCAAGTGAAATCGCAGGTCAGACGTTCGACGACTTGAACGTGATGCTTATCGATTTCGCAGGCGGCGCCGGGTCGCCTGCGGGCTCTAGCGCAGCCTCCGAGGCGCCGGCCGGCGCGTCTGCGCCCTCGGCGGCTTCTTCCGCGGCGGACTCTGCGGGCGCATCCCGCGTCGCGAGCTCCCGCTGGCCGTACGCTTCCTCGGGCATTCCCGACGAGCTCTTCATCCGCGGCGACGTTCCCATGACCAAGCAGGAGGTGCGCGCCGTCGCAATCGCGAAGCTGCGCCTTACCGCTACCGACACCGTGTGGGACGTCGGAGCCGGCACGGGGAGCGTGTCGATCGAGGCGGCGCTCGTCGCGCGAGCGGGGTCGGTATGGGCGGTCGAGCGCAACGCGGCCGGCGTGCGGCTCATCCGAGAGAACGCGGATGCATTCGGGTGCGGCAACGTGCATGCGGTCCCCGGTGTCGCCCCCGAAGCGCTCGCGAAACTGCCCGTCCCCGACGCCGTGTTCGTCGGCGGAAGCGCGGGCGAGCTTCCCTCCATCGTGGAGGCGGCGCTCGAGAAGAACTCGCAGGTTCGCCTGTGCGTGCCATGCGTCACCGTTGAGACGCTCACCGAGGCGTGCGCGCTCCTCTCGGGTTCGCGCTTTAAGGGGTTCGATGCGTGCCAGGTGTCGGCCGCCCGCGCCGAGGCTGTAGGCTCGCACCATCTTATGAAGGCGCAAAACCCCGTGTTCCTCGTCAGCGCGCGTGGTGCAGGTGGGGAAGGCGGCGCCCGGTGAGCACGTCCATCCCGCGCTTCATGGTCGCTGCGCCCTCGAGCGGGAGCGGCAAGACGGTCGTAACGTGCGCGCTCCTGCGCGCGCTCGCGCGTCGCGGCCTTGCATGCGCGGCCTTCAAATGCGGCCCCGACTACATCGACCCGCTCTTTCATCGCCGCGTCGTGGGTGCGCGCTCGGGCAACTTAGACGGCTTCTTCACCGACGCCCCGACGCTGCGCGCCCTGCTCGTACGCGGCGCCGCGGGCGCGGATGTCGCGGTGCTCGAGGGGGTCATGGGCTTCTACGACGGCATGGCGCCCGGCGTGGCCGACGCGAGCAGCTACCAGGTTGCGCGCGACACGGAAACGCCGGTCGTTTTAGTGGTGAACGGGCGCGGGGCGTCTTTATCGCTCGCCGCTGTAATCCGCGGCATCGCCGAGTTCCTGCCTTGTGCGAACGTGCGCGGCGTCGTGCTGAACAAGACGAGCGCCGCTGCCTGCGCCTACGCGGCGCCTGCGATCGAGAAGCACACGGGCGTCGCGGTTTTGGGGAATATCCCCGCCGACGAGGCATTCTCGCTCGAAAGCCGGCATCTGGGGCTTGTGACCGCCGACGAGGTCGAGCAGCTCTCCGCGCGCATCGACAAGATGGCCGAGCTGGTGGAAAAGAGCATCGACGTCGACCGCTTGCTCGAAATAGCGGCGACGGCACCCGATATCCGCGAGGAACCTTACCGGTTGGAGCCGATCGCGGGAGCGCGGCCCATCGTCGCCGTCGCGCGTGACGAGGCGTTCTCGTTCTATTACGAGGAGAATCTGCGCGCGCTCGAGGACCTGGGTTGCGAGCTGGCCATTTTCAGCCCCCTGTGTGATAGCGAGTTGCCCCGGGGGACAAGCGCCCTCTATCTGGGGGGCGGCTACCCGGAGCTCCATGCGCGGCAGCTCTCCGAGAACGTGTCGATGCGCGGGGCGGTGCGGCGCGCTGTGGAATCCGGCATGCCGACGGTCGCCGAATGCGGTGGGTTTCTGTACCTGCAGCGCGAAATCGCCGATAGTGAGGGGTGGCGCTGGCCTGTTGCGGGCGCCCTTGAGGGCGCAAGCGAGAACGGGGGAAGGCTGTCCCATTTCGGGTACGTGGAGCTCACTTCCCAACGCGACGGGCTCTACGGGCCGCGCGGCACACGCATCCGCGCGCACGAGTTCCACTACTGGC
This sequence comes from Collinsella sp., assembly GCA_019414425.1. Lineage (GTDB taxonomy): Bacteria > Actinomycetota > Coriobacteriia > Coriobacteriales > Coriobacteriaceae > Collinsella. The sequence continues at coordinate 3,706 of DXMB01000007.1, forward strand.
AGTCCACCTGCCCGGGCGGCGACTTTTGGGCGCAGAAGCCCCGGCGCGACAAGGGCTGGCCGTGCATGACGACCACCCCGTCCCTGGTGGCGGGCTTCCCGCATGTGTACTATCCTGCGAACCCCGACGTTGCGCGCGCGTTCGCGTCTGCCGCAGCGTCGTTCACAGAGAGGAGGCGGCATGGCTGAAGCAACCGAAACCGCGCTTGCCTTCATCCGCGAGGAAGTCGAGCGCGCGTTCTCGTCGGCGCCGGGCGCCGTGCTCGAAGCCGCGCTTTCCCGGATCGCGCCCACAGACGAATGCGCCCGTGCCGCCGCGTACGCCGCGTGGGACTCCATCGCGCACCCCTTGGGGGGATTGGGCGACTTTGAAGACGCCGTCGCGTGTATCGCCGCAGCTCAGGGGAGTGCCGAGGTGGCCGAGTTTCCCCGTGCGCTCGCGGTATTCTTCTCCGACAACGGGGTCGTTGCCGAAGGCGTGTCGCAAAGCGGGCAAGATGTGACGCGAGCCGTCGCGCGCAACATGTGCGAGGGGGCCGCGAGCGCCTGCCGCATGGCGGCGTTCGCGGGTGCCGAGGTCGTGCCCGTCGACGTGGGTATGGCCCGGGGCATAGAAGACGCGCGCATGGTGCGCGCGAACGTGCGGCGGGGGAGCGGCAACATCGCTCTCGGCTCCGCTATGTCTCGCGATGGGGCCGTGCGCGCGATCGAGGTCGGAATCGCCGTCGCGTGCGGGCTTGCCCGCGCCGGCGTGCGCCTTCTCGCCGCGGGCGAGATGGGCATCGGCAACACGACCACCTCGGCGGCGGTGGCCGCAGTGCTCATCCGGGCGGACGCGCGGAGCCTTGTCGGGCGCGGCGCGGGGCTCTCGGACGCCTCGCTCGCGCGCAAGCGCGACGTGGTCGAGCGCGCTATCGACGCGAACTCGCCCGATCCCGCCGACCCGATCGACGTGCTCTCGAAGGTGGGCGGCTTCGACATCGCTGCGATGTGCGGCTTCTACCTGGGGGCCGCGGTCTCGAAGGCGCCGGCGCTCCTCGACGGGGTCATATCCTGCACGGCGGCCCTGTGCGCGGCGCGCCTGTGCCCCAACGCCTTGGGCTACCTCGTGGGCACCCACGCATCAAGCGAACCCGCAAGCCGGGAGCTCCTTCGCGAGCTCGGCATAAAGGCGCCCCTCGACGCAGGCATGCACTTGGGCGAGGGCGCGGGCGCCATGGCGTATCTCCCCCTTCTGGATTCGGCGCTGCGCGTGTACCGGGATGGGAAGACGTTCACGGCGACTGGCATGGCTGCTTACGAGCATTTCGAGGCCGGGAAATGACGGTGACGCTCGTCATCGGCGCCGCCGCGAGCGGCAAGAGCGCCTACGCCGAGTCCCTGTGCCTCGGGCACGACGGCCCTCGCGTGTACCTGGCAACGATGGAGCCCTTCGGGGAAGAGGGCGCCCGCCGCATCGCGCGTCATCGGGCGCTGCGCGAGGGCAAGGGGTTTTCCACCCTCGAGCGAACGCGTGACGTGGGCGCCGCAGTGTCCGGGCTTCCGCGCGGCTGCACGCTTCTTTTGGAGGACGTGGGCAACCTGGTTGCGAACGAGCTTTTCGCGGAAGGCGGCTTGTCCCCACGTGACCCCGACGCTGCGGCGCGCGAGGTGCTCGGAGGCATCGAACGGCTCGCTCAGGCCGCTGCGTATACGGTGGTGGTCACCGTCGACGTGTTCGCCGATGAGATGCGCTACGATGAGGGGACCGAGGCATGGAGGCGCGCGCTCGCGCGCGTGAACGCGGGCGTGGCGGCGCTGGCCGACCGCGCAGTCGAAGTGGTATGCGGGATTCCCGTGTGGATGAAAGGTGAAGGACCTACAAGGTGAAGATAGCAGAGGCAATCGGCGCGGCGTTCGGAACGTTCTCGCGCATCCCCGTCCCGAAATCGGCCTGGACCGATTTCGGGGCAACCCATGCGCTTGCCGCGTTTCCCCTGGTGGGCCTTGCGGAAGGGTTCCTCATGACGGCGTGGGGACACGTTGCGAACCTGCTCGGCGTGCCCGCGACCATCGTCGCGGCCGTGCTCGTGGCGCTGCCTGTGGCGGTGACGGGAGGCATCCACCTAGACGGGCTCTGCGACACCTCCGATGCGCTTGCAAGTTGGGCCCCGCGCGAGCGAAAGCTCGAGATCATGCACGACCCGCGGACGGGCGCCTTCGGGGTCATCGGTGTTGTTGTGTACCTTATTCTGCAGTTTTCCCTGTTCACCGCGCTGCCGCTTACGGCGGGGGCGTTCCTCGCGCTTCTGTGCTCGCTCGTGTTCTCCCGCTCGCTTTCGGGGCTCGCCGTTGAATGCTGGCCTGCCGCGCGGGCGGACGGCATGGCCGCGGGGCTCTCGCCTGCGAAGAAGCGCGCGGCGATCGTCGTGCCGCTTTGCGCTTTCGCTGCGGCTTCGGCTGCAGGGATGGTCGCGTGCGCTCAGGCCGTCGGCGCCCTTATGGCGGTGGCGGGGCTTTTGGCGCTCGCGTGGTACCGCCATGTTGCCCTGTCCCGCTTCGGCGGGGTGACGGGGGATTTGGCCGGATGGTTTCTGCAATGGGCCGAGCTCGCGATGCTTGCCATGCTGGTGGCGGGGGGCATGCTCCTATGATTCTCGTGGTAGGTGGCGCGCATTCGGGGAAGAGGACCTTCGTGCGCGAAAAGCTCGGGTTCGCGGCGGACGATTTCGTCGACGCGGCGCAGCTTGCGGAGGGCGGCGTGCCCGCGGCTTTTGCCGGCCGCGTCGCATACCGTGCTGAGGAACTCGTACGCGCGCTCGACGCTGACCGGGCGCTCGAGCGGCTGATCGGCTTCGACGCAGTGATTCTGCCCTTGGTCGGCTCGGGGGTCGTCCCCATGCGTGCGGAAGACGCCCAATGGCGCGAGCGCGCGGGGCGCCTGGGATGCGCGCTCGCTGCGCGCGCCGACGTCGTCGTGCGCATGACGTGTGGGATTCCCCAGGTCATCAAAGGAAACCTTGCCGATGCGCCTCGAGGGACGCAGGGCGCGGGTGCGCCTTTGGAAGTCGTCTTCGTGCGCCATGGTGCCACGGCGGGCACGGAAGACCATCGCTACAGCGGGGCGGGCACCGACGAGCCCCTGTCGATTGCGGGCGAGCGCGCTTTGCGCGACCTCGCGTGCGATCGTGACGTGTTCCGTGTTATCACGAGCGGCATGGTCCGCACCGACCAGACGGCGCGCATCCTCTTCCCGAACGCGGAGCTTATGGCGTGCCCCGGTCTGCGCGAGATGGATTTCGGCGACTTCGAGGGGCGAAGCGCCGCCGAGCTTAAAGAGGATGCGCGCTATCGCGCCTGGGTAGACTCCTGGTGCGAGACGCGCTGCCCGCATGGCGAGGACAAGAGCGATTTCACCTGCCGCGTCGTCGCGGCGTTTCGGGAGGCGTGCAAATCGGAGCGCGCCCAGGGGAGCGGGCGCGCCGTCTTCGTCGTTCACGCGGGTACCGTGAAAGCGCTGCTCTCCGAGCTAGCTGTCCCGAAAATGGGGTACTTTGACGTGCATACCGAGCCGGGCGGCGCATGGGCCGCCACCTGGGATGGGCGCTGCCTTCGCGACGTTCGCCCCGCTTCGGGGGGCGATGCCCGGTGATGACGATTCTTGCCGTCGCCGCCGGGTTCGCGGCCGACCTTGCCTTCGGCGACCCGCGCTGGCTTCCCCATCCCGTCGTCGCTATGGGGCGCGCGATCACGTGGGCCGAAGGCCGCCTGCGGCGCGCATTCCCGCAAACGTCCGCGGGCACGCGCGCCGCAGGGCTTGTGCTCGCCGTGGCGCTTCCGCTTGCGTGTGGACTTTTGACCTGGGGAATCCTGCATCTTTGCGGCATGGTTCACTCCGGCTTGCGCTTCGTGGTCGAGGCATGGGCGAGCTATCAGATTCTCGCGACATGCGAGCTGCGCCGCCAGAGCCTGGCCGTGGCCCGCGCGTTCTCGAAGGACGGACTTGTCGCGGCGCGCGAAGCCGTCGGGCTCATCGTGGGGCGCGACACGTCTGTTCTCGACGAGCACGGCGTCGCGCGCGCCGCCGTGGAAACGGTGGCGGAGAACGCGAGCGACGGTGTCATCGCGCCGCTTTTCTACCTTATGATCGGGGGTGCGCCCTTGGGCATGGCGTACAAGGCGGTGAACACGCTCGACAGCATGGTGGGCTACAAAAACGAGCGCTACATCGACTTCGGCTGCGCCTCGGCGCGCCTCGACGATGCGGTGAACTGGATTCCCTCGCGCTTATCGGCCCTGCTCATGATCGCCGTGTGCCCGATCGTCGGGCTCGACGCGCGCGGGGCGGCGCGCATCTGGCGCCGCGACAGGCGTCGCCATGCGAGCCCGAACGCGGCGCAGACCGAGTCGGCGTGCGCGGGCGCGCTCGGGCTGCGCCTGGCAGGACCCGCGGTGTATTTCGGCAAGCTCGTTGAGAAACCGACGATAGGCGACGCGTCCCGTGAAATCGAGTGGGGCGACATCGCCCGGGCGACAAGGCTCATGCTCGCCGCGTCCGTATGCGCGCTCGTCGTCTTCGGCGCCGCGCGCGCGGCGGTCGTGCTCGCCGTGGGGGCGATGGCATGAGGAAAGACCACGCCGCGCCTCGGGCTGCCGGGGGAATCCTGCGCGCCCGTGCGCATGGGGGCAGCTGGCAATCGCTCGGCATCGCTTGCGAAGGGGGCGCCTCCGACCTCATTGACTTCTCGGTGAACGTGAATCCGGCAGGCCCCTCGCCGCGCGCCGTCGCCGCAGCTTGCAAGGCGCTTTCTCGAATCGACGCCTACCCCGATAGGGAAAGCCTCGCCCTCGTTCGCGCCCTAGCGCGTGCCCAGGGCATTCCCGAAGATACTATCGTCTGCGGCGCGGGCGCCTCCGACATCATCTGGCGGCTCGCCGCGGCGGTGCGCCCGAAACACATCGTCGTGTGCGCGCCGACGTTCTCTGAATATTCGGAGGCGGCATCGTACTACGGCGCATGCGTGCAGGAGTTCCCGCTCTCCGAAGCGGACGACTTCGACGTGCCCGCCTCCTTCGCCCGCGCGATCGAGGGGCCGGGAGACGTGGCGTACCTCTGCAATCCGAACAACCCGACGGGGCGCCTCGTCGACCCCAGCGTGATCGAGGCCGCGGCTTGCCGCTGCGAGCAGGTGGGCGCGCTGCTCGTCGTGGACGAGTGCTTCCTCGGATTTGCGCCCGACGCCCGCGAAAGGAGCGTGGCCGCACGCGCCGCGTGTTCGCGCCATGTGGCCGTGCTCTCCGCGTTCACCAAGCTCTACGGAATGGCGGGGTTGCGGTTGGGATATCTGATCAGCGGAAACGCCCAACTCATCGAGGGGATTCGCCGGGCGGGGCAGGCGTGGCCCGTCTCTTCGGTCGCCGAGGCCGCGGGCATCGCCGCCCTGGAAGACGTCGAATACGTCTCGCGCACGCGCGATGTATTGGCGGGCGAGCGAGCGTGGCTTTCCCACGAGCTCTCCTCGCTCGGGCTTTCCGTCGTGCCGTCGGATGCGAACTTCCTTTTAGTCCGCACGCCGGCGAAAGACATCCCCGAGCGCCTGTATAAACAGGGGGTTTTGGTCCGCACGTGCGACTCGTTTTCGGTACTGTCCCGTTTCTGGTGCCGCGTCGCGGTGCGCACGCGCAAGGAGAATGCCCGGCTTGCGATGGCGTTCAGCCGTGCGCTTCGGGCGGAAGACGCATCGGGCGAAGGCGAACCCGACGAACGGGGCGGCGCTTCTTGCAGCGGCGCTATGGCGGGCGCGGATGGCCGAGGCTCGGCGAAGGAGGTCGATACCCGTGGGTAGGGCGAAGCCCATCATGATCCAGGGCACCATGTCGAACGCGGGGAAGAGCCTGCTTGCGGCTGGGCTGTGCCGTGTACTTTCGCAGGACGGCCTGCGCGTGACTCCCTTCAAGAGCCAGAACATGGCACTCAACAGCGGTGTCACGGCCGACGGGCTCGAGATGGGGCGCGCCCAGATCATGCAGGCCGAGGCGTGCGGCATCGCGCCCGACGTGCGCATGAACCCCATCCTGCTCAAGCCTGAAAGCGGCCACCGAAGCCAGCTCATCGTGGCCGGCAAGGCGCAGGGAGCCTTCGCTGCGAGGGACTACTTCGCGCGAAAGAAGGCGCTCATGCTGCAGATTTTGGAGGCGTTCGATTCGCTCGCGGAGGAAAACGACGTCATCGTCATCGAGGGCGCCGGCAGCCCCGCCGAAATCAACCTTGCCGAAAACGACATCGTCAACATGGGGCTCGCGCGCGCCGTGTCCTCCCCTGTGCTGCTCGCGGGCGACATCGACCCGGGCGGGGTGTTTGCCCAGCTCTACGGCACGGTCGCGCTCCTTGCGCCCGAGGACCGCGCGCTTTTGCGGGGGCTTGTGGTGAACAAGTTCCGCGGCGATGTGGAAATCCTGCGCCCGGGTTTGGCCCCGCTCGAGAAGATGTGCGGGGTTCCCGTCGTGGGGGTCGTGCCGTATCTTACGCTCGACCTGGACGACGAGGACTCGCTCGCGCCGCGCCTATCTGCCCGCGAGGCGCGCGGCGTCATCGACGTCGCCGTCGTGCGTCTTCCGCATCTGTCGAACTTCACCGACTTCGACCCGCTTTCGCGCGTGCCCGGCGTGGGCGTGCGCTACGTTTCCTCGACGACCGATCTGGGCCGACCCGACCTGGTGGTGCTTCCCGGCTCGAAGACTACGCTCGACGACGCGCGCTGGCTTGCGGCTAGCGGCATCGGAGCCTGTGTACGCGCGCTTTCGGGCACGGGCACGCCGGTGCTCGGCATATGCGGAGGCTACCAGCTTTTGGGAGACGAGCTTTCCGACCCGCACGGCAGGGAAGGCGCTGGCACCGCGCGCGGGCTCGGGCTCATCCCTGCAAGTACGGTGTTCAAGGAGGAAAAGCGCCTCGCCCAGTCGGAGCTGCGCATCACGGGCGCCCAAGGCGCGTTCTCGGCGTGGAACGGCATGACGGCGCGCGGGTACGAGATTCACGACGGCGAAACGACCGTCTCCTGCGCTCCTGCGGGCACGATTGGCGGCAAACCAGAAGGCGCGGCCTGCGGAAACGTGTTCGGAACCTATCTCCACGGCCTGTTCGACGAACCGGGGGTGGCGCTCGCCCTCGCGCGCTCGCTCGCGCGCATGCGCGGCCTGCCCGAGAACGTCGTGGGTGCTGCGGGCGCGGCGTCCGCGGCCGATCACCGTGCGCGCGAGTTCGACCGCCTGGCCGACGTCGTGCGCGGGGCGCTCGACATGGAGTATGTCTACCGCATTATCGAGGAGGGCGTATGATCCACGTGTATCATGGCGACGGCAAAGGCAAGACCACGGCGGCGATGGGCCTCGCGCTTCGCATGCTCGCTGCAGGCCGCCGCGTCGTCGTCGTGCAGTTCCTGAAAGACGGCGAAAGCGGGGAGGTGCGCCTGCTCGCCGAGCATTTCGGCGTGCCCGTGTTCGCGGGGAAGGTGTCGGACAAGTTTACCTGGTCGATGACGTCGGAAGAACTTGCCGCGACGTGCGAGCTGCACGATGGGAACCTCGCTTCCGCGCTCGCCGAGCTCGAGGGCGCGCAAGAGGGACTGCTCGTGCTCGACGAGGCGCTCGACGCGCTTTCGAAGGGGCTTGTCGACGAGGCGCTCGTGGACCGCGCGCTCGATATGTCCGCGCGCGGCGTCGAAGTAGCGCTCACCGGGCGCGCGCCTTCCCGCAAGATCGTGGAGAAGGCCGACTACATAACCGAGATGCGGTGCAAGAAACATCCCTACGAGGAGGGGATATGTGCAAGGGAAGGAGTGGAGTACTAGATGGATTCCAAGGAGATGGCGCCCGGCGACATCGAGCGGCGCAGCTTCGAGATCATCACCGAAGAGCTCGGCGGCCGCACGTTCCCGCCGCTCGAAGAGCCCGTCGTGAAGCGCGTCATCCACACCACTGCCGACTTCTCGTACGCCGATTCCCTCGTGTTTACCCATGACGCCGCGCACTGTGCGCTCGACGCACTGCGCGCAGGGGCCACGGTGCTCACCGACACGAACATGGCGCTCGCAGGCATAAGCAAGCCCGCGCTCGCGAAGCTCGGCTGCAAGGCCGTGTGCTTCATGGCCGACCCCGATGTCGCCGCGGCTGCGCGCGCCGCGGGCACGACTCGCGCCGTTGCGAGCATGGACAAAGCTTGCGGCATCGAGGGTCCGCTCATCGTGGCCGTCGGCAACGCTCCCACAGCACTTCTGCGCCTCGCCGAGCTCATGGACGCGGGGAAGATCGCGCCCGCGCTCGTCGTTGGGGTGCCGGTCGGGTTTGTGAACGTGGTCGAGGCGAAAGAGGAGCTACTCGCACGACGCGTGCCAGCCATCGTCGCGAGGGGTCGCAAGGGCGGCTCGACCGTGGCGGCTGCCATTATGAACGCGCTGCTCTACCAGATCACGCGCCCAGGCGGCCCGAAGTGACGGCGCCCGCATCCGCGCCGGCGCTGCGCATCTTCGCCGGCACCACCGAGGGCCGCCTTCTGTGCGAATGGGCGAGCAGGGCGGGCATCCCCGCCCGTGCCTACGCGGCAACCGAGTACGGAGGCGAGCTTTTGGGCGAGCTTCCGGGCATCGAGGTGCATGCGGGCAGGCTCGACGATGCCGACATGGAGCGCGAGCTTTCCGGCGCGTGCATCGTTGTCGACGCCACGCACCCCTTCGCTACGCTCGCAAGCGGCAACATCCGGGCCGCTTCGCTCGCCGTGGGTGCACGATGCCTGCGCCTTGCGCGCCCGGTCGAGGCGCTGCCCAAAGGCGTCGTGCCGGTCGCGTCGATCGCCTGCGCGGCGCGCTTTCTCTCCGAGAACCCGGGTCGCGCGCTTCTCACGACGGGGAGCAAGGAGCTTGCTCCCTACACGAGCGTCGCCGATTTCGCGGAGCGCTTCTTCGTGCGTGTGCTCCCGCTGCCCGGTGCTATAACGAAGTGCATCGACGCGGGGTTTTCGCCGTCGCATGTCATCGGCATGCAGGGGCCCTTCACCCGCGAGCTCAACGAGGCGATGCTTCGGCAGGTGGGCGCCCAGTGGCTTGTGACTAAGGACTCGGGAACCGTAGGCGGCACGGCCGAGAAGCTCGCCGCCGCGCGCGACGTGGGAGCGCGCTGCATCGTGGTCACCCGTCCCGCCGAGGGAAGCGGGGCCCTTTCGCTTCGGGAAGTGGAAGACGCGCTCTTACGGGAGTTCGCGCGCTAGGCGCTTGCCGCGCCTGCGCGCCCTCCCGCCCGCGAGGAGGAGCGTCCCGAGCAAGCTCGACCCGTACAAGCCCGTCATCCATCAATAGCTCGAGGACGACGCCCAGAACTGGCGCAAACAGCCCTTCAATAAGTTGCGGTGAAATAGCGTCTGTTTTTGCTGCTAGATAGCATATTCAGTCCCTAATTCACCGCAACTTGTTGGTGGTGGCTTACTGGTAGCTGGTGGTGGCTTACTGGTAGCGTAGGCACTCCACCGGGTTGAGCTTTGCCGCGCGGCGAGCGGGGTAGAAGCCAAAGATTACGCCGATGCCGACGGAGACGCCGAAGGCCAGCAGCACCGTGGCGATTGAAAAGCTCGGTGTGATCTCCCCACTGGCACCGAGCTCGTTGAGAACCCCTGATCCTGCGGCAAACATCGCGAGGCCCCAGGCCAGCAGATAGCCAATCAGGACACCCAGCAGGCCACCGGTGACGCACAGCGCCGAGGACTCGGCCAAAAACTGCGCGGTGATATCGCGGCGACTGGCGCCCAAGGCACGGCGAATACCGATCTCGCGGATGCGCTCAGTCACGTTGGTAAGCATCATATTCATAATGCCGATTCCGCCGACAAGCAGTGAGATACTGGCGACAGCGCCCATGATGAGCGAGAAGGCGCCCATAAACGAGTTGAGTGCATCGATGGCGCTTTTCATGGAGGTCGCCGATACGCTGTCGTACTCATCATCCTCCGAGATGCCCTTCATCGCGCGCACCTTAGACTCGATGGTCTTGCAGAGCTCGTCCATGTCTGTGCCCTCGGCGGCAAGTGCCGTCACGCTGGGAAATGAAGGATTCTCGTCGCCAAACAGGCCGGAGATGGTTTCGCGTGGCATATACAGCGTGAGCGAGCCCATGGAGTCGCTGCCGCCATCAATCACGCCTACAATCTGCACCTCGCCGTTGGACACCTTGATGGTTTTCCCCAGTGCGTCCTGTTCGTTGCCGTAAAGCTGATCGGCGCCGCCGCGGCTGATGAGCGCCACGCGCGAGCCTGATTGAGACTCTGCCTGTGAATAGACACGTCCCGCAACGAGCTTGCTGGCGCCCACGGCATCGAGCATGTCGCTATCGACGCCGTGTGCCATGACGGTATAGCTTTTATCCCCGACCTTGTACTCGGAATAGGCGCTATCGACGATGCCGATCTGCTCAATCTGCGGCACCAGTTTGCGAAGCTTTTCCACATCCGAATCGGTGAGTTCTTGGGACGAATAGATCTCTACCATGCGGGCTGCATTGAGGCCCAGGCTGTTGACCAGGCTGTTTTGGATACCGCCGATGAGCGAAGTCATGGCGATGACCGAGGCGATGCCAATGACGATGCCAAGGATGGTGAGCAGGCTGCGTCCCTTGTTGGCCTCGAGCGAGTGAAGGGCTTCTTGGACAAGATCGCGGGTGCTCATGCCTTCGCTCCTTTCGGCTGATTGGTGGTTGCAGAAATCGCGGGCAGGTTTTTGACGGCCCCGCGTAACGTATTCGGTGTATGCGCGACATATGCGCCGTCATGGATTCGCCCGTCACGGATGGTTACGGCTCGATCGGCCTCGGCGGCGATGCCGGGGTCATGCGTAATGAGTACGATGGTCTTGCCGCGTTTCTGGAGCTTGTGGAAGGTTTCCATGACGAGCGCCCCGGTTGTCGAGTCTAGATTTCCCGTTGGCTCGTCGGCCAAAATGATGGGCGGGTCGTTGACGAGGGCGCGCGCGATGGCGACGCGCTGCATCTGTCCGCCCGAGAGTTCCGATATGCGGTGGTCCCAATGGTCGACCGGCAGTGTGACGGCTTGCAGCGCGTGCACGGCGCGCATCTCGCGCTGGCTACGCGGCACATTGGTGTAGGACAGCGGCAGCATGACGTTTTCGATCACCGTCAGACGCGGCAGCAAGTTAAAACTCTGAAAGACAAAGCCGATGCTCAGCGCGCGCACCTCGGTGAGCTCATCATCGTCGAGCTCGGCGACGTTGAGCCCTTGCAGGAAATAATCACCCGCCGTCGGCTTGTCCAGGCAGCCCAGGATGTTCATGAACGTCGACTTGCCCGAGCCCGAGGGGCCGGTGATGGCGACGAACTCACCGGGGTTCACCGCCAGGCTCACGTTGTGCAGGATGTGGGCGCAACCGGCCTCGCTCTCAAAGATGCGGTGCACGTTGCGGATGTCGATGACGGGACGCATTACTTGCCCTCGTCGGCAGACATATTGTCGCCGCCGTCTGCCGTCATGCCTGCGCCGGTATCCGTCACGATGGTGTCGCCGTCGCGTAACTTGGTAACCGGGACGTCTGGGTTGATCTCGTTGCCCTGGTCGTCGCGCTTGACCTGCGTCTTACCGACTACAGCCTCGTTGTCGTTTTGCGTCACGACGGTCACCTTCACGCGGCGCGTCTTCTTGCCCTCGCCGTCGGTAGCCACGTTGACGTAATAGTGCTCGCCATCTTCGGTCATCAGCGCCATGGTCGGCACCATAACCACGTCGTCGAGCTTCTCGGTCACTACCGAGACCTCGGCAGTCATACCCGGCTTAAGGCGACTGTCGGGTGCTTCGATGAGGATGTCGACGTTAAAGGTCACGCTGCCGCCGCTCCCGGAGGAGGAGTCGGAGTTTGCCACCGAGGCGATAGCCGTGACGGTGCCCTGGCTCACGATGTCGGGAAACGCGGGATAGGTCACGTTGGCGCTTTGGCCCACGGCGATCTTGGCGATGTCTTTTTCGCCCACCTGGACCGTTACCTTCATTTTGGAGAGGTCGGCGATCTGCATGCACTGCTTGCCGCCGCTCGTGTCGCCTTCGCCCATGACCATGCCTCCGGTCACGGTGGCGCCCACTTTGGCGTTGAGCTCGACGATGCTGCCCGAGCTGGGGGCCTTTACGGTGCGCTGGGCTGCCTTTGCCGTTGCCTGCTCGAGCGTTGCCTGGGCTGAGGCGAGGTTGCGCTGTGCGCTCGAGACGGCGTTGGCGTTTGCACTTGCGTCCGATGGGGCGGTCGATCCGTCACCGTCCGTTGCCGGCGCGGCCTGTGCCACGGCGAGTGCGGCCTTCGCATTGTTCAGGTCTTCCTGGGCGGCCGAGACCGCGCGCTGCGCCTCGGCAACGGCGTTATCGAGTTCGTCGTTTTTAATGGTCATGAGCACGTCGCCCTCGTTGACGCTCTGCCCTGCCTGCACGTTGATCTGTGCCACTGTACCGTCGACAGAAGGGGAGACGACCGAGGCCGAAATTGGCTTGAGCTGCCCTTTTGCCTCGGCGGTCGTGGTAAAGGTGCCTTCCATGACCGTGTCGGTCACGGGGCCGCCTGTAGATTGCGGTTGCGAATTGAGGACAACGCTTACGACGATGGCTATCAGGATAATGCCGCCCACGATGCCGGCCGCGATACCGCGGCGAACAAGCTTTTTATGTCGGCGCTCGGCGCGCTTGGCCTTGAGCTTTGCATACGCCTCATCGTCGGATATCCCGGCGCTGGCTGGGTCATTGTCGTTTTGCTGTGCGGTATGAACGCTCGTGATGAGCGGTAGGGTTTCGGTGGCACCCTCCGGCGTGTGCTCGGTATCATCCGGGCCCGGGGCGATCGTGGGGACATTCGGCATAGCGTCTCCTTTATAGAAAGAACCTTGATAAGTATATGCGCCCACCGGTTGGGGCGGGCGCATAGGATGGTTTCTTTCGGAACTGTTAGATTGGTCACAGCAATTCCACATTGTATGAATGTGCGCGTTGCGCTACGAGTGCACGACCACGCACAGGCCGACTTTGATGCAATCGTGCAGCGCCTTGGCATCGGCTAGGCGCAGGTTGATGCATCCGTGGCTGCCGCACCACTTGTAGGAGTTGGGGTCGTCGAAACTCTTGTCGTTTTGCCACGTTGCATCGTGGAAGCCGACCATGTTTCCCTCAAACGGCATCCAATAGCTTACCGGGCTCTCGTATTTGGGCTTACCGGTCTCGGGATCCTTAGCGCCGATAAGCTTGCTGGCGCCATCGTTGCTGTTGATCTGCCATACGCCCTCGGGGGTGGCGTCCTCTCCCGGCTTGCCGGAGATAAAGTTGGCCTCCCACACGATGTTGCCACTCTCGTCGTAGTAGCGTGCATGCTGCTCGGATAGGTCGACGTCGATATAGGCCTTCCAGTCAGGCTCTCCCTTTGCGGTAAAGGTGTCGGCTTTCTGGGAGTACTTGATCTCGATTTCGCCGGTCTGCTTGTTGTTAATGGCGTCCTCGACCTGCTTGGCGAGCGAGCTGCTGTCGATGGACCAACCAAAGTCGCCGCCTTCGACGGCGCACTGCTTGCCATCGGCGCGCGTCCACCAGCGAGTGGAGCCCACGGTGTTAAAGCCGTTGGCGAGCTCGGCTGCCCAGCTGCTGATCTGCGACGTATCGAGCGTGGGGTTGGCCGGATCGGCAAAGCTGATCCACTGCAACACGGAGCTGCCATCAACCTTGCCGGCATCCTCGCCGTTGAGCTTGAGGGTCACGTTGACGCCCAAGAAGTTGTTGGCGGCATCGCATGCGGCCTGAATCTGATCGTCGGTCAGCTTTCCATTGAGCGGCTCATAGGCATCGTTGCCGAGCTTGGAAAGATCTACGGTCTCGGACAGTGAGGCAAGCTCGAGCTCGGCATACTTAATGACATGCTCGCGGTTGAGTTTTTCGTTGGAGCGTGCCTTCTCGACGGTAAACTTGCCGGCCTGCTCGTCATATGAGCTATTGGCCTCGAACGTGCCCGAACGGCCCTCGTTAAACTCGTCGATGGCGGCGCCCAGGTCCTCCTCAAACTTCTTTTGGTCAAAGGTATCGGAGAGCATGGACAGGTCGACGTCTTGATCAAGATCGACTTCGTTGGAGGTGGCGGTTGTTTTGGTCTTGCCACTTAAGGATTCTATAAGGCGGACCGGCCATACAAAGGCTTCGTTGTGGCTGATGATCTCTTTTGCGGCAGCTTCGCCGTCGACGATGGGTTCATCGGACTCGGGCTGATAGGTCCAGCTAAAGTCATCGCCCGTCACGGTGAGCTTATAGTGCTTCCAAGCCGAGTTGACCTTGGTGGCGGCAGACGAAGCGTTGGAGAACGAGACGTCGACGCCGGCGATGGTGGTGTTGGGGTAGGATACCTGCGAAAACGCTACGACGCCTACGATATAGACAATGACGATAAGACCCAGGACGACAAAGAGTGTCGTCTTTTTGCCTGACTTATTTTTCTCGGCGGGTTTGCGTGCGGGGCCGCGATCGCCTCGAGCGTGCGTGGGGGGCTGCTTGGGCGCATTGCCGTTTGTCTGGCGCTGCTGACGTGGCTGATGCTGCTGGTTCGGGCGTTGGGAAGCGTTTGCCGCACCACGCTGCTGACCGTGGCTCGGTGCGATAGGACGCGGCGACTGAACGCCGCCGGTGTGCCTGCTCGGCTGCTGCGGATCGGGAATCAGTTGAGTTCGATCGTTTTGCGACATCGTATGCATATCCTTCGAATTTCGCCTTGCGGCTCATCGTGTTTTTACTGGGCTTGCATTATAGCGATTGCCCTGCTGTTTGTGGTACGGAAACGGTGGCATTCAAAAGAGGTGGGACATTTGTCCCACCTTTGAGTCGTTCTTTGTCGCTATCCGCACACACCGCATTTTGCACAAGCCGAAAGCGCGGCCGGAGCTTGCGCGATGCCGCCCTTGGCCGTCTCGCGTAGCGTGGCGGGCAGGGCGTGGCCCACCGAGAGCATCACGTGCGCCATCTGGTCAAACGGCACCAGGCTTTTGATGCCGGCGAGGGCGAGCTGGGCCGAGCTAAAGGCTGCTGCCACGCCGATGGCGTTGCGGTTTTGGCAGGGCACTTCCACGAGGCCACCGACGGGGTCACAAACGAGGCCCAGCAGGTTACTCAGCGCGATGGAACTGGCGTCGAGCGCCTGCTCGGGCGTGCCGCCGAGCATCTGCACCAGCGCGGCGGCAGCCATGGCGGCCGCGCTTCCGACCTCGGCCTGGCAGCCGCCCTCGGCGCCGGCGACGCAGGCGCTCGTGGTGAGGTTGAGGCCGATGGCGGCGGCGCAATAAAGAGCATCCATGACCTGCTCGTCGTCCAGCTGCAGATGGTCTGCGAGCGCCAGCACGCAGCCGGGCACAACACCCGCTGAGCCTGCCGTGGGGGCGGCGACGATCACGCCCATGGTGGCGGAGCGCTCGAGCACGGCCATGGCGCGGGCCACGGCGTCGGTCTGGACGGCGCCCATCAGGCTTATGCTCAGATCGTTTCGGCCGGTGGCATCGACGAGCTTTGCCTCGCCGCCGATGAGGCCGCCGAGCGAGCGCTGTGGATTGGAAATGGGGGCTGTGGTCTCTTCGCGCATGACGTCGAGTACGCGGCGCATGGCGGCGATAGCGTGTGCCTCGCCGGTCAGACGTGCCTCGCGCACGGCCATGACGGCGCCGATGTTGAGCCCCAGTTCCTTGCACGCATCGAGCAGCTGCTCGCCGTCGTCGAAGATTTCCTTGGCTGAGACGCCGGGGGAGAGCGAGGAGGCCGAACCGGGGAGCTCGATAAAGGTCGCGTAATCGACATTGTCGAGCTTGCGTAGCATGGGGACGACGGTGTCGTCGGGGGCGCCATCGGTCTCAAAGACGGAGTAGGCCTGGCCGCCCACTTCGGTGCGGTAGGTGCGGCAGAAGGCGATGTTCACGTGTGCGTAGGCGAGTAAGTTCGTGAGCGCTGCGAGCACGCCGGGGACATCGTAGTGTGCCACGAAGAGCGTGGAATACATGCCCGAGATGTCGACGCCGACGCCGTTAATGCGGCTGATGCGCATCTTGCCGCCACCCAAGCTCTCGCCGCGTACCTGCGCCGTGGCGCCCGTGGCGTCGACCATGTCGATGTCGACGGTGTTGGGGTGGATGGAGGCGTCGTCGCCCTTGATGTCAAAGTGAAATTCGAGGCCCTGCTCGTGCGCGAGGTCGAAGGCCTGTTTGATGTTCTCATCATCGGTGTCGAGGCCCAGAATGCCTGCGACGAGCGCGCGATCGGTGCCGTGGCCGCGGTAGGTGTGGGCGAAGGAGTTCCACAGGCCAAAGGTGACTTTGGTGATGCGGCCCTCGAGTAGGCTGGCGGCAACTTGGGCGCAGCGCAGGGCGCCGGCGGTGTGCGATGAACTGGGGCCGACCATGACGGGGCCCAAAATCTCGAATGCCGAGGTCGTAGCTAGTGTTTGCGGCTTGCCTGCCATATGCGCTCCTGTTCTATCCCGTCGTCCCGAGGGTCGGGGCATAAGGTCGCCTGCTCGGACAGTCCCGCTCGCACGGAGGCCACATTAAGTGGCCTCCGTGCGAGCGGGACTCGCGACCGACCAAATACCAAAGCCCTCGGAACTAAGGATACATGGTAGAGGCGCGTGTGCTGCAAAATTCATCAGCTGGGAATCTATTCTGCGTCCTATGTCGACTCATCTTCACCACCGGTTAATAAAAAAGAGGTACCGGCTGTTCCGGTACCTCTTTTTGGTGCGTTTCTATTTGGCTGCGGCTTTTGCCGTTAGCTTACAGTCCGCAGGCTGCTTTGAGTTCTTCGACTCGGTCGGTATTCTCCCAGGTGAAGTCGGCGTCTTCGCGGCCGAAGTGACCGTAGGCTGCCGTCTTTTCGTAGATGGGGCGACGCAGGTCCAGATCGCGGATGATTGCGCCCGGGCGCAGGTCGAAGGTCTTCTCGACGGCCTCGACGATCTTGTCCTCGGCGACATGCGCGGTGCCAAAGGTGTCGACCATGATTGAGAGGGGCTTGGAAACGCCGATGGCGTAGGCCAGCTCGACTTCGCAGCGGTCGGCCAGACCGGCGGCGACCACGTTCTTGGCGACCCAGCGCGCGGCATACGCGGCGGAACGGTCGACCTTGGTGCAGTCCTTGCCGCTAAAGGCGCCGCCGCCGTGACGGCCGTAGCCGCCATAGGTGTCGACGATGATTTTGCGGCCGGTCAGGCCCGTGTCGCCCATGGGGCCGCCTACGACAAAGCGACCGGTGGGGTTCACGTAGATGTCCGCGTTGTCCCACGGCATGTTCTCAGCGGCCATGACCGGGGTGATGACGTGCTCGATGAGGTCGGCCTTGATCTTGCCCATGTCCTCGATCTCGGCGGCGTGCTGCGTGGAAATGACGATGGTCGTGACCTCGACGGGCTTGCCTTCCTCGTAGCGCACGGTGACCTGGGTCTTGCCGTCGGGACGCAGATAGGCGAGGGTGCCGTCGTGACGCACGGCGGCCAGGCGCTCGGCCAGGCGGCTTGCCAGGTAGTGCGGCATGGGCATGAGGGTCTTGGTCTCGTTGGAGGCGTAGCCGAACATCATGCCCTGGTCGCCGGCGCCGATCAGGTCGATCGGGTCGGTGGTGGCGCCGGTCTGGGTTTCGAAGGACTCGTCAACGCCCTGGGCGATATCGGGCGACTGCTCGTGGATGAGGCTCATAACGCCGCAGGTGTCGCAGTCAAAACCGAACTTGGCACGGTTGTAGCCAATGCGGCGGATAACGC
>DXMB01000007.1:21581-46408 GCA_019414425.1 Collinsella sp.
ATGGAACGAAGTTCTTCTGACATGATTGTCCTTTCAAAAACGTGTCCCGGCGACCGTTACCATTCCGCCGGGCTCTCTATGCAAGGGCACATCATAGCGCGTAAATCAAACATTCACACCCTTTCCGCACCTACTCATTGGGGACAGACTTAAATGACCAGTCGGGTGCTCATTGGGTAGTCATTTAAGTCTGTCCCCAATGAGTGGGTCGGTGCCCTTTGTGCGGAGGTTGCTTTGATGCTTTATACTGGTGCGGTTAGACATCCATCCTGCAATCGAGGAGATTTCCATGGCATCAGACGTTCGCGTCCGCTTTGCACCCTCACCGACGGGCAAGCTGCACATCGGCGGCGCCCGCACCGCTATCTATAACTGGGCTTTCGCCCGCGCAAACGGCGGTACGTTCATCCTGCGCATCGACGACACCGATCCCACCCGTTCCACCGACGAGAATACGCAGATCATCCTGCGCGCCATGCGTTGGCTGGGCCTGGATTGGGACGAGGGTCCCGAGGTGGGCGGCGACTATGGCCCCTATGCCCAGACCGAGCGCCTGGACCTGTACAAGCAGGCCGCCCAGAAGCTTTGGGACGAGGGCAAGGCCTATCCCTGCTTCTGCACCAAGGAGCAGCTCGACGCCGACCGCAAGGCCGCGCAGGAGCGTAAGGACCCCTTCCAGGGCTATCAGCGCCGTTGCCGCGATCTTGATCCCGAGGAGGCCCGCCGTCGCATCGAGGCCGGCGAGTCCTACGTCCTGCGCATCAAGGTGCCCGAGGACCGCGGCGACGTCGTCATCCACGACGCCGTTCACGGCGAGGTGACCTTCGACGCCAAGGAGCTCGACGACTTTGTCATCTTCCGCTCCGATGGCACGCCCACGTACAACTTCGCGACCGTCGTCGACGACGCCATGATGAAGATCACCCATGTCATCCGCGGCGACGACCACCTGTCCAACACCCCGCGCCAGGTCATGGTCTACGAGGCCCTCGGCGCGCCCGTGCCCACGTTCGCCCACATCTCCATGATCCTGGGCGCCGACGGTAAGAAGCTCTCCAAGCGCCACGGCGCAACTTCGGTGGAGGAGTACCGCGACGCCGGTTACCTTTCCGACGCCTTCGTCAACTACCTGGCGCTGCTCGGCTGGTCGCTCGACGGCGAGACCACGATCATCCCGCGCGATGTCCTGGCCAGCAAGTTCTCGCTTGACCGCATCTCCAAGAACCCGGCGACCTTCGACCCCAAGAAGCTCTATTGGGTCAATGCCGAGTACATCAACGGCATGTCCGATGCTCAGTTTGCCGATGAGATCATGGTCCCCGAGCTGCACGAGGCGGGTCTCATCGAGGGTAATGTCGAGTACGGCGAGGACTGGATTGATGCGCTTGCTGCCATCGTCAAGCCGCGCACCAAGATGCCGGGCGACGCCGTGACCGTCGCCGCTCCCATCTTTGCTACGGCCGAGACGCTCGAGTATGACGAGAAATCCGTTAACAAGGGCCTGGCCAAGGAAGGCATGGGCGCCATTCTGGACGCCGCCAAGGCCGCGCTCGAGGGCGTGGACGAGTGGACTGCCGAGGCCATCGACGCCGCGCTTGAGCCGCTGCCCGAGCAGATGGACCTCAAGAAGCGCGTGGTGTTCCAGGCCGTGCGCGTCGCCGTCTGCGGCAACATGGTGAGCCCTCCGCTGGGCGAGACCATGGCGCTCGTCGGCCGCGACGACTGCCTGGCGCGCATCGACCGCGCCCGCACGATGGCGCTGTAGTAGACGCGCAAACGCATGTATCCGAGCCCCGTTCCCTCGAGCGGGGCTCTTGTTTCTGTACCGATGAGTGGGTTGCTGGGACAAAATAATCAGTAGTGTTTGTCCCATGTTCGAGTGACGCAACGAGCTCGACACTCATATCGGCCATGGGACAAACTCTACTGATTATTTTGTCCCACCCCTTTCAGGTCCGTTCGTTAGAGGTGGTGTATGGCTCAACAACTGTCGCTGTTTGGTTCGCCGGAACCGGAGGAAGCTCCGGTGAAGCCCAAGCCTGCCGCTGCCTCGGCTCAGTCTAAGCCTGCGCCCGAGCCCTCTGCCGCCTACGCGAGCGTGGTCCTCGACATCCCCACCCGTGCGCTGTCGGAACCGTTTGTTTACGGCATCCCCGAGTCCCTTGCCAACGAGGTCCAGATCGGGTCCACGGTCCTGGTCCACTTTGGTAACCGTGCCGCCGCGGGCTATGTCGTCGACATTGCGCCTGATCTGGGCGATCTGCCGGGCAACAACGCCCTCGACCCCGTGCGCATCAAGCCCATCGAGGCCATCCTCAGCAAACCGCTCTTTACCGCCGAAGCCGCCCGCATCGCACGTTGGATGAGCCGCGAGTATGTCGCGACGCTTTCCGAGTGCCTGCGCCTGTTCTTGCCTCCGGGTGGCAGCCCGCGTGTGGTCAAGGGCGACGACGGCGTGTGGACGGTTGAACGTCCAGCCGTCAAACCCATCCAAAACCGCTGGGTGATGCTTACGCCCGAATGCTTTGACTACACGCCACCCAAGACCGCGGTCCGCCAGCGCCAACTCATCGAGGCGCTCCAGTGTGGTCCTGTCACGACGCGCGACCTCAACCTTCTCTATAACAGTATGTCGGCGACCATCAAGGCGCTCGAAAAACGCGGCGTCGTGGTGGTGGAGGAGCGCCGTGCCTGGCGCGGTTGCAGCGAGCAGACTACGCTGTCCTCTGCAAGCGGCAAACCGCCGGTCGCGCTTACGAACGGTCAGCAGCAAGCGCTCGCGCAGATTGAGCGCGCCCGTCTGGACGCTCATGGCGACGTGGTGCTGGTCGACGGCGTCACCGGCTCCGGCAAAACCGAGGTTTACCTCTCCGCCATCGAGCGCGTGCTCGCGGCTGGCCGCTCTGCCTGCGTGCTGGTACCCGAGATTTCGCTCACAGCCCAGACCGTCGGCCGCTTCCGCTCCCGCTTTGGCGAGACGGTCGCGGTTTTCCACTCGCGTCTTTCTGCTGGGGAGCGTCTGGACCAGTGGGATATGGTTGCCAGCGGTGCGGCCCGCGTGGTCGTCGGCGCACGTTCGGCGCTCTTTTGCCCTCTCAGCGATCTGGGCCTCATCATCATTGACGAGGAGCACGAGACCAGCTACAAGCAGGGGTCCAGTCCGCGCTACCATGCGCGCGAGGTGGCAGCCGAGATGGCGCGCCGCTATCGCTGCCCGCTCGTGCTGGGGTCGGCCACGCCTTCTGCCGAGGCCCTCGACCGCTGCCGCCGTGGCACGTATAACGGTGCCACTTGGACGCGTGTCGAGATGCCCGAGCGCCCGGGACACGCCGTGCTTCCTACGGTCCGCATTGTCGACCTGCGCCGTGAGTTTTCTCACGGCAGCCGCTCCATGTTCTCAAAACCCTTGATGGAGGGCTTGGAGCGTGTGGTCGAGCGCCGCGAGAAGGCCGTGCTGTTGCATAACCGCCGTGGCTTTGCGCCATTCCTTATGTGCCGCGAGTGCGGCTGCGTCCCCACCTGCAACCACTGCTCCACAGCGCTTACGTATCACGAGCGCACACACACGCTGCAGTGTCACACATGCGGTTCGTCTTGGCGCGTGCAGCCGTATCCCGCGCCCACGAGCCGTTGCCCCAAATGTGGCAGTCGCTACCTGGCAAAAATGGGCCTGGGCACGCAGCAGATCGAGGACGCTCTGCACCAGTTACTTCCCGAGGACGTTGCCATCATTCGCATGGATGCCGATTCCACGCGTGGCAAGGATGCGCACAAAAAGCTGCTCGAGCAGTTCGATGCGGCGGATTGCGCCGTGTTGCTGGGTACCCAGATGATCGCTAAAGGTCTCGATTTTCCCGAGGTCACGCTCGTGGGCGTGGTCAATGCCGACTTTGCGTTAAAACTGCCCGATTTTAGAGCGGGGGAGCGCGCCTACGATCTGCTGGAGCAGGTGGCGGGCCGCGCCGGCCGCGGCGATCGTCCCGGCGAGGTCATCATCCAGACCTATCTGCCCGAGGACCCGGTTATTCGCGCCGTCGCCGAGCACGACCGTTCTATCTTTAGCGACTACGACCTTGACCAGCGGCGCGACGCGCTGTATCCGCCCTTTGTGCGCCTGGTCAACATTTTGGTGTGGTCGACGAACGCGGATGACGCGCAGGACTACATTGGGCGCATTGCAAAGCTTCTTAAGCGCCGCTGGCATGCCGCCGCGCCCGACTTTTTGAGGGCGGGGGGTGCCATGCCGCAGGTGCTGGGCCCGGCTTCGTGTGTAATCGAGAGAGCCAAGGACCGTTACCGCTTCCATCTGCTTGTGAAGTCGCCCGTGGGGTACCATGTCTCTGATGATATCGACGCCTGCCTCAAAGAGGTGGGCTCTGTGCGCGGCGTGAGCGTGAGCGTTGACGTCGACGCCTATGATTTGATGTAACAAACCGAAAGGATGGCCATGGAAGCCAACGGAATCGTACTGTCGCCCGACCCTCGTCTGCGCCAGGAGTGCGCCGTCATCGAGGAGATCACCCCGGCGATCGAGGCGCTTGCCGAGAAGATGAAGAAGATGATGTTCGAGAACGGCGGCTGCGGCCTGGCTGCTCCGCAGATCGGCGAGCTTATTCAGCTCGTCACCATCGACTGCGACTATAGCGACAAGAACGACTACGACCCGTACGTGCTCATCAACCCTGTCATTGTTGAGCAGAGTGACCATCTGGTGCCCTATAGCGAGGGCTGCCTTTCCATTCCTGGGATTAGCTGCGAGATCGAGCGTCCTGACCATGTCGTCGTCGAGGCGTACGACTTGGATGCCAACCTGATTCGCTATGAGGCTTCGGGCGACCTGTTCTGCGTGTGCCTGCAGCACGAGATCGATCACCTGCATGGCAACACTATGTTCGAGCGACTGAAGCCGATGCAGAGGATCAAGGCCGTCAAGGAGTACCAGGACGCCCTGGCCCGCGGCGCTCGACCGGGTGAGACGGAGTAGGTCCCACCGTCCCCGGTGCTGAGCGCCCACATATCATCCCGTGCTCAAACATTCTCGCTTTGCTGCGAAACTGCGCGCGGGACGATATGTGGGCGCTCAGCACCGGGGACTGCGTTGTTCTGGCTCGGTTCGCCCGGGTGCCGTCGGGCCAGGGATGGGCGTCTTCGCTGATAGGTGCTTTGCTGAAAGAGCTGCTTTTATTGCGGCTCTTTCTTTGGTTTTGGGTATATTTGTTCTTGTTGAAATGTTATTGCGGATGGACTGGTGACTTGGCTTTCCGCTGTTCTTTGTAGCCGTCTCGGCTTTGGTTGAGAGGAGACTAACTTTTATGCGTATTGTGTTTATGGGTACGCCTGATTTTGCGGTGCCTTCGCTGACTTCGCTTGTTGCGGCTGGTAATGAGGTTGCGCTCGTTATTACTCGTCCTGATGCTGTTCGTGGGCGTGGTAAGAAGCTAGAGCCGTCTCCTGTTAAGGCTAAGGCACTGGAGCTGGGGTTACCGGTCATTGAGGCGAATCGCATGACCCCCGAGGTTGTTGAGGCGCTCCAGGCTGCCCAGGCTGACATTTTCTGTGTGGCTTCCTACGGCTGCATTCTGCCCGATGAGGTGCTGCATATGGCGCCGCTTGGTATTGTGAATGTTCATGCTTCGCTACTGCCTCGTTGGCGTGGGGCTGCTCCTATTCAGCGTGCGATTCTCGCTGGTGATGAGGTTGCTGGCGTTTCTATCATGCGCATTGGGCACGGCGTGGATACTGGTGCTTATTGTGCTCAGGCTTCCACGTTGGTTTCCGGTAAGCATGCTGAGGCGCTGACCATGGAGCTTGGTGAGCTTGGCGGTAAGTTGCTTGCCGATACGCTCCCCTCGCTTGCCGATGGCTCGGCTGTTTGGACTGAGCAGGATGAGTCGCTCGTCACTCATGCTGCCAAGATTTCCAAGCAGGAGATGCGTCTTGATCCGCAGATGGCGGCGCTCGATTGCGTGCGTCATGTGCTCGCTTCGTCCGATACCGCGCCTGCCCGTTGTGTGATTGCCTGCAAGTCGGTTCGCGTGCTCGATGCTGCGGCGGCGGATGTGTCGCTTGGCGAGGGTCAGGTTCTCGTTAAGGCCAAGCGCGTCTACCTGGGTCTTTCCGATGGAGCGGTTGAGCTGCTCGAGGTTAAGCCCGACGGCAAGCGTGCCATGGTCGCTTCTGCCTGGGCCGCCGGTCTGCAGGGTGCCGACCTGACGTGGGGTGTTTTGTCATGAGCAAGCTTTCCCCCGCGCGCAAGCTTGCGCTCGATGTGTTGATGGAGGCCGATCGCCGCGGCATGTACGCACGCGACGTTTTGTCTTCCCGCGCTTCCGCCAAGGCCATTGACCAGCGCGATTCCGCTTTTGCCGCCCGCTTGGCGCTGGGTGTAGCCGCCACGCAAGGCATTTTGGATGAGTTGCTCGATCAGTTTCTCGATAAGCCCAAAAAGGTTGCGCCGCGCGTGCGGATGGCGCTTCGCATCTCGGCCTTCGAGATGCTCTACCTGCATACGGCGGGCCGCGTTGCCGTGAGCCAGGGTGTTGAGCTGGTACGCAGCGGTGCTAAGTCTGCCGCTGGCCTGGCAAACGCGGTGCTGCACAAGGTTGCGGACAACGTTGAGGACTTTGCCACGGCATCCGACGTAGATGAGTCCGAGCACCGTTTGGTTCGTCTTTCGCGTTTGATGGGTCTTCCTCGCTGGCTGTGCGCTCGTATTATGGCCTCGTTCGATACGCCCGAGGGCGCGCTCAACTTTGCCGGCAATCTGGCGCCTGCGCCGCTTGCGCTGCACGAGAATGCGTTTGCGACCAAGGCCGACCCGTATATCTCGCAGCTGGTTGCACCTGTCTTCCCGGGCTGCCATGCTCCGGTCGATGCGCAGGTCACGGTTGCATCGGGCGTATTTGAGCGTGCTGCTGCCGTGGCCTCGGACCTTAACGCCCAGCTTATCGCCACAGCTGCCACGCGCCCTGGTAGCTGCCTTGAGATTGGTGCCGGCCGTGGCACCAAGACCTATGTGATGATGTGCCAGGCCAAGCGTGCGGGCTATGAGCGTCAGCATACGGCGCTCGATCTGCATGATCGCAAGTGCGATCTGAATCTCGCTCGTCTGCATAAGGCCGGTATTCAGGGCGTTCGCACGGTTTCGGGTGATGCCTGCGAGCTTAATGAGGTGCTCACATCGTTTGATGCCATGCTTGGCGAGCCGGTTAAGTTCGACACGGTCTTTATCGATGCGCCGTGCTCTGGCACCGGAACCATGCGCCGTCATCCTGAGATACCGTGGCGCCTGACCGAAAAAGATGTGACGGTTGAGCTGCCCAAACTGCAGCTTACGATGCTCAAAGAGGCTGCTGCGCGCGTGGCTGCCGGCGGCGAGCTCATCTATGCGACGTGCTCGGTTTTCGACGAGGAGAACACGCAGGTCGTGGAAGCGTTCTTGAGCTCTCCCGAGGGTGCCGGCTTTAGCGTGGCACCGCTTTCCGAGGCGCAGATTCTGCAACTCCCCGAGTTCGCCCAGGCCAAGAAGCTCGTCTCCGTACGCCAAAACGTTCGAGGCCTCTTCCAAAGCGTGCCGGTAAACGCCGACTCCTACGACGGCCACTTCTGCGCCAGGCTAGTGCGCAACTCATAGAGCTATCCATAGCGCAAAGAAATAGCCCCGCGATTGGTGTCGGTCGCGGGGCTGATTGGTTTCTAGTGGCTGTGCGGGCAGTTGGCGCAGCAACCGCTCGTGGCGCTTGTGCTGGAGCCGCCGCTTCGCTGGTCGGTGTTGTAGAAGCCGCTGCCCTCAAATTTAATACCGCTGGCCGAGAACGTCTTGGCGGCCGGAGCGCCGCAGCTCGGGCACACGACCTCGGGGTTCTCGGACATGGGATGCTCAACCTCAAACACGTTGCCGCAGCTCGAGCACTTGTAATCGTAGCGCGCCATAATACTTCCTTTTCAGTACAAAGCGGGCAGATCGCTCTGCCCGCATAAATTCAAACGCTTGTAACTGTACCCTATATCGGGGGTTTTATCACGCTTCGCCCCAGAATCTATGGGTGTTGCGCAGGAGCCGTGCGGTTTTGCCCTCGGCGGCCGCAACGTCGGCCTCCTCAGCCTGCCAGGTCCAGTTGCCCGTGGCCACGCCCGGTACGTTCATGCGCGCGTCGTCGCCCAGCCCCAGGACATCCTGCAGCGGCATCATCACCAGGGGAGCGTCGCTTGCCAGCGCGTCGCTCATCAGCTTGGCCGCCACCTCAACACCGCTCGGCTCGTCGCCGCCCGCAAAGGAACGCGTGCTCCAACCGGCCAATGTCGACGTATCGTGCGTCGAGGTGTACAGGATCTTGCCCGGCGTGGGGTGCACGCCGTTGCGGACGTCGTAGTCGCTAAACTCCAGCACGTCCATGCCGGGAAAGCCGCAGGTCGAAGCCATGGCGCGAACGCCGGGCGTCAGGTAGCCCAGGTCCTCGGCAATAAAGTTGAGCGGCCCCAGCTCGTCATAGGCGGTCTGGAACAGGTCCTTGCCCGGGCCTGCCAGCCAACGCCCGTCGGCGCAGGCCTTACCCGCGGGAATGCTAAAGTAGCTGTGGAAGCCCAGGAAGTGATCCAGGCGCACGCGGTCGTAGAGCGAAAACGCACGACGTAGGCGATCCATCCACCAGCTATAGCCGTTCTGCGTCATGTGGTCCCAGCGGAACGTCGGGTTGCCCCACACCTGGCCCTCGGGCGCAAAGTTGTCGGGCGGCGCGCCAGAAATCTCAATCGCCTTACCGGTATCGGACAGCCAGAAGTTCTCGGGCTCGCTCCATGCATCGGCCGAATCGTCCGAGACATACATCGGGATATCGCCGATGACCTCGATGCCCTTCTTGTGCGCGTAGTTCATGAGCTCGCACCAGGCTAGGTCAAAGCGGTACTGCATGTACGCCTGCAGCTCTGCCTCGTCGTGGAAACGCTTGTCGTCAATCAGGTGCTCGTTGTAGCGCGCGACATCCGCCGGCCAATCGTGGCGCGACTCGCCCTCAAAGTACTTCTTAACGGCCATGTAGACGCAGTATTTCTCGAGCCAATCGGCGTTGCGATGTTTAAACGCGGTGTAGAGCGGATCGGCATCTTCGCCGCCACGGGCCTTCCAAGTCTCAAAGTCGGCCGCCAGCTCCTCTTGGCTCTCGGGCAGCAGGTCAATATTGCCCGCAAAGGCCGAAGGCCCGGCGTAAGGGGAGCGGAAGAAGTCCGTTGGGTTGACAGGCAGGACCTGCCAGTAGCGCATGCCCATAGCGGACAGATGGTCGATAAAGCGACGCGTGGGTGCGCCGATCGTGCCGGGCTTGCCGTCATCGGTCGGTACCGAGGTGATATGGCACACAACGCCCGCGCCGTGATCGAGCGGCTCCTGCAAGCGCTGCTCGGCATGGTGATAGATGATCGACGAGCCCAGCGGATACAAATCGAGCGTGACCGTACCGTTGTGGATCTCGCACTCGTGTCCGCTGATCACGTCACTCGCGCATTCGCCGAGCGCCGGAATCGTCACACGGTGCGAATTGCGCAGGCTGCGGTTGATGATAACCGTTGCGGACTCGCCATCCTTGCCCGTGCGGTTGTATGCCAGCACCTCGTCGTTGAGCGCGAAGGCCTTGATCTCGCCGTCGATCATAAACGGCAGTGCGCGGCGTACGGCGGAGGCGTTTTTGACAATAGCCAGCGTGTCGAAGTCGTGCAGTTGGTCCTTGGTCGGCAGGGTGCGGCGGTTGCCCGGATCGGTTAGACCCTCCAGGCCGTATTCGTCGCCGTAGTAGATCGAAGGCACGCCGGGGAAGGTCATCTGCATGAGCGTGGCGAGCCAAAAACGGCTCTTGGCCAGGCCCATCGAGTTCTCGTCCAGGCGCCATTTGCTGCGCTCGCACTCGGGCAGCTGCGACTCGTCGGGGCCGCCGCCGAGCACCGAGATAATGCGCGGACGGTCGTGGCTTGAAAGCAGATTAAGTGCGCAGGACAGGGCCTCACGGGGATAGTTCTCGCGCAGGGTTTCGATATCCTCGGCTGCCTGGTAGGCGTTCTTGTAGCCCATCAAAAAGCCGATGACCATATCGCGGAAGGGGTAATCCATAGCAGAGTCCAGCTCGGAGCCTTGCAGATAGCGGCGCAGATGGCCGTAGCTGATCTTGTTGGAGGCGTCTTCCCAGACTTCGCCGAGCAACAGTGCATCAGGCTTCTCGGCGAGCACGGCCTTTTTGATCTCGGCCAGGAAGTCATCGGAAAGCTCGTCGGCCACGTCTAGGCGCCAGCCATGAGCGCCGGCACGTAGCCATTTACGGATCACGCCGTCCTTGCCCAGGAGCCGCTCGCGTACCAGCTCAGAGCTCTCATTGATGGCGGGCATATTGCCCACGCCCCACCAGCAGTCGTATGAGCCGTCCTCGTGGAAATAAAACGCATCGCGCCATGGCGAATCCTCGCTCTGCCACGAGCCCACGCCGGGGTAGTTGCCGTAGCGGTTGAAATAGATCGAGTCGTCACCCGTATGGTTAAAGACGCCGTCCAGAATGATGGAGATGCCCAGCTTCTCGGCCGCCTGGCACAGCTCGGTAAAGTCCTGCTCGGTGCCCAGGATCGGGTCGATCTTGGTGTAGTCGGCCGTGTCGTAGCGGTGGTTGCTCGCGGCCTCAAAGATGGGGTTGAGGTAGATGGCCGTAAAGCCCAGCTCCGCGATGCGGGGCAGGTCAATTTGGATGCCCTTGAGCGAGCCGCCGTAGAAGTCCCAGGTCTTGATGGAGCCGTCCTCGGCGCGCTCGTATACGGGCGGCTCGTTCCAGTCCTCGACCATACGGCGCTGGATTCCGTTGCGCGGTTTTTCGACCTCGGCCAGCGTGCGCTCGCGCCAGTTTTCGTCACGGGCGTAGCGATCGGGGAAGATCTGGTAGACCATGCCACGCTCGTACCACTCGGGACGCACTTCGCGGTGCTTATAGACGGTAATCTGGAAGGACGGCACCTCGGCGTAGTCGTAGGTTACGCCCTCGCCGCCGGTGCGGCCCTGCGGTGCGCCCAGACGAACCTCGGGCTGGCCCTCGATATTGCAGATAAAGCTGTACCAGACAAGACAGGGCTCGGTGCACTCCAGCTCGGCGGTAAAGATGCCGTCGCCCTCGTGCGTCATGGGATACAGAGTTTCCCCGATCTCATCGACCCAGGTTCGCAGCGTAAGCGTTGCCTGGTTGGGGTCGGCATCCTCCAAAATTACCGACAGCGAAACGGAAGTTCCTGTGGTCACAGCGCCAAACGGAGTGCGAAACTGCGGCAGACGGCTGTTGTGTATCAATCTCATAGTACGGTCCAGTTCAATAGAATCATGGCCTGCTGGCCATGGGCTTTACGCACAGGATGTAAGTATATCTGTTGTACACAGGCTGTATAAACAACATCCGTTTACCATCGGCGAACGGTTGTCCTAGAAAATCGTTTTACCAACTATCCACAGAGAAGGGGCGCCCGGTTGGAGCGCCCCTTGCTTAGGGTTTGATGAGGTTTTGGATCGTCTGGATTAGCGGCGCTTGCGGGTGGCCGTTGCCTTGCGGACGGAAGTCTTCTTGGTCGGAGCCTTATTCTCGGTCGGAGCGGCAGGGGAGACCGGGGTCTCCTTGGCAGGCTCGGGCTTAGCCTCCGCCTTCGGGGCAGCCTTGGTCTTAGCCTTGACCTCGGCGGCCCTCGGTGCCGGCTCGGGCTTGGTCTCCTCTTTGACGGCGGCGGGCATAGCCTCTGCCTTAGGAGCGGCAGCCTTTGCCGTGGTCTTCTTGGCCGTCGTCGTGCGCTTGCGCGTGGTGGTCTTGGCGGTCGGCTTGGCCTCGACAGCTGCTTCGGCCTTGGGCTCGGCAGGCGTCTCCTCGACCTTGACGGCGGGCTTTGCGGCAGCCTTCGGAGCGACCTTGGTCGCAGTAGCCTTGGCGGCCGTCGACTTCGTTGCCGTGGTCTTCTTGGCAGCTGTTGCCTTCTTGGCAGTCGTGGTCGTCTTTTTGGCAGCGGTCTTTGCCGGAGCCTTGGCGGCCGGTTTGGCCTCAGCGACCTCGGCCTTTACCTCGGGAGCAGCCTCGGCCTCGGCGGCCTTCTTGGCAGCGGCGGTCGTGCGCTTGCGCGTGGTCGTTGTCTTGGCAGCCGTTGTTTTAGTCGCGGCAGCTTTGGTCGTCGTAGCCTTCTTAGTGGTCGTCTTGCGGGTCGTGGTGTTCTTAGCTGCGGGCTTTGCAGCGGGCTTGACCTCGTCCTCTGCCTCAAGAGCAACCTCAGCCTTCACCTTAGGCTCGGCCTTTGCGGGCTCAGCCTCAACCGGCTTCTCTTCGGCCTTGGGCTCGGGCTCGGCCACAACCTCGGGCTCGGCCTCAACTTTCTCAGCCACAACCACAGGCTCGTCGACAACAGCCGCCGGCCTCTCAATCTCCGGATGCATAAAGAAGTACAGGTCCAGATACTTGTCGGCCGAGCGCGTCCAGCTAAAGTCCTGGCTCATGGCCTGCGTGACCAGCTGGTTCCAGGCATCGCGGTTGTCCCAGAATAGGCGTGCCGCGCGGAATACGGCGTCGCCCATCTCGTCGCCGTTAAAGTTACTAAACGAGAATCCCGTGCCCTCGCCGGAAAACTCGTTATACGGAATCACAGTGTCCTTCAGACCACCGGTCTCGCGCACGATGGGCAGGGTGCCGTAGCGCATGGCGATGATCTGCGACAAGCCGCAGGGCTCAAACTTCGAAGGCATCAGGAACATGTCGGCGGCGGCATACATGCGCTGCGACAGCGCAGGATCGAACTCGATGCGTGCGGCCATGGTGCCGGGGTACTTGTCCTGGAAGTAGCGCAGTCCGTCCTCGTAGTCGCGGTCGCCAGTGCCAAGCACGGCCACCTGCACGCCGCCTGCCAAAATGCGATCGAGCGCGTACATTACCAGATCCAAGCCCTTCTGGCGCGTCAGGCGCGTGACCATCACCATGAGCGGGCGGTCGTCGCGAACCTCGAGTCCTAACTCCTCCTGCAGCTTGGCCTTGCACACGGCCTTGCCGGAGCGATCCTCCACGGTGTAGTTGGCGGCAATGCGCTTGTCGGTCGCCGGGTCAAAGCCCGTGACGTCGATACCATTCAAGATGCCCTGCAGCGCGTAGGAGCGCTCGCGCAGAACGCCGTCCAGGCCCTCGCCAAACTCGGGCGTCTGGATCTCGCTGGCATAGGTGGGGCTCACCGTGGTGATTGCATCGGCATAGCGCAGCGCGCCCAGCATGTAGTTGATGCTGCAGGCGTCGCAACGCAGCTGCGAGGCGGCCGCCGGAATATGCGCCACGCCCAGGATGTCCTCCATCACGGTGTCGCTAAACTGGCCTTGGAACGCCACATTGTGGATCGAGAACACGGTCTTGACGCGGTCGTACAGCGGCAGGCCCTGGTAAAACTCGCGCAAGAACACGGGCGCCAGTGCCGTCTGCCAGTCATTGCAGTGCAGGATGTCACACTCAAAACCGGCCGGCAGGTGCTGCAGACTCTCGGTGATGGCCTTGGAGAAAAACGCGAAGCGCTCGCCGTCATCAAAGAAGCCGTACGGATAGTCGCGCGCAAAGTAGCGCTCGTTGTCGATGAACATATAGGTGACGCCGTCGTGCTCGAGCTTCTCGAGCCCGCAGTACTCGTTGCGCCAGCCCAGGCTCACGTAAAAGTCGGCAAAGTGCTCCATCTGCGCCTTGTACTCGTCCTTAATGGTGGCGTACTTGGGCACCATGACGATGACCTCGGCGCCGGCGCGCACAAGCGCCGCGGGCAGCGAGCCCGCCACGTCGCCCAGGCCACCGGTCTTTACAAACGGTGCGCACTCGGCCGAGGCAAACACGATCTGCATCTTTTTGCTGGAATCTGCCATATTGTCTCCCATGTTGCAATTCGAGAATAGCCGCCTGGCGCTAACCGGGCGGCTATTCTACATGTTACGAGCGATGTTGCGGTGCCAACGTTAACGTACGATGGTGGTGTCGGAAGTTAACGGAGCCTTGCCCAGCACCAGGATGTTCTCGGGCGTGCCGCGAAGCTCGGTGTTGGTGGGGACCACGTTGTTCTTGTCCAGAATGGCGTTCTCAACGCGGGCGCCGCTCTTGATGATGCAGCTCTGGTTGATGATCGAGTTGGTCACCGAAGCTCCTTCCTCGACCACGACGCCGCGTGACAGGATTGAGTTGCGCACGGTGCCCTTGATGATGCAGCCGGCCGAGATGATCGAGTTGCACGCGTGGCTGCCGGTCGCATAGCGCGAAGGCGGCACGTCGTGAGCCTTGGTCAGGATCGGACGCTCGGGGTCGAAGAGCTGGTCGGCCACGGTCTGGTCGAGCAGGTCCATGCTGCGGCGATACAGCGACTTCTCGCTAAACACGCCCACGACCTCGCCCTTGTACTCGTAGCTGCACACGTCGATGTTGCCAAAGTCGCCCTGGAGTGCCTCGAGCAGGTCCAGATAGTCGGCGGCCTGGTAGTGGTCGATGATCTCGAGCAGCGTCTCGCGGTTGACGATGCAGCAGTCCATGGAGGCGTTGTCGCCGTACACGACGCCGGCGCTCACGCCCGTCAGGCGGCCGTTCTCGTTAATCTCGAGCTTGGTCTCGTCATCGACGTTGCGCGTGGCCTTGCAGTACACCACGGTCATCTGGGCGCCAGAGTTCTCGTGCGCCTCGATGATGGTGTTGAGGTCCATGTTAAAGATGATGTTGGTGCCCATCATCACGACATAGGGCTTCTCCGAGCGCTGGAACAGCGTCTTGTTGGAGATGATGTCGCGCAGCAGGAAGCGCATGCCGCCCTTGGTGGTGCCATACGCGTTGCCGGGCACCATGAACAGGCCGCCCTTCTTGCGGTCCAGGCCCCAGTCCTTGCCAGAGCCCACGTGGTCGATCAGCGAGCGGTAGTTGCCCGGCATGACGACACCGACGGTCTTGATGCCGGCATTCATCATGTTGGACAGCGGGAAGTCGATCAGGCGGTAGCGGCCCAAAAACGGAACGGACGCGATGGGGCGGTCCTTGAGCAGGACGCTGCCGTAGGTCGAAGAGTAGTTAGCGGTGATGTAACCGATGGCCTTGCGATTGATCATCGGATCATTCCCCCTTCCCGATAACGACGTCATTTCCAACGACGGCCGTATCCTTGGTGGTATCGACAGAGCCGAGCTTCACGCCCTCTTCGACCGTGGAGTTCTCGCCCAAAATAGCGCGGCAGATGTGCGCGCCGCTCTTAACGTGCGCGCCCGGCAGTAGCACGGAGTCCTCGACCACGGCGCGCTCCTCGATGATGACATCGGTCGAAAGGATCGAGTGGCGAGCGGTGCCGTAGATCTTGCAGCCGTTGGAGACCAGGCAGTCGTCCAGGCGGCCGTCTGGGCCAATGTAGTGCGGCGGACGCGTGGTGATGTTGGACATGATGGGGAAGTTCTTGTCAAACAGATCGAACTCGGGGTTGTTGCCCAGCAGGTCCATCGAGGTCTCGTGGAAGCTGGCGATGGTGCCAACATCCTTCCAAAAGCCGTGGAACTCGTAGCTGTACAGGCGCTTGTTCTCGCCGAGCAGCTTGGGGATGATGTCCTTGCCAAAGTCGTGGCTCGAGCGCTGGTCCAGAGCGTCCTCCTCGAGCGCCTCGATCAGCACGTCGGCCGAGAAGATGTAGATGCCCATGGACGCGAGGTTCGAATCGGGCTTCTCGGGCTTCTCGGTGAACTTGGTGATGCGGCCGTCCTCGGGGTCGGTGGTCAGGATGCCAAAGCGGCTGGCCTCCTCCCACGGCACGGGCATAACGCTCACCGTGAGGTCGGCGTTGTTCTCAATGTGCGTCTTGAGCATCTTGCGGTAATCCATGCGATACAGGTGATCGCCCGAAAGAATCAGAACGTACTTGGGGTCGTTCGCCTTGATGTAGTCGAGGTTCTGCGTAATGGCGTCGGCCGTGCCCGCATACCAGGCGCCGCCGGTCTGCGTCTCGTACGGCGGCAGGATCGACACGCCGCCGTCGCGGCTGTCCAGATCCCACGCCTCGCCGGAGCCCACGTAGGCATGCAGCAGGTAGGGACGGTACTGAGTCAGAACGCCCACCGTGTCGATGCCCGAGTTGGAGCAGTTGGACAGCGAAAAGTCGATAATGCGGAACTTGCCACCAAAGCTAACCGCCGGCTTGGCGATCTTTTGGGTGAGTGCCCCCAATCGGCTGCCCTGTCCTCCTGCGAGGAGCATCGCGATGCATTCTTTCTTACTCATCGATTTCTCCTTCTGTCATCGATGTTCCTAACCCATTAGCGACGGGCGCGGCGCACTGTCACGCCCGTCGAGTAATGCCGTGCGGCAAAGGGAGCTCGCGCGCTTTATGCGTGCCAGATCTCGTCGCGATACTCGCGAATGGTGCGGTCGGACGAGAACCAGCCGGAGGAGGCGGTGTTGAGCAGAGCCTTGCGGTTCCAGGTCTCCTGGTCGCCGTAGCTGTTCGTGAGCTTTTCCCAAGCATCCACGTAGCTGCGGAAGTCGGCCATGACCAGGTCGGGGTCGTTGTTGTTCATGAGCTCGTTGTAGATGCTCTCAAAGTTGCCCGAAAGACCCGCAAAGGTGTTGTCCTTGAGCTCGTCCATCACGCGGCCCAGACGCTCGCGATCGTTGTTGAGGGTATCCCACGCAAAGTAGCTGTTGGATGCCCAGAGCTGCTCGACCTCGGGAGCGGTCAGGCCAAAGATGGCCTCGTTCTCGCGGCCGGCCAGATCGGCGATCTCGATGTTGGCGCCGTCGAGGGTGCCCAGCGTAATGGCGCCGTTCATCATGAGCTTCATGTTGGACGTGCCCGAGGCCTCCTTGCCGGCCGTGGAGATCTGCTCCGAGATCTCGGCGGCGGGGTAGATGAGCTGGGCGTTGCTTACACGGAAGTTGGGGATAAAGCAGACCTTCATAACCTCGTTGACACGGGCGTCGTTGTTGATGACGTCGGCCACGGAGTTGATCAGGCGGATGGTCTCCTTGGCAAAGGTGTAGCTCGAGGCAGCCTTGCCGCTAAAGATGAAGGTCGTCGGCGTCACGTGGAAGTTGGGATCGGCGATGCGACGGTTGTAGATGTCCATCACCTTCATGATATTCATGAGCTGGCGCTTGTAGGCGTGGAAACGCTTAACCTGGACATCAAAGACGGTGTTGGGGTCAATGACCAGACCGGTCTCAGCCTTGACGTAGGCGGCCAGACGCTCCTTGTTAGCGCGCTTGGAGGCACCCACGGCCTTGAGGAACTCGGTGTCGTCCTTAAACTCCTTGAGTTTCTCAAGCTCAAAGGCGTCTTTGAGCCAGCCATCGCCAATGACCTCGGTCACGAGCTTGGCGTAGGTGGGGTTGGCCTCGGCAAAGAAGCGACGGTGCGAGATGCCGTTGGTCTTGTTGTTGAACTTCTCGGGCGTCAGGGCATAGAAGTCCTTGAGCACGATGTTCTTGATGATGTCGGAATGGATCTTGGCCACGCCGTTGACGCTGTGGCTGCAGATCACGGACAGGTTGGCCATGCGAATCTCGCCGTCCCACAGAATGGCGGTCTGGCGCAGACGCTCCTGCCAGCCCTCCTGCGTGGTGTCGAACGACTCGTGCCAACGACGGCTGATCTCGTCGATGATCTGGTACACGCGGGGGAGGAGCTTGGAGAACGTGCCGATAGGCCACTTCTCCAAGGCCTCGGGCAGGATGGTGTGGTTGGTGTAGCTCACGACCTGCGTTACGATGTTCCAGGCGTCATCCCACTCGAGCTTCTTCTCGTCGATGAGGATACGCATGAGCTCGGGGCCGCACATGGCGGGGTGGGTATCGTTGGTGTGGATGGCTACAAACTGCGGCAGCAGCTCCCAGTTCGCGCCGTGCTCCTTCTCAAAGGTGTCGAGCAGGCTGTAGATACCGGCCGAAACAAACAGGTACTCCTGCTTCAGGCGCAGCAGACGGCCGTGCTCGCCGGCGTCGTTGGGGTAGAGGATGGCGCTGATGGCCTCGGCCTCAGCGCGCTCGGCATCGGCCTGGGCATAGTCGCCGCGGTTGAAGGCCTCCAGATCAAAGTGCTCCTCGACCGGCTCGGCAGCCCAGACGCGCAGCTTGTTGACGGTTTCGCCGGCATAGCCCACGACGGGGATGTCATAAGGGACGGCCAGGATGTCCTGCGTGTCTACCGTGCGGTAGAACGTGCGGCCGTTCTCCTCAAAGCCCTCGACGCGGCCGCCAAACTTAATGGTCACGGCCTTGTCCTGACGACGGACTTCCCAAGGATAGCCGTGGGTGAGCCACTCGTCGGTGGCCTCGACCTGGCTGCCGTTGACGATCTCCTGCTTAAACAGGCCGTAGCGGTAGCGCATGCCGTTGCCGTAGCCGGCAATGCCCTCGGCTGCCATGGAATCCAAGAAGCACGCGGCCAGACGACCCAGGCCACCGTTGCCCAGGGCCGGATCGGGCTCCTGGTTCTCGATGACGGACAGATCGAAGCCCATGTCGTCGAGCGCCTCGGCGACCATGTCGCGCACGCCAAAGTTGAGTAGGTAGTTGTCGAGCAGGCGACCGATCAAAAACTCGATCGAGAAGTAGTACACGCGCTTCTTGCCCTCGGCGGTCACACGGGCGTCGCTCTTGGTGGCGACGGTGCGTGCCTTCTCGGCCACGAGCTTGGCCAGGGCGTTAAAGCGGTCGAGGTCGCTGGCGGCCTCGACGCTCTTGCCGCTGATGCTCATGACGGCATCGCGATAGAGCTCGGTAAACTCCTGCTTGTTGTCGAAGATCTTATTCATACGTTCCTTTCCCCCGGGGATGTTTCTCCCGGAACGGTTATGACTTGTATCCTACGCCCCTGCGGGGCGGGTAATTACAGCTGTAACGGTTTTGTTACGCATCCTTGGCAGACGGCTTAACAGAAGCAGACTTGGCCTTGGTAGCGGCCTTTTTGGCAGCCGGTTTCTTGGCTGCGGCCTTAGCAGCGGGCTTGGTAGCCTTCGCCTTAGCCGGAGCCTTCTTAGCAGCAGCGGCCTTGGGCTTTACCGAGGACGCACGCTTGCGCGTCGCCTTCTTGGGCTCCTCGACCACGGGCGGCTTATAGCTGCTGGGACCGCGGCGCTTAAGCACCACACCTGCCAGACCGGGTACCTTAATCTCGATGGAGTCCATCTGCCCGTTCCAGGGATAGGGCTCGCTCGAGCAGGTGTAGGGCTCCTCACCGGCATAGCCGCTGCCACCGAACTCGGGACGGTCGGAATCAAAGATGACCTCCCAGTCACCCTCGCGCGGCACGCCCACGCGGAAGCTCTCGTAGCTCGCCGGGTCAAAGTTGATCAGGATCACCAGGTCGTCATCGACGTCCTCGCCCTGACGCACAAAGCTCACGATGGACTGCCTGGAGTTGTCCGCGTCGATCCAGGTAAAGCCGTCGTCGTTGTAGCCGCGCTCGTACAGGGCGGGCTCGGCGGTGTACAGGTGGTTGAGCGCCTTGATAAACGCCTGATGATGACGGTGGGTCTCGTACTCCTCGGTTAGGAACCACTGGATAGACTCGTAGTAGCGCCACTCAATAAACTGGCCGATCTCGTTGCCCATAAAGTTGAGCTTGGCGCCGGGGTGCGTCATCTGGTAGAAAGCCAGCGTGCGCAGGCCGGCAAACTGGCGCCACCAGTCGCCCGGCATGCGGCCGATCAGCGAGCACTTGCCGTGGACGACCTCGTCGTGGCTCAGCGGGCAAATAAAGTTCTCGGTAAAGGCGTACATGATGGAGAACGTGAGCAGCCCGTGGTTGCCGGGGCGCCACGGAAAATCGGTCTGCATGTAGTGCAGGGTGTCGTTCATCCAGCCCATGTCCCACTTGTAGTGGAAGCCCAGGCCGCCGTCCTGCGGCGGATAGGTCACGAGCGGCCACGCGGTGGACTCCTCGGCCATCATCATCACGTCGGGGTAGTGTGCCTCAACGGCGCAGTTGACCTGACGGATAAACGCGCTGGCGTCCAGGTCCTCCTCGGTACCGTACTTGTTGAACTTCTTTTGGCCGGGGTCGTCGATGCCAAAGTTGAGGTACAGCATGCTGGACACGCCGTCCATGCGAATGCCGTCAACATGGAAGTTCTCGAGCCAGTACAGCACGTTGGAGACCAAAAAGGAGCGGACCTCGCCGCGGGCGAAATCGAACTTATGCGTGCCCCAGTTGGGGTGAATCTCGTGCTCAAACAGCATGTGGCCGTTAAAGGTGGCCAGGCCGTGGGCGTCGGCGCAAAAACCGCCGGGCACCCAGTCCATGATTACGCCAATGCCTGCCGCATGGCATGCATCGATAAAGTGCATGAGCTGCTGCGGGTTGCCGTAGCGCGACGTTGCGGCGTAGTAGCCGGTCGTCTGGTAGCCCCAGGAGCCATCGAAGGGATGCTCCATAAGCGGCATGACCTCGATATGCGTGTAGCCCATGTCGCGCACGTAGTCCACGAGCTCTACCGACAGGTCGTCGTAGGTGTAGAATTCGCCGCGCTGCGCGGGGAAGGGATCCATGGGGCCGGGGTAATTTCCGTACTCGTCCGGCTCGCCCTGCGGCGCGTCGCCGTGGCGCTTCCACGATCCGATATGCACCTCGTAGATGTTAAGCGGCTGCGACATGTGGTTATGGCTGGCGCGGCGCTTAAGCCACGCGGCGTCGTTCCACTTGTAGCCATCGGGGGTCCACAGCACGCTGGCGGTACCCGGAGGGCACTCTGCCTTAAAGGCATACGGATCGGCCTTGTAGAGCTTTTCGCCCTCGTTGGTCTCGATAAGGTACTTATAGAGCTGGCCCTGCTCGGCGCCAGGAATAAAGCCTTCCCAAATAGCGCTCGTATGCATGGGCACCAGCGGGTTGGCTTGTTCATCCCAGTCGTTAAATTCGCCAATGACATGGACGCTCTTTACGTCGGGCGCCCAAACGCAAAAACGCCAGCCGCGCGTACGGTTCTGCGTGTCGGGATGCGCGCCCATCTTTTCCCAGCTGCGCTCCCACGTGCCGATGCCAAATAGATAGACATCGTCCTTGGTGAGCTCCGGTGCGTGCGGGGCGGCTTTACGGGTTGCGGGCTTTTTAGCCGTTGGCTTTAGCTTTGTATCGCTCACGTTTGATCCCATCATGACGCGGCAGCGTGTTGCCTTGGTGACTAGATGCGAAAGGTCCAAGGCTGCACGAATCGAAGGGACGGCGATAGTTCTATGATTCGTTCCACCTCGCGTGCTCGGTGGAACTTTCGGCAGAAACTACGATAACACCTGTACGTTACTTTTATGAAGGAAAGTGGTTTTAGGGCGGCGTTTAATCGGTAAGCGCCATGTTTAGACCACTGGCAGAATTGCCGTGGTAAAACTCTTGACAGTTTTACCAATTAGGGTTTCAAGATTGTTAGTCTGACGTTTGGTAAAACGTTTTTAGCAGGATGTTTACCATTTGACATCGAAAGGTTCGTTTATGTCCCAGACCGCCGCCCCCAACGTTGCTTTTATTTTCGATTGCGACGGCACACTGGTTAATAGCACCCCCGTTTGGGCCTATGCCCAGCCCGAGTTATTGCACCGCCACGGAGTTGACGTAACGGTCGACGATTTTGCCCAATTTGAGCATTTGTCGCTCGAGGACGAGTGCCAGGCCTACCACGACACCTGGGGCATTGGAGCGAATGGCGAGAAGCTGTATCGCGAGCTGAGCGACATCCTGATCGATGGCTACTCCAAGGTGCCACCGCGCGAGGGGCTCTTGGCATTTTTGGAGCAGGCGAAGGCGGCGGGCATTGCCATGTGCGTTGCCACGTCCACGCCAGCCGAGCTGGTGCAGTCCGCGCTTGCAGGTGCTGGCCTTGATCGCTATATGGAGTTTATTACCACGACGGGCGAGACGGGACGCTCCAAGCAGTTTCCCGATGTGTACGAGTTGGCGCTGCGCTGTCTGGAGGAGCGTCATGGGCACAGGTTTGAGCGCGCCTGGGTGTTTGAGGACGCCGTTTTTGGCCTAAAGAGCTCTGGCACCGCCGGCTTTAACCGCGTGGGCATCTATGATCCGCACGGCCGCATGAAGCGCGACGATGTGCGCGACAACTGCGATATCTTTATCGACAGCTATGAGGAGCTGGATTTGGACCGCGTGCTTTCGTTTGAGGGATAGGCGAGGGTTGTGGCTTATAAGGTATTAGTGGTCTGCGGCTCGCCCGTGGTTGCGAGCGTGGATCTGTTGCGTAGGCTAGCGGGGGAGTGCGACCACGTTGTCGCCGTGGATCGCGGGCTCGACGCGCTGCTGGGCGCCGGCCTGGGCTGCGACGTGTATGTGGGGGATGCCGACACGGTAAGCGATGCGGGCCGAGCGTTGGTCGATGCCGCCGAAGCCTTTGAGGTGGAGCGTCACAACTCCTACAAGGACTATACCGATCTGGCATTGGCGCTCGATTCCGTTCGCCGCCGCTGGCCGGGTGCCGAAGTGGTTGCGACTTGCGCCACCGGCGGCCGACCCGACATGGCACTGTCGGTACTGGGCCTGCTCGCGGGATACGTAGATGCCCCCGTCTGGATCGCCGAGGATAAGGTGGTCGCCCGCATCCTTCACGGAGGTGAGTCGTGGACCATCGAGAGCGCCGAGGACAAGACGTTCTCCATCATCGCCATTGCCCCCAACACCGAGGTAAGCGAACACGGCCTAGAGTGGGAGCTAGACCACAGCCCCCTGGACCTGTTGGCGGACACAGGCATCAGCAACGTCGTCAGGTCAACAGCCACGATCCAAGTCCACACCGGCACCGCCATCGCTTTCCTATATCAATAGGCATTTAAAGTCTGACTCAAAAAAGTCCTTGCACGCCGCGTCAACTTCCCCTATAGTATCTCCTCGTCACGGGGGCGTAGCTCAGCTGGGAGAGCGCTTGACTGGCAGTCAAGAGGTCAGGGGTTCGATCCCCCTCGTCTCCACCATCGTGAATGCAAAGGCCTTCGGAATTCCGAAGGCCTTTTTTCATGCCAAAATACCTCGCGCCACAAACCCAATCCACACCAACAAAAAGTTGCACAATTTATTTCCCATCTCTGTACATAGTTTGTTATCCAAACGCAATTACCAGTGCAGCTCGCTGCTCCAGTTGGGCTTCAGGAACGCTCCCAATTATTGCCAGCACCCCAATAACCTGCGCCAACGTGAACAACATCCCAAAATAACCCCCTTAAGCACGTCAAATGAACGATATGTTGTCCAACGCAGCCCAAATCAGTTTCACTAACAGCTTGTGCTAGGATACCTAACGTTACATGAGTTCAACTGTGCTCACGGCTCCAGCAAGTCACAAAGCGCAGGGTCGATCAGCATCCGGCCGTAACGGCGGTGCCAGAAACACCACGAGCTCCAATAAAGAAGTCATGCGACTTTGTTTTTTTGCATCGAATTAATTCGTAGATGTAAATAGCTATTGTTTGCATGCTAATGCGTAGCAGTGCTGCAGCTGTTTGCGTGCGTTCCAGTTTTGTACCCGCTTGACTGGGCCGCACGCAGCTAGCTGGAGACGCGTTCATTTTGCGATACACGTCCGCGTCTCTATCAACTGCGCTTATACATACCGTTCACGGTGGGGCAGAGCCACGTGCTTGTCTAACTGGGCTCAGGGTTTGAATATGGAGCGCCTTCGCGCACAAGCGCCCTGGCGAAGCCATATCCAAATCACGTGAGCCATACGTAAGACAGCAAGGGGGTGGTGCTCGTGTGGTATGTAATCCAGGTCATTAACGGTCGCGAAGACGTAATGCGTGAGCGCATTGAGCACATGGTGCCGGCTGTCGCCATGCAGGAGCTCTTTATCCCCAATATCAAACCGAGATCAAGGTACACGGCGAATGGGTCAATACGACCAAGCCACTCTTTCCCGGTTATCTTATCTGCGATACGGCAGATCCCCGCACCGTGCAACAGTATCTGCTACGTATGGACGACTTTGCCCGGGTGCTTTCCCAGGACGGTCAGTTTGTGCCGCTGGCAAAAGAAGAGGTTCAGCTTATTGGCGGCTTTACGCATAGGGGAGACCGCGTAGTGCCCATGAGCGAGGCCTTAAAAGACGGCGACCAGGTCGTAGTGACGGCAGGTCCGCTGCTGGGCCACGAAGGCCTTATCAAAACCATTAACAGACGCAAGAGCACTGCTTATTTGGAGCTCGACCTGTGCGGCCGATGCGTAACTACGCGCGTTGGACTTGCCGTGCTTTCGGCCGAGCAGCGCGTCATGCGCAACCTTAAAAAGGCGATTGCCTAGCTGCGGGCGGTCACTACACAGAACAGGGAGGATCCCCGACCAGGGGACGAAGTGTTGGAAGAGAACGTGTCGGATAAAACTCAATATGCAACGGATGCGCCCGTGGGGGCGGCGCTCATTGCTCAGGCCATGGACCGACGCGAGGGCGTCGGCCGTTACAAGGCCATGCAATCCATCGTGGACTTGGATCGTTCGCGCCTGGCCTACCGCGCCGTTAAGCGCGCCTTCGACATCGTGTTCAGCGGCTGCGTGCTGGCTGTCATCGCCATTCCGAGCCTGATTTTGGCCGCCGCCATCCGCTTGGAGAGCGAGGGCAACCCCTTCTACAGCCAGATCCGCGTGGGCCAGACCCACCGAGACGGCAGCCTGTCCACCTTCCGCATGTGGAAGTTCCGCTCCATGTACAAGGACGCCGACGAGCGCCTCGCCGAGCTCAAGGAGCAGAACGAGATCGCCGGCGCTATGTTCAAGATGAAGGAGGACCCGCGCGTCACCAAGATCGGTAGGTTCATCCGCAAGCACTCCATCGACGAGTTCCCGCAGTTCCTGAACGTGTTCCTGGG
>DXMB01000070.1:0-10840 GCA_019414425.1 Collinsella sp.
GCCGCGTGTTAACCGCTACGTACCGGAGGTGTTCCATGGTTCGTGTCGACATAGAGACCATCGTCATGGCCGCCGGTCCCGTGCCATCGCTTATCGTACTTCGCGAGCGCTGCAGCAAATCGGACTCCCCTGCGCCGCTGCGCTCCCTTTCTATCCAAACTGGTTCGTTTGAGGCTGCGGCTATTAGCCGCGGTATCGACAGCGGTCGTGCCGAGCGCCCGATCGCCCATGACCTGCTGCTCGACACGCTTGATGCCCTGGATGCAAAACTCGAGCGCATCGAGATTGTCCGTGCCGAGCCTCCCGTGTTCTATGCGACGGTCGTTGTTTTGGCCGACAGCAACGAGCATAGGATCGATGCGCGTCCGAGCGATGCCATCGCCCTCGCCGTGCGCAGCAATGCTCCCATGTTTGTTGAGGACGACATCATGAACCGCCTGGGGACCGTCTCTCCGGTTGCCGAGGAAGTCGATGACGAGCAGGAATTTGAGAAGTTCGACGAGTTCGTCCATACGCTCTCGCCCGATGATTTTTAAATGACGAGTAGCCATGAGACGGAGTGTGCACTGATGGGTCGCGGCGTTTCAGCCGAAGCCGCCGCCATTGCCCGCGAGGCCCAGATGCGCTCGGAGGCATCCGAGGCCGCACGCATCGCCTATGTGACGCAGGCCCGTACGCTTCGCGAGCGCCGTGCCTCCTTTATCAAGATGGTTGCCGTCTCCGCACTTGTCGCGGCAATCTCCTCGCGCCTTCGTGGTACAGTTGGTGCGCTTGGGTTTTCGATTTCGACGGGCTTGGTCATCTGGGGCGTGGTCGATGCCGTGATGCTGACCAACCAGATCAAGGTACTCGATAAGCGCGCCGCCGATATGATGCGCGCCCGCGACGCCGCCGCCGAGATCGCTGCCGAGGCACAAGAGATGTAACGACGCCGGACTCGATGGGAAGGTCTAAAAATGGCACAGGATATGCAGGACGCCGGAAACGTCTCCGCCGAGCTCGACGCCATGGTGTGCGACCTCATCGGGGCATTTTTAGACGACCTGGCCGCTGGTGAGAACCCCGGTGTTGTCGTTGCGATCGAAGACGCCGCGTCCAACCGCTATCTGGCGGCACTCGACGAGGACGGCGAGGAGGCATGCCTCGAGGCTGCCACCAACTTTATCTCCGAGCACAAGATGGGCCTTAAGGACGAGGGCCTGGGTCGCATCGCCCGTTACGCCATCGGCTACACCGGTTGTGTCGAAATTGATGGCGGCTACCATGACGCCCTGCTTGTGAGTTTCTTTGAGACGACGCTCGAGAGCGGCTTTTCGGCATATGTACTGTACGAAGGTGTGGGCGCCGGCGATGGTTTTATGTGGAGCGACCCTGAACCTGCAGGCGAGGAAACCCCTCTTATCTAAAATCGCTAAAATAAACGAGTTTTCGGTAAAAGGCTCAAAATTCC
This sequence comes from Collinsella sp., assembly GCA_019414425.1. GTDB lineage: Bacteria > Actinomycetota > Coriobacteriia > Coriobacteriales > Coriobacteriaceae > Collinsella. Next base: position 1,451 of record DXMB01000070.1, read on the forward strand.
CGCCGAGCGTTGTGTTACTGGGCGGGTCGCATACGCGTGCCGGTTGTATATAGATAGAAGATGGGGGAACTACATGCGCGTAGACAATCTGAGGAACATCGCCATCATCGCTCACGTCGACCACGGCAAGACGACGATGGTCGACAAGCTCCTGCGTGCCACGGACGCCTTCCGTGCCAACCAGCAGGTCGAGGACCGCGTCCTGGATTCTAACGACCAGGAGCGCGAGCGCGGCATTACGATTCTCGCCAAGAACATCTCTATCGAGTACAAGGACGTTAAGATCAACGTCATCGACACCCCGGGCCACGCCGACTTTGGCGGCGAGGTCGAGCGCGTGCTGCGTATGGCCGACGGCGCCCTGCTGCTGGTCGATGCCTTTGAGGGCCCCATGCCCCAGACCCGCTTCGTGCTGCGTCACGCCATCGACACCGGCCTCAAGATCATGATCGTCATCAACAAGATCGACCGTCCGGGCGCCAACCCCGAGAAGGCCTACAACGACTGCCTGGACCTGATGGCCGACCTGGGCGCCACCGACGACCAGCTTGAGTTTGCCATGGAGCACGTGGTCTACGCCAGCGCCATGAATGGCTTTGCCCGCCTTGACCCCAACGACGGCAACATGGACATGTATCCGCTGCTCGATATGATCATCGACGACATGCCCGCGCCCGAGGTTGACGAGAACGCCCCGCTGGCCATGCAGTGTGTGACCATCGACCACTCCAACTTCGTTGGCCGCATCGGTATCGGTCGCGTGTACTCCGGCACCATTCACCAGGGCGATCAGATCCTGGTCGTCAAGAACGACGGTTCCAGCGCTACCGCTACCGTCAAGCAGCTCTTTACTTTCGACTACCTGGGTCGCACCGAGTGCCAGGAAGTCGGCGCCGGTGATATCGCCGCCGTCGTGGGCATCGACCGCACCGATATCGGCGATGTCTACACCGATCCCGAGAACCCCGTTGAGCTCGAACCCATCGAGATCGACCCGCCGACCCTGTCCATCGTCTTTGAGGCTTCGACCTCCCCGCTCGTCGGCCGCGACGGCGACATCGTGGGTGCCCGTCAGCTCAAGGAGCGCCTGTTCAACGAGGCCGAGAACAACGTGACCATGAAGATCGAGGAGCTCGAGGACAAGAGCGGCGTCGAGGTCTCGGGCCGCGGCATTCTGCACCTGTCCGTCCTGATGGAGTCCATGCGTCGCGAGGGCTTTGAGTTCCAGGTCGGCCGTCCCCGCGTTCTGTTTAAGAAGGACGAGAACGGCAATAAGATGGAGCCCGTCGAGCAGGCCGTCGTCGAGTGCCCGGACGAGTATTCGGGCAAGGTCGTTGAGGTCTTCGGCACCTCCGGCGGCATCATGACGAGCATGGATACCTCGGGTATCGTGACGCACCTCGAGTTTAAGATCCCGACCCGCGGCATCATGGGTCTTAAGAACCGCATCATGAACGTCACTCACGGCGAGGGCGTGTTCTACCACACCTTCCTGGAGTACGGCCCCTATGCCGGCGAGATCGGCAACCGCCAGAACGGCGCCATGATCTCCATGACCACCGAGAAAGCCGTTGCCTACGCTCTGGGCACGCTGCAGGAGCGCGGCCAGCTGTTTGTTGAGCCGGGTACCGAATGCTACGAGGGCATGATCGTGGGCGAGCGCAGCAAGGTCGGCGACATGGTCGTCAACATCGCCCGTACCAAGAACCTGGGCAACCAGCGTTCCTCGACCTCCGATATCTCCGTCCAGCTGGTGCCGCCCCGCACCTTCTCGCTGGAGGAGGCGCTGGAGTACATCGCCGACGACGAGCTGGTGGAGATCACTCCCAAGAACATCCGCCTGCGCAAGCGTCTGCTCAATGCTACCGACCGCAAGAAGGCCGCAGTCCGCGCCGGTCAGGTCAACAAATAAGCGCCGAGCTTTATAGCGACTAACAAGAAAGGGCGCCGACCATCGCGGTCGGTGCCCTTTTTGGTGCACAGGGATTGAGTTGGTCTGCACCACCGCAAAGGTGTCTGTCCCCTTTGTGGTGGTTGACGGCTAGGCGGAAGGAAGGCCCGGAGTATTGGCGGCCTGCTGCGGCTTGAGGCGGGCGTTGCGCCAGATGATCTGGATGACGTAGCCGAGCGTAAAGACGAAGGCTACGCCGCTGACAAAGCTGCCCATAAGGGGAAGTGCCGTGAGTGCGCCCGCGGCGATACCGCCCACGGCGGCCATGGCGTAGCGGTTCTGGCTGTGTCCGATCATGCGTGCGATCGCGGTGCCCGTAAACGCCGCCGAGACCAGAGCGATACCGATCACGGCGCACATGAGAGCTCCGGCGAGTGACAGACCTGCAATCGAGATGATGAGTAACAGGACGGCGGGAACGGCGGCCACCGTGCCCAAAAGACCGCTCACCCACAGAGGGGTAGGTCGTTGACGAAGCATGCCGGCGGCGCTGGCGGTCGCGCGCGGAAAGACGAGCTCGAGGAGGATCGCGACAAAGCAAGTGGAAAGCGCCGCGGCGACGATGCCGCCGATGGTGTCGTTAATCGTTGAGGTGTTCTCGTTCTCGGTACGGTCGATCTTGAGGGCGCCGACCTGAGCGCCCTCGGCCCGCTCGGGGTCCTCGGAAACATGCGCGCTCACGGTGCCGGTGATGCGGGCGTTTTTGCCCAAGACGAGCTTATCGGCCCAAACCTCGACATCGCCCTCGACGGTGCCGTCGATGGTCACCGTATCGCCTGCAAGTGCTGCCGACTTGGTGGAGCCTCGCAGGGCAACAGTATCGCCCATCGCGTAAAAACAGTTGGCGGTGCTACCGGTGTTGAGCACGACGTGCTGACCGGCTACCGTCACGCTGCCATCGATTGCGGTTTTGGAGATATCGATGGTACGCGCCGCCAGGCGAATGGCGCCGCCTACGGTGCAGTCGCGAATCGATAGGCTGTCGCCTGCCGCGATAATATCGCGGCCGATGGAGGCATCGTCCAGGTTAAGGCTTTGGCCAGCCCAGTACAGGTCGCCCGCGACGCCAGACGGATTTGAGTCAGCTTCGGTTGCGAGTACGTTGCCCGCGGTGTCTGTGCCGGCGAACGACGCCGTGGGAAGTACGGTCAGCGCAAGCGCAATCAGTACGAATAGGAGGGCGATGCGGGCCTGCGCTTTGCGGCGCTTGTTCGACGGTTCTAGGTTGCAAGGCATAGTGAATCCTTCGTTAGATACTCGGCATATATCTAACAGGGTACCCAACGTGCGAGCGCTCTAAAAGAACCTCTCGGTTGCATTTCGAAAGGTCGTGCCTTGCTATCTACTTTTTGCGATGTAAAAAGTGCGCGATGTCTTCTTCGGTGGGGCTTTTGATGTCAAAGCGCAGCGAGAGCCAGCGCAGACCCATGGTCACGATAACGCATACGACCAGCGCGGCGACATTGCTGACCAAGCCACTCATGACGAGGCTTACATAGCTTGCCGATCCGGCGATGGCCGCGATGGCATAAAAGTTGGTGCGTTGGAAAATGCCCGGAACCACGCCCATAAAGCCGTCGCGCAGCATGCCGCCGCCCACCGCGGTGAAAAAGCCCATCATGATGCAAACGACGGGTGCAAATCCGTAGACCAGTGCCTTGTCTGCGCCGGTTGCCGCATAGATGCCGACCGAGATGATGTCGAGCAGGGGGATGAGTTTGTCGGGCTTATCGACGATTGCCGGGAAGATGTAAATGATGGCCGCCGTGGCGATGGAGAGCGGCAGCGCCATTGGCTGGTTGAGGATGTAGACGTTGCCGACCTGGAGTGTCATGTCGCGCAAAAGACCGCCGCCCAAGCCGCAAACCACGGCGAGCGCGACGGCGCCCACCAGGTCAAGCTTGTGCTCGCGCGCAACCAGAACGCCTGAGATCGATGCCGCGACAACGGCGAACATCTCAAGCCAAAATGGGATAGCGACCATGGCATCCGAGGCATGTGAGGTAACGGTTATGGCGGCGACGACGGGCAAGATGGGGTCCTTTGGGTTACGGGTTTGGACAATGCCCGTACATAGTACATGTTCGGCGCCGATTGCGACCCTATTGCTCGGCAAACGGTCGGGACTGGGTGCGGTCATAGGTTTCAAGTATGTACATCAGCCTCCAAAGATGTCGAAAAATATCGTTTTTGGAGGGTGATGTACATGTTTGGGGATCTGGGTTGATGCTGAACGCGATGGGGACGTGGCTGAATAGGAGGGATGTCTAAATTTTGAGCGGCGCTCAAAATTTATCCGGTCGGCTTACGCCGACCGCGCTGCGCTAAAAACGCGCCACTGGTGCGTTTTCTTTACGCTTTGCGCCCTGGCGGGTTCGAACCCCTCCTTCTTCGCCGTATTTGCTTGTTAGGGACTCAAAACAAAAAAGCTCCCATTCCTGGGAGCTTTCTCAACCAAAATGGCGGAGGAGGAGGGATTCGAACCCTCGTGACCTTATACAGGCCAAACGGTTTTCGAGACCGCCGCATTCAACCACTCTGCCACCCCTCCGCGTGGGGTAAAAACAAAGCAGGCACTAAGGCCTGCTTTGGAATTAACTGGCGGAGAGTCAGGGATTTGAACCCTGGAGACGCTTTTGACGCCTACACGATTTCCAATCGTGCTCCTTCGGCCACTCGGACAACTCTCCGTTAAATGCGAAAGTCAGTATACACGAGGAATCGAAAAGTGCAAACAGAAAACTTGGCATTTTTTAAAGCGCTCGCTCCGCACCCGTATCCGGCATGTGCCAGATGGGTACTAAAAAAGCATCCTGACCAGCCAGATCCCGCTCGATGATCTGTTCAAAATAGGTATTCATGAATGACGCGGCAGCGAATTTAAAAATTTTGAGGCAATCGATCGAACCGGTGGTATGCATTTCGTGACCACAACCCTGCAATCGGCGACCTGCGGTTTGACTCAGGTTGTCCTCGCCGCAGCGTATCTTGCTATCGAATTCGTCAAGCTCTTGGTCAGCATTTGGTTGGAATACGCGAGAAGTGCCGTGTAAGCATGGGTATATGTGGAGGTCATGAGGTTGTAGCTGCATATTCTTGCAGCCTGGGAGGTTGAAAGATATTATTACCAAGTCTTTTCCTGCTTCAGGCGCACCTTCACGACCTGAAGCCACATTTGCCCAGAGGAGGTGACAATATGAAGGCTTATGAACTGCTGTTCTTTGTTGACCCGTCGCTCGACCCCGAGACCCGTCTCGCTGTTATGAAGCGTATCGATACCACGATCGCTGAGGGCGCTGGCAAGGTCGACTCCGTTGACGAGTGGGGCAAGCGCAAGCTCGCCTACGAGATCAACGACCTCACCGATGGTGACTACACCCTCATCAACTTCCATGCAGATCCTACCCAGATCGCCGAGCTTGATCGCGTCCTGCGCATCACCGACGCTGTGGTCCGCCACATGATCGTCCGTCGCGACGACCAGGAGTAAGACTGTCGTTTTGGACTGGGCTTGTGCCCCAAGAGGAAGTAGTGAGTTATGAGCATCAATCGAGTGAACATCACCGGTAATCTCACCCGCGATCCCGAGCTGCGCGCCACCGCCGGCGGAACCCAGGTTCTGTCCTTTGGCGTCGCCGTGAACGATCGTCGCCGCAACGCGCAGACTGGCGAGTGGGAGGACTATCCCAACTTTGTCGACTGCACTATGTTCGGCACCCGCGCCGAGGCCGTGAGCCGTTTCCTGGCAAAGGGAAACAAGGTCGCGATCGAGGGCAAGCTGCGCTACAGCTCTTGGGAGCGCGACGGCCAGCGCAGGAGCAAGCTTGAGGTCATCGTCGATGAAATCGAGTTTATGAGCTCCCGTGGTGGCCAGGGTGGCTACGATCAGGGCGGTTACGCCCCCGCAGCTCCCGCGCCCGCAGCACGTCCTGCCGCACCGGTGGCTACGCCGCCCGCGGTCGACGTCTACGATGAGGACATCCCGTTCTAAGGGTTGTTCACCTATTTTTGAGTGAGAGGCGGCTTCGGCTCGCCGAAGTTGCCAAACGAAAGGTATTTTGACATGGCTAATGATTATTCTGCACGTCAGCCGCGTCGTAAGTACTGCCAGTTCTGCAAGGAGAACACTGAGTTCATCGACTATAAGGACACTCAGCTTCTCCGTAAGTACATGACCGACCGTGGCAAGATCAAGCCCCGTCGCGTCACTGGCGCTTGCACGCAGCATCAGCATGACATCGCCAACGCCATCAAGCGCGCCCGCGAGATGGCTCTCCTGCCGTACACCGTCCCCGTGGTTTCCTCTCGTGGCAACCGCGACCGCGGCTAAGAAGGGAGACGCATCATGAAGGTTATTCTTCTCGATGAGATCAAGGGCAAGGGCGGCGAGGGTGACGTCGTAGAGGTCGCTCAGGGTTACGCTGAGAACTTCCTGTTCCCCAAGAAGCTCGCTGTTGCCGCCACCAAGGGCAACCTCAAGCAGCTTGACGAGCGTCGCAACAACATCGCCAAGCGCGAGGCCGTCCGTCTGGCTACCGCCAACGAGACCAAGGCTGCCTTCGAGGGCAAGCAGGTCACCGTTGACGTCAAGGTTGGCGACGAGGGCATCCTCTTTGGCTCCGTTACCGCCGCCATGATCGCTGACGCCATCAAGGATCAGCTCGGTATGGATATCGACCGCAAGCGCGTCGAGCTCGGTAAGCCCATCAAGGTTGCCGGTGCCCACACCGTCGCTATCTCGCTGTACCGCGAGATCAAGGCCGAGGTTGTCGTTCTCGTCGGCGTTACCGCCGAGGAGCTCGCTGCCGAGGCTGAGGTTGAGGAGACCGCTGAGGTCGCCGAGACCGAGACCGCCGAGGTCGAGACCGAGGCTGCTGCCGAGTAGCATTTGCTGCAACGCAACAATCTTGTTCTAAGAAGGGCGCTCTGGGAGACCAGGGCGCCCTTTTATTTTTTGCGCCGGGTGAGTTCATAGCAGTCATTGAGATGCGGTCCCGTGTATAGGACCGTTCATCCGTTTGGTTCGGTGATGATTGCCAAGGCGCGGCTCGATTTATAGCCGTGGCTGATACTATGGATGCTCGCAAGCGATATGAATGAGGATGCTCATGGCATATGACGATAGGGAGACGGGACTGACGGTCGAGGACCGCGGTTCCAAGTTGGGTCTCCCCCAAAACCAAGATGCAGAGGCCAACGTACTGGCCGCTATGCTGCTATCGCCCGAGGTGGTCGAAGAGGCCCAGGTCGAGCTGCAGCCCGATGACTTCTACCGGCCCATTCATAAGACCATCTATACCGCGATGGTCGATATGTACAACAGTCGCATCCCCATCGACTCCATCTCGCTGATCGATTACCTGCGAAGCATCAACAAGCTCGATGCCGTGGGCGGCGAGGCGTACATTTTGGAGCTGATGGGACAGACCCTGTCGCTCGTCAACTGGCAGCACCATGCCGCCATCGTTCGTCGCGACTCGATGCTGCGTGAGCTGATTGGCGCCACCAACGAGATCAACGCGCTGGCCTACAACGCCCCCACCGACACCAAAGAGGTCGTGGAGCTGGCCGAGAGCAAGCTGCTCAAGGTCACGGCGCGTGAGGTTAAGTCGAGCTACAAGACGCTGACCGAGTTTATGGTCGAGGCCTATAACGAGGCCGAGGAAGTGTGCAAGGCTGGCGGTCAGGCTGCAGGCGTGCCCACGGGCTTCCCGTCGCTCGACCGTATGCTCATGGGTTTCCGCGAAGGTCAGCTCATCATCATCGGCGCCCGCCCCGCCGTGGGTAAGACGTCGTTCGCCCTGAACTTGGCGCTCAACGCCGCCGCCGCGGGCTATACCGTCGGCTTCTTCTCGCTGGAGATGTCGGGCAAGGAAATTGCCCAGCGTCTGATTTGCGCCTATGCCATGATCTCGATCAGCGATTTCCGTACGGGCCGCATTAGTCCCGAGCAGTGGGCCAACATCAATGAGGCCACGCAGACGCTGTCCAAGCTCGATATTCTGATTGACGATACGCCCGGCACCACGGTGACCGAGATTCGCGCCAAGAGCCGCCGCATGCTCCATAACAAGGAGAAGGCCATCATCATCCTGGACTATTTGCAGCTGGTGAGTCCTCCGCCGGGACGTCGTTCCGAGAGCCGTACCGTCGAGGTCTCCGAGATGTCGCGTGGTCTGAAGATTATGGCCAAGGAGCTCAAGATTCCGCTGATCGCGCTGTCGCAGCTGTCGCGTCAGGTTGAATCCCGTACCGGCAAGCGCCCGCAGCTGTCCGACCTGCGTGAATCGGGCTCCATCGAGCAGGACGCCGATATCGTCATGTTCTTGGACCGATCCGCCGACGAGGCCGAGGCCTCGCGCGACGACCGACCCGACGAGGGCGTTACGCGTATCGTCGTGGCCAAGAACCGTTCGGGCCCGATTGGCGACGTCGACCTGATGTTCCTGCCGGCATCCACCAAGTTCTATGAGCTTGATGGGGCGCATACCGAGGAGTAGGACAGGCGCCCGTTGCACGGGTATACTGGGAATGTTTTGTGCTTCTGCGCACTTGCGGTGTGCGGACAGTCCATGAATGTGAGGAGTAAACATGCCGTCAACCGTTTTGGTCGGTGCCCAGTGGGGCGATGAGGGCAAGGGTAAGATCTGCGACCTGGTCGCCGGCGACTTTGATGCCGTCGTGCGCTATTCGGGCGGCAACAACGCCGGCCACACCATCGTCGTCAACGGCAAGAAGTACGGCCTGCACCAGGTGCCCTCCGGCATCATGTATTCCGACCACGTGTCGGTGATCGGTAACGGCTGCGTCGTCAACCCCAAGGTCGTCCTTGAGGAGATCGACATGTTCGAGGCCGACGGCATCACCACCAAGAATCTCAAGATCAGCGGCAACGCGCATGTCATCATGCCGTACCACATCGATCTGGATGGCGCCTTTGAGCAGAAGCTCGGCAAGAAGAACATCGGTACCACCAAGCGCGGCATCGGTCCGTGCTACCAGGACAAGATGGCCCGTATTGGCCTGCGTATGCAGGACATGCTGGATGAGGCGCTGTTCCGCGATAAGCTGGAGACCGCTCTTGCCCGCGTGAACCCCGAGCTAGAGCTCATCTACAACCTGCCCACCTACACCGTGGACCAGATTTGCGACGAGTACCTGCCCATGGCCGAGCGCCTGCGCCCCTACATCACCGAGACGAGCCTGCTGCTCAACAACATGATCGACGAGGGCAAGGATTTGCTGTTTGAGGGCGCCCAGGCGACGCTGCTCGACATCGACCACGGCACCTATCCGTACGTGACGTCTTCCAACTGCACCGCCGGCGGCGCCATTACCGGTTCCGGCGTCGGCATGAAGAACGTCGACCGCGTGCTGGGCGTCATGAAGGCCTATATCACCCGCGTCGGTTCGGGCCCCATGCCCACCGAGCTTTCCTA